>DASYFA010000146.1:0-11349 GCA_036498705.1 Paenibacillus sp.
GAGAAGCGTAGCGTTCGCCTTTGTGAATGGATTTCTACCTCGTTAGATTCTATGAAATTAAGAAATCCATGAACAACAGCGATCGGAAGAACATTTCACCCGGCTGCCACCATCCTTATAATCATTAGTTCAACTTATATAGTGGGAATACGGAGGCCTAACATCATATTGATGTTGTCGGCGTTAGCCCACACTTCCCTAGGGATATATGCATATATTGTGCCATCACTACAGGAGGTGAAGGCATTTGGCGACATCAGTCGGCTATAAGCAAGCTCGTAAATTTGTAAATAAACGTGTTAAAATCAAAACAAAAACGGGCGCTGTTCTGTACGGGACGATCATCAAAGTCTCGGACAAGAAGGTGTTTCTCAAGGTGAGTGGGGTTCATAGCAAGAGCAGCAAGGCGCACGCTACTTTCTTCCCCTTCATTTTGCCGCTCGCATTATTCGATTTGTTGGCTATCATCCTGTTGTTATAAGGATCCGAAGAAGGACACGTAGAATATATTAAAATTGAGTGCAAAACCGGTGGAGTATATATCCGCCGGCTTTGTTTTTGAGGAAGAGCAGATTCTGTGAATTTCCTGACATCAGTTAATTTTAATAGATTTATTTTTAACAATTCCATAATACTGTCCAAATACACCGGATGTACTCTATTAGAAGTGTCAAAGGGAGACTAGAGAGCAAAGAGCTTACATTATGGACTAAGGAGAGTGTTAGGATCTTGAAGATTTCAGTACGAAGCACACGGTGGATTTCATTACTAGTTATGAGCTGCTTACTGATGGGACTGGTCGTTCCAGCGGGATTGGCGAAGGCAATGGAATTGCAGATCAATCATGCCCCTACTGCTGCATATAAGCAACAGGATTATAGGATTGATGCTGCTATTAATAGTGAGGGACTAGCAGTAACGGCAGCAGTGTATTATGTCGTCGATGCACAGCCTCAAGCTCCGATTACACTAGATTGGATAGAAGATAGTACATATCAGGCTGTTATCCCAGCGGATAAGCTAGACGGTCAGCAGCTCGATTATTATATCGAAGCGACCGAACAGGATGGAGCGCTAGTTCAGTCGGAAACATATCACGTTGAACTGCAGCAGTCTGACGGAGGGACAGAGGATAATAGTTCTCCACGGCTGCTAATCACGGAGTTAGTTCCGGACACCGAAAACGTGTCTGGCTCGGACGCTTACGAATATGTAGAGGTATATAACAACACGGACAAGACGATTCAATTCGGTCAAGATTATTACTTCTACTATAACAATAAAGACAAGTGGACACCGGCATCTGATATCTCAATTCCAGCACGTTCACCTATTGTATTCTGGGTTATGAATGGTGTGAACGAGTCGATTGATGAGAGAGACTTTATCCGTAATTTCAATGCGGCTGCTGATCTTGTAGAAGGGGTCAATCTATTCCGGATCAATGGTAACGGGGGAATGGCCAATACCGCATCCCGCAATATCCAAATCCGTAGTGTAGTTGATAACAGTGTTATCGTCTCGGCTTCTTACGATAAAGAACATGTCTCGGTAAATAAGGGGATTGAGTACCAGCTTCCGGATACGAACAGCACGGACATGGTCTTGCTTCCAACCGCCGGGAAGAACCAGGCAACGCCAGGGATTGTGCAGGATGAACAGTTGACTCAGAGATCGCAAGGGGCTCTGCCTGAAATTATACATTCACCGGTAGGAGCCGTAAATGTACAGGACTTGGAGATCTCAGCCATAGTGAAGAACCTTGCTGATGGCGTCAATCCAATTCCAGAAGTTCAATTATTGTACAAGACACCTTCACAGGCACGTTATACAGTGGTTACGATGAGCAATTCGGGCGGTGAACAGTATCGCGCTAAGATTCCGGCAGCTGCTCTGGTAGAGTCCAGACTGGATTATAAGATCCGGGCCAGAAATACAGTGGAGAGCTATTCTGTAAATGTGAATATCCCAGAATTTAATGCGAATAAAGCGCCTCAACTGCTGGTGACAGAGCTTGTACCGAACTCGACGAATGTAACGGGAACATCTTCCGATGCTTATGAATTTATCGAAATATATAACAATACCGATCATCCGATAAACTTCAACAATTACAAAATCTATTATCGCTACCCTGATAAGGGTGTTGGATCAGACGTGAAATGGGCTTCGACCAAAACTGATTTTGTAATTCCGGTCCAGAAGTCAGTGGTCTTCTGGATCATCAATGGTTTGAACAACGATTATACAGTAGACGATTTCAACCATTTCTATCATACCGATTTAGTATTAAATGATAATCTATTCCAGATTCAGAGCGATGGAATGGCTAACTCAGGCGCCAGAGGCGTCGTGATCAAGACGAATACGGAGCGAGAAATCTCAGCCGCTTATTATAATAATGCTATAGTCTATGATGGCGGAACTGCGGGAGATGAGACAAAAGAAGATAAGGCAATTGAGTTCAAATATCCTGTAGATGGTAGCACGACGATGATTAAGGTTAGCTCAGGCATCAATTCACCTACTCCTGGTATGGTAGATCCTACACAGGTGCCGGCTGTTCCAGTTCATGTGGTTCCAGATACGATCAAACCGGAAGTAGAAGACATGACTGGAGTGACTGAAGTCGATCAGGCGGATACGCTCCATTTGCAGGCCTTTGCCAAGGATGATCGACAGATTGCCTCTGTACAGGTATTTATTCACTCTGACAAGCAGCCGGAATACGTTGGACATAATCTGACAGAAGACTATAACGATAAGCTGTATCACTATAAATTAACATCAGCCGATTTAATCGGTCGCTCGTATATTGAATACTATTTCGTAGTCTCGGACGGTGCGAATGAGGTTCAGTCTAACCCTGTAAGGGTTAACGTGGTGGGCGGTCCTGATCATTCACCGCTTCGTCTGAATGTGAAGGATGGGGAGGTTGTCCACGGGGAGTTGACGATCAAAGGCACAGCTGAACAAGCAGGTCCGGATGAATTGCAGCTTCGTGTAGATGGACAAGCCTTGAACAAGCAGGATACTTTCCCGGCGCTTGAGCAGGACGCTTACTTCGTATTTGAAGCGAATAGTGTGGATTATTATTTTAAAAATGCGATTACGATGGGAGATCCAGCATTAAAAGACAAGACGATCCTATATACATTCATGGATCCAATCACCAGTTACACGACACTATCATTCCCGATTGAAGCCAGCCGTCTGCAATTGGGAGACGATAATATCATATATATTCGCTCCGGCTCCAAGTCCTCACCATTTGACGATCGGGTCGAGGAGAACAAGGATGATTTCGAGATTAAAAATGTCAGGTTGCTTCTCGCCGATGGCACTGAAATATGGGATCCAAAATATGCAGTACGCGATAAAGAGATCAAGATGGGAGACAGCACCGGCAAACAGGAATGGATTGGCTTCCAGTTCAATTTGACGCCAGAGATGCTTAAGTCCAAGGCTTTTTCATGGGATACCCGTAAAATAGCTGATGGAGAGCATACTGTTGAGCTGCTGCACAACACCGATGAATTAACGTCTACGGTTATTGTTGATAATACCGCTCCTTTCATTCAGGCAACTGTGGAGGATGGTAAGGAATACCGCGGTGAATTCACAATCGATGGGAGTGCGGAGGATCATGGGGCAGGGATTGATCGGCTTGATGCCAAACTGGATGATCAATCCATTGCCTTGCCTTATGCCACTTCGTCCGGGAAATTAAAGGGTGGAGAGCATGTTCTCTTCCTGGAAGCCGCCGATAAAGTGGGCAATAAGTCACAGAAGACGATTCACTTCAGTGTGCCTAATGAGAACCCGAATCAGCCGGAGCTCATATCTCCTCAGCAAGGCCAGGAGAAGGTGCCGCTTCACCCAGATCTGACCGTTAACGTGACGGACCCGACTGAAGATTTGATGGATGTATTCTTCTATCGAGGATTTAAATATGACGGGAACCGTTCGGAGGGATTCACAGGTTATAAGAATGCCTCCGATACCGAACCGCCAAAGATGATGGTTCCGCAAGGAGAGCAGGCTTTGACTGCTCAGGATTATGAAGATATCCGCGCGGTGGACGGCAAGTATTTGGTGAATGATGCGGTGGATCAGTTCCCGTATCAGCGTTATGAGATTACTCTGGATCCGTCTATTAATCCGTCCGATCAAGTAGACATCGTATGGAACGGGCATTCTCTTGAAGGACGGAAAGTCAGTCTGTATGCCTGGAGTAAGACTGAACAGCGCTGGGAGCAGCTTGTCTACAAGATTGCTGGGACAGAAGATTTTGAGCTTAGCGCTACTGTCTTGGCTGGTGACTACATGATCAATCAGGCGAAGGCCAATACGATACAGATCATGATTCAAGATGAGATCGCTGCTGCCTCCAAATCAGGGCCGGTCAGTGAAGATCCTTATGATTTCTCCTTCTTATGGATGTCGGATACACAGTATTACTCACAGGACTATCCGTATATTTATCAGAAGAATGTGCAGTGGATCGCCGAAAATAAGGACAAGATCAAATTGAAATACGTGATTCACACCGGGGATATCGTCGATAAGGAGTATCAGGAGTATCAGTGGCTGGAAGCAGATAAGGATATGAAGGTGCTTGAGGATGCCAACATTCCTTATGGCGTACTGGCTGGCAATCATGATGTAGGCCACCAGCAAAATGACTATACGAACTACTGGAAGTACTTTGGTGAGGACAGATTCAAAAAGATGCCGACATTCGCTGGCTCATACGATAATAACCGTGGTCACTATGACCTTGTATCCGCAGGAGGCAATGATTTTATCATCGTCTATATGGGTTGGGGATTGGGTGACAAAGAGATTGAATGGATGAATCAGGTTGTCGCCAAATATCCGGAGAGAAAGGCGATTCTGGCTTTACATGAATACTTGCTCGTATCGAACAATCGTGCTCCGATCGCGGATCAAATCTTCGAGAAGGTAATTAAGCCTAATAAGAACGTGATTGCTGCCTTGAGTGGTCATTATCATGATGCACAGCTGAAGATTGATGAGCTGGATGATAACGGGGACGGTATCAACGATCGTAAGGTATATCAAATGCTGGCTGATTATCAGGGTGCAGAGGAAGGTGGACTCGGATATATCCGCTTGATGCAGTTCGATATGAAGAATAACAAGCTGCATATTAAGACTTACTCGCCTTATTTAGATGATTACAATTATTATGATCCGGAAATATATCCAGGCAAAGATGAGTTCTCGCTGGATCTTGATCTGCAGCCGAAGACGAAGCGTGTTGCTACGGATTATATCGGTGTGAAGGTCTATACCAACCAGCTTATCGGTCAGAAGGCTCAGGTAGTGAGCGGTGCCAATGCTTCAGTTACTTGGAGCGGTCTTACCTCTGATCGTTACTATCAGTGGTATGTTCGAGCAAATGACGAGTTCAGCGGTAGTGTCATCTCCGATATTTGGGGATTCTATACAGGGAGCGCAACAGAGCCAAGTCGTCCTGATCCTGAGCCGAAGCCAGACCCAAATCCAAATCCGGGAACAACTACTCCGGGCGCGGGTAGCAATGGAGGAACCACCCCAAAACCTGATTCCTCCAGCCAGCTGAAAGATGGAGTTATTGTAGCTGTAGCGGGTAAAGACGGTGCTTATTCTGTCAGTAAGCCGGTTCTGGAGCAGGCGCTCCAAGCCGCAGACGGAACGATTCTGATTCAATTGCAGGGTGCGGGAGAGACGGCCAAGCTTGATTTGGACGCAGCACTATTGGGACAATTACAAGAGCGCAAGCTGACGATTCGAATTGAAGCTGGGTCTGTTAGCCTCACGATTCCTGCAACATCACTGACGAGTGATGCAATCGAAGCGGATAAGGTCACATTGTATATCGAGACGATTACCAATGCATCTCTTCAGACTGATTTGCAGAAAGCTTTGAATAGTAATCCAGATTACCGCTCCACGGGTCTTGTCTATACACTTCGAATGATTGCCGTGAAAGCAGGTCGAGAGATACCGATTGAGCTTCTTGGTGGACCGGTTAAGGTGGAGAGAAGGCTCGCTCCAGAACAGCTTAACTGGGACTATGCCGGGATTTATCGGATTTCTGGTGGTCAAGCAGCATATTTAGGCGGTACCTTTGATCAAGGCAGCCTGGAATTTACAACCGATCAGCTATCATCATTCGCTGTACTTGAGTACCATAAGACTTTTGCGGATGTAACAGGTACTTGGGCCCAGGAATTCATTCAGAAGCTGACTGCCAAGCATGTGATCACCGGCGTTGATTCGCAGCATTTCCAGCCAAATCAGAAGATTAGCCGTGCCGACTTCGTCACGCTTCTCGTTCGGGCATCGGGAATGCAAGCAAGAGAAGGGGCTTCACCATTTAATGATGTAGCCTTGAACGCCTACTACGGAGGTTATGTGACTGTGGCTGCAGAGCTTGGACTAATCCAAGGAAGCGGAGGCGCATTCCGTCCTCAGGCAGAGATTACGCGTGAGGAAGCGGCTGTTGTCATAGACCGCTGGATGTCTTACTTGCATAAATCCTCGGCAGGTACAGTAGATACGGTCTTCACAGATAGTGCTGAGATCTCAGCTTGGGCGAAGGAAGCGGTCAGCCGTCTGCAGGCGCAAAATATTATCAATGGTAAAGGCAATCATCAATTTGACCCACAGGGCGAGCTTACCCGTGCGGAAGTTGCGAAGATGATCTATATTGCTATGAACCAAAAATAAAACAAAGAGGGTGTCCCTCCAGGCCATGACATTGCCCAGGGACACCCTCTTTTTCGTTCATAGAGGTTGTTCAAAAAGTCCGCAAAGCACTCTTTTCGAACAATGCACAAATTTGTATATCAGAAATAGTTCATACCCATCGCTTCTCGAACTTCCTGCATGGTCTCTCGGGCGATCTCACGAGCTTTACGCGTGCCGGAGCTGAGAATATCATCGACATCACCAGGCCTTGATTCGTAGAAGGAACGGCGCTCACGCATCGGTTCCAGCAGGGCGTTCAGCACAGTGGTAAGATGCTGCTTACACTCGGTGCAGCCGATCGTTCCTTTCTCGCATTCGGCGTGGATCTCGCCAGCTCCTTCAGGCCGGAAGGCACGATGATAGGCGTAGATCGGACAAATATCCGGATGTCCGGGATCGTGCTTGCGTATACGGGAAGGGTCCGTGACAGCTTTACGTATTTTCAGCTCGACCTCTGTGGCTGTGGAATCGAGCTCGATCGCATTGCCGAGACTTTTGCTCATTTTGGCGTTGCCGTCTGTTCCGATTAAGCGAGAATTCTCGCTGATGATCGGACGTGGTTCGGCAAATACCGGACGATACAATTCATTGAAACGGCGGGCAATCTTGCGGGTTAATTCAAGATGCGGCAGCTGATCCTCACCCACAGGCACGATCGTCGCTTTACAGAACAAGATATCTGCCGTTTGACTGACGGGATATCCCAAGAAGCCGTAGTACATTTCATCTAGACCGCTGTTCTTGGATTCAGCTTTGATCGTCGGATTATGGCGCAGCGAGTTGACAGTAACGAACATATAGAAGAAGACGGTTAGCTCGGCGATCTCCGGAATCATCGATTGTATGAAAATCGTAGATTGCTCAGGATCGATGCCTGCCGCCAAATAATCAAGCGTGATACCTCTTAGAGCTTCACGAAGTCTCTCAGGATGTGCAAAGTGGGTCGTCAGCGCCTGTACATCGGCCAGCAGGATATAGGATTCATACTTACTTTGCAGGGTGACGCGGTTTTGCAGGCTCCCCGCATAATGTCCAAGATGGAGCTTACCGGTTACCCGGTCGCCAGTTAGGATACGTTCTTTCATGGATAGATTCCTCCTTGTAATGGAGACAGCCATCCTGAGGGATGACCGTCATGGATATGGCACAGCTATCGCTACAACAACAAAACTTCATAATCTTTGAACACCACCACCAGCCATCTTCCATGGTCATCACCTCCTTAAAGTGCGTGTTAAACAATCTCTAAAAAAACAAAAAAAACTTCGCTCCTATAAGGACGAAGTTATCGTGGTACCACCTTAATTCACCGCGCATCAGAGCCATGTAGTTCTAGGCTGGAAAGTTCCTGTTTTGCGATGTTCTCTTCACGGTACGAAAGATATCGGCTGGCGATTTCTCGGATACCGTTCCCATTGATAACGGTGGGAAGCCCGGCTAAGCCTACTGCATAACAGCGTCGGTTCGGTTAGCAACTCAGAAGGCCATTCAATATTGCGTTGGACACCGGTTCGCAGCTTCCACCGGCTCTCTGCAAGTCCCTGGGACGCAAATCTACTTACCCTTCTTCATGGTTATTGGAATATAAGAGAAGTTTACTCCAATTCAGTTACTGTGGTCAATGCGGATGGATAATTAATATTATTTAAGCAGCCCTAGTTCGGTAGTTGACCGAACTAGGGCTGCTAGAGTAATTCAGATATGACTTACAGCCAATCGTTGAATTTGCGGATATACCACTTTTTGATAATTTGGGTTAATACGCAGTAGCACAACAAGGTTACTACGAGCCATGGGAAGTAACTCATCGGCAATGGCTCAAGACCGAGGCTGGACCCGAAGCTGCTGAATGGAATGAATATTCCCAATCCCATGATCAACGCGGTTAACAGAATGACAGGGGCACTGGCTCTGCTTTGCAAGAACGGTATTTTCTCTGTCCGGATCATATGAACGATGAGTGTTTGTGACAGCAAACCTTCAATAAACCATCCAGATTGGAACAGAGTTTGATGATCGATAGAGTTTGCCGAGAAGATATACCACATTAATGCATAAGTTGTGATATCAAAAATGGAACTGATCGGCCCAATAAAAATCATGAACCGGCTAACGGATTTAGCATTCCATTTTTGTGGCTTACGCAAATATTCTTTATCCATTCGATCCCAAGGAATGGAGAGCTGTGAAATATCATAAAACAGGTTCTGAATCAGCAAATGAATAGGCAGCATCGGAAGAAAAGGAATAAAGGCGCTAGCAACCAGCACGCTGAACACATTTCCGAAGTTGGAGCTCGCTGTCATTTTGATATATTTGATCATGTTGCCGAAGGTGATGCGACCTTGAATGACGCCTTGCTCCAAGACCATTAAGCTCTTCTCGAGCAGGATAATATCCGCAGATTCCTTGGCAATATCGACGGCTGTATCTACGGAAATCCCTACATCTGCTTCTTTTAAAGATACGGCGTCATTGATTCCGTCTCCCATAAAGCCGACAGTATGCCCCTTGCTCTTTAATACCCGAACGATTCTTGCTTTTTGCAATGGATTGACCTTGGCAAATACCGTTGTCCGCTCTGCAACTTCAGCAAGCTGTTCATCTGTTAATTCATCGATGGCGCTGCCTAGCAGTAAATCGTTTATCTTAATTCCTACATCTTTACAAACCTTTCTGGTAACTGCTTCATTATCGCCTGTGATTACCTTTACTTCGATGCCGTTTTCTTTAAGGGCAAGAATGGCTGTTTTGGCAGTTTCCTTCGGTGGATCAAGGAAAGCGAGGAAGCCGACAAGAACAAGCTCCTTCTCATCCGCCACACCATAGGCTTCTTCTCTGGCTCCGCTGTGTTTTACGGCAACGGCAAGTACCCGCAAGCCGTCGTTATTCATGCGATCGACGAGGCTTTGTACTTTGTTGATATATTCCTTGGTTAAAGGTATATTTTCGCCGTTCTCCTCTACATATGAACAGATACCAAGTACTTCTTCCATCGCTCCCTTACATACTAGGGTGTGGCCGTTTCCTTTTTTCTCAAGAACGACCGACATGCGACGGCGGTTAAAATCAAACGGAATTTCATCGATCTTAATATAGTTATCCTCTACTCCTGTAATTTGGTTAAGCTCGGCATGCTCCAGCACGGCGACGTCGAGCAGATTTTTAAGTCCGGTTTGATGATGGCTGTTCAAATATGCGTATTCTAGTACTTTCTTATTTTCATTACCCGTAACGTCTAGATGCTTTTCGAGGATAATTTTATCTTGGGTCAATGTTCCCGTTTTATCGGTGCACAGAATATCCATTGCGCCTAAGTTTTGAATCGCATTAAGGCGCTTCACAACCACTTTATTTTTAGCCATGGTAGCTGCACCCTTAGCGAGATTTCCGGCGACAACTACAGGCAACATTTCTGGGGTCAGTCCTACGGCAATCGATAAGCCGAACAAGAGGGCGTCCCACCAATCCCCTTTGGTGAACCCATTAATGACAAAAATAATAGGAACCATGATCATCATAAAGCGAACCAGGACGAAGGTAATGCTCTTAATGCCTTTATCAAAGCTAGTGAGAGGCGGTTTTCCGACAAGTGTACTGGCCATCGATCCGAAGTAAGTATCGGATCCGGTCGATAAGACAACGCCAGTGGCCGAACCACTGATGATATTGGTGCCCATGTAACAAATATTGTTAAGCTCTAGAGCATTCAGCGGTTTATTATGCTGTTTGTTATACATCTTTAATGTCCCGCGCGGGATTGTATCCAACTTCTCTACAGGCATTGCTTCCCCGGTCAGAGATGATTCACCAACGTGCAAATCTTTAGACTGGAGCAGCCTTACATCAGCAGGCACCATGTCACCTGCCGATAAATGAATAATGTCGCCAGGTACTAGAAGCTCCATATCGATTTCTTTTTGTGCCGACTGACGGGTCACGGCTGAGGTTGTTTTAACCATCGCCTTTAGTTTCTCTGCCGTCCGCGACGAACGAAATTCTTGCGTAAATGTAATGATGACGCTGATGGTAACCATCGTAGTGATGATGACGACCGCTTCAATATCATCGTCCATGAAATAGGAGAATGCAGCTAGGAATAGCAAAATCAGAATAAACGGATTTTTAAAGCAGGCAAGCAGTTGGATATACCAAGCTGGTGTATTATCGTGGGCAATCTCGTTCTTTCCGGTTGTCTCAAGTCTTTTTTTAGCCTCCGCTTCACTTAGTCCTTGAGGCTGGGTCTGCAGATCATCAAGAATATCCTCTTCCATAGAGATCGATGCTTGTATGAGACGTTCAGTAATATCTTTTGTCATTTTGTCTTTTTTCAACTTGTTCAATTTGTTCATAGCGATTCCTCCTTGGGCGTACGATACGCCGCTTACTCAGTTCAGTTGGGAGGACACAAGAAAGGCCCTCTCTGTTTCCAGAGAGAGCCTGATCTGAACCGTTCCGATGCATTACCATGTCATATACGCGTACTTAAATAGACCCTTGCGAAATGATTTTTTTCGCGGGAGGAATAAGTAAGGTATTGATAGGAGGGCAAGTGAACGTGTTTCTCCCCCAGTACAGATTTGAAAGTGA
>DASYFA010000147.1:0-3721 GCA_036498705.1 Paenibacillus sp.
GGAACAGATGGCATTCCAAGAGACGGAATACTTTAAAACGAAATCTAAGGAACGTTACAAAATTGAAGCGAAGAACAGCGAACTTAAACATGGACACGGGTATGATGTAGCCACATCCTCGGGTCTGATTGGCATGGAAATGCAAGGTGCAATGGCAATATTCGCTGTGAATTTAAAGCGGATATTAAAGTTAGCGGATTAAGAATTACAGTAAGATACAGTGGGCTTAGGC
Source organism: Paenibacillus sp. (assembly GCA_036498705.1). Taxonomy (GTDB): domain Bacteria; phylum Bacillota; class Bacilli; order Paenibacillales; family Paenibacillaceae; genus Fontibacillus. The sequence continues at coordinate 233 of DASYFA010000147.1, forward strand.
TAAAAAAGAAGACATCCACCCCAGAAAAATGGGAACTGGATGTCTTTTTTGTGATTCGTTAGAATCGCTAGAGAAAAAAAGTATGTTTTTCAGTGGTCTCATGCAAGCCATGGGTTTTTCATAATACGGCCGTTATCGAATCCTTGAAGTTCATTGATAATGCGCCAACAGCTCCTCCGCATGGCAACGAATGTGATCGATAATTTCCTGTGGTTCGACGACCCTCGCTTCCTTCCCCAACTGGCTAAAAAATTCAGCGGTGAATGGGATTTCGTTGCGGTCGATCACCGTGTCGATTAGTCCGACGATTCCATCCTCGCGCTCCTCTTCGAGCAAGATAGGTTCATACCAGGGTTTGCTCCGGCTTCTCCGTATTCCCTCCCGGGTTAATTCCACCACCAGACGGACGGGGGAGGAGATGGCATAACTCTGCAGCCATTCCCTTAGTTCCGTCCCCACCTTATACGTGTCCTCCATAACTGTTAATGACAAAATACGATCCACTCGAAACAGTTGAATTCTAGCGCTGTCCATATCATAAGCAGGCATATACCATAATCCGTCATTCGTATAAACCCCGATGGGTGCCACATTTCTCTCTTTATCTCCGCTCTTGGACTGATACGCTATCGTGATGATCCGGTTCTCGGCAGCGGCTTCGATCAGCTCTTTTAAATAAGGGGCGGTCAGGCCTCGCTTGGGATTCCAGAAGGACAGCACAGTCTCCAGTTGGCTGATCTTCTTCCTGGTATCTTCCGGCAGCGCTGCAAGCAGCTTTCTTGAAGCCGATTCGATATTCGTGTCAAAGGGCAGTGACTCATAGAACGCCAGCGAACGGAAGGCGAAAAAGATGGACAGGACTTCGTTCTCATCGAATAAAACCGGTGGAAGCACTCTATTTTTAAGTGTACGGTATCCTCCGTTGCGGCCTTGTTCCGTGTATATGGGCACGCCCATTTCGCTGATCTCCATTAAATAGCGATGCGCGGTACGGACGGAAACCCCAAACTCATTGGCGACCTCCTGGGCTGTAAAGCTTCGCCTGGAATTCACGTACATAATCAGGTCAAACAGTAGCTTAGTCTTGGACATGATTTCCCCCAAATTAATAATTTGCTTAAACAAGACAAGAGTTGTCGTGTTAAAAGTATATGCTATTCCTTACAGACAGACAAAAAGCCTGAAAAAGGAGTGCAATGCCACATGCCAAATACAAGGATGAATGACAAGATCAAAGTTATTGGAGCACGTGAGAAAAACCTGAAGCATATCAGTGTAGACATTCCCAAAAAGCAGATCACCGTATTTGCCGGCGTCTCCGGCTCAGGAAAGTCAGCGCTCGTGTTCGATACCATTGCTGCGGAATCGCAGCGTCAGCTAAATGAGACTTATTCGAGCTTTATTCGCCATCGGCTTCCCCATTACGGACAACCGAATGCAGATGCGATCGAGAACCTCCCGGTTGCCATAATCATCAACCAGAAGCGCATTGGTGGAAACTCAAGATCAACGGTAGGTACCATCACGGATATTTACTCCTTGCTCCGCCTACTATTCTCTCGGATTGGCCAGCCTTATATCGGTGAAGCAGAGGTTTACTCCTTCAACAATCCGCAGGGGATGTGCCCGAGATGTGAGGGGCTGGGCATCGCAAAGGAAATTGATACGCAGCAGCTGATCGACCGGGAAAAGTCATTAAACGAGGGAGCGATCTGTTTTCCAACCTTCCGGCCCGGTGATTTCCGCTGGAAGCGGTACGTTTGTACCGGACTGTTCGACAATGATAAGAAGCTGAAGGATTTTACAGAAGAAGAGTGGGATACACTACTGTACAAATCAGGCTTTAAACCTCCTCATCCGACAGAAGGATGGCCGACAACCTCGTTGTATGAGGGAGTGATTCCCCGCATCACCCGCAGCTTTTTGAGCAAGGACTCCAGGGACTCCAAGCTGTATAAGGTAGAGATTGAGCGTGTGGTGAGACAAGGAGTGTGTCCGGAATGCCAAGGGACAAGGCTGAATGCCGAGGTCCTGGCCAGTCGAATTAACGGGAAGAACATCGCCGAGTGTACGGGGATGCAGGTTAGCGAGCTGATTGATTTTATGCATACGATTCAAGCTCCGGCAGCGGCGACCATGGTAGAAACCATTACGCTTCGTCTTCAGCAGATGCTGTCCATCGGCCTTGGATATTTGAGCTTGAACCGGGAAACTGCTACCTTATCGGGCGGTGAATCGCAGCGGATCAAAATGGTGCGGCAGCTGGGGAGCAGCTTAAGCGACCTGGTTTATATTTTTGATGAGCCGAGCATCGGCTTGCATCCGCATGACATCGATCAGATTAATACGCTTCTTATGCGATTAAGAGATAAGGGCAATACCATTGTCATCGTCGAGCATGATCCGGATGTCATCGCAATCGCTGAGCATGTGATCGAAATGGGACCGAAGGCGGGAGCACAGGGCGGGCAGGTGGTATATGAAGGTGATCTTCCAGGTTTGCTGAGGTCGGGCACGTTAACAGGAACTTTTTTAAATCAAAGGCCTGCCTTTAAACAGATTTTAAGAAGTCCTGTCGGCTGGTTGCCAATCCGCAATGCTAACTTGCACAACTTGAAGGACGTGTCTGTAGATATTCCTAACGGAGTGATGACTGTGATCACGGGAGTAGCCGGGTCGGGCAAAAGCACGCTAGTGAACCAGGTGCTCAGAAGTATTGTCCCGAATGCGGTTTATATCAACCAGGAGCCCGTTCATGCTTCGAATCGTTCTAATATCGCTACTTTTACCGGCATGTTCGATCTGATCCGGAATCTATTCGCGGCCAATAATCAGGCAGAGCCGTCCATGTTCAGCTTCAATTCGCGCGGGGCATGCCCGGAATGCAAAGGAACGGGGAGGATAAGCACCGATTTGGCCTTTATGGACTCCATTGAAACGGTATGTGAAGCCTGCAAGGGACGTAGATTTAACAAGGAGGTCCTATCGTTTCTTTGGCGTAATAAAAATATTAGCGATGTGCTGGAGTTATCGGTGGACGAAGCTAGCGAATTTTTTACGGAGAAGAATATTTTGCAAATTCTGGCGCGCCTGCAATCCGCTGGCGTTGGTTATATGTCGTTGGGTCAGCCCTTAAGTACATTGTCCGGGGGAGAACTGCAGCGGGTTAAGCTTGCCAAGGAAATGGAGCGCCGCAGTGAGGTCTATGTGCTTGACGAGCCGACGACAGGGCTTCATATGTCGGATATCCGGCAGCTGCTGGCAACGGTAGAGGGACTGGTGGATCAAGGCAGTACCGTTATAGTGATTGAGCATAACCTGGACTGGATGACGCAGGCGGATTGGATCATTGATCTGGGCCCGGGGGCTGGTCAAGAGGGCGGAGAACTCGTCTATACAGGAGAGCCACAGCATATCATTCATTGCGAAGCATCGCGGACGGGTGAATACTTGAGGCGATATTTACAGGGTGGAAGCGGGATGGTGTGT
>DASYFA010000148.1:0-6119 GCA_036498705.1 Paenibacillus sp.
GCCGTATCGGAGAGCAAGACGAACATTTCCGCGGTGTCGGGGCGCTCGGATAAGAATAAAATGGCGCAGGTTCATATGACGATCCTTATTCGGAATACGGATCATTTACAGTCCGTCGTCGAGAAGATCAAACGAGTAAAGGATGTCTATACAGTACATCGGATCATGCAATAGCATTTACATGAGAACGGAGTTAATGCAAAAATGAAAGTCGTCCTACAAAGGTGTAAAGAAGCTAATGTTACGGTACAAGGTGAGGTTGTAGGCTCCATTGGGCAAGGCCTTATGCTGCTCGTCGGAATTACGCATGAGGATACCGAGAAAGAAGCCGCTTATCTTGCCGAGAAGATTGCTGGATTACGGATTTTTGAAGACGAAGAAGGCAAAATGAATCTTAGCGTGACAGATATCGGGGGAGCGATCTTATCTGTATCGCAGTTCACGCTATATGGGGATTGTCGCAAGGGTAAGCGTCCTAGCTTCATTGCTGCGGCCAGACCGGAGCAAGCCGAGCCACTCTATAACCGCTTCAATGAGATGTTACGGGAGAAAGGGCTTGTGGTAGAAACCGGCCAATTCGGAGCCAATATGGACGTTGCACTGACGAACTGGGGACCTGTTACGATTGTGCTGGATAGCCCTAACGTTTGATCGGTTATTGATCACTGTTATATATCACGGATAAAGGGCTCCTTCACTGGATACCCTTCTATGTAAAGAGTTCAATAAAGTCACCGCGATTGGTTCGATCATGATGACTTTTTGGACAAGCATTTTGCCGCATAGAAGATGTTCAGTAAGGGAGCCTATTTGTTATGCGCCAATCCTTAAAATCAAAAGTATGGCAAAGCCTCTCGCTCATCCCGGCGGGTGGCAGCGGTGAAGCTGGAATGCTGGCGAAGTCCGGACAGAAGGATGAGTTCGAATCTTTGCGGGAATCCAGACCTTCAAGAGAATATTTGCCACGTCGTTAAGCAGGAGTGCAAGGTCATGTCTTTTCATGAAATTTGAGTTCAAAAAATTCGGTTTTCAGCACCGAAGCTTATGCTTCCGATGTGCGTTTTTTCAAAACGCTTCAGTTGGATGAAGCTAGGGAGTGATTAAGGATGTCCAAGTATTTACAAGCTTATTTCCGTAATGAGGATGAGGCTGAAGGCGCAAGAGCAAGCTTGATGGCTTTTCAGACCGATGACGTTGAGGTCGGGCGATTGTCCGACTCAGTAGCTCGCAGCGATTTGACTGCACTTGCCTTCTATCCGATGAGCAACAATGGCTTTATAGTTGGAACTGGTCCGGCGACGTTATCTGCGCAAGGATTGTACCATCTCGTTGACATGGAGGATGGTCAGAATGAAATAGATGCTGATCATGAAAATACGGTCAGAGATGATGCGCTGGACGACGTAGCGGCAGGTGAGATGGACAGGTTCCAATATACGCTCAGCACTAAAGTAAGTGATGACCAGTATGAAAACATCGTTCATAAATTGCGGTCTTTGGGCGCTTATATTGAATCGACTGATATTTGATCTTTGTAATCTAACTGTAACATTAGCTTCACAGTCCTTTAACATAGCCTGTTTATAATAAAGACATGACCCCCTTTTTAATATATACCTTTTGGACCTGTACCCCGTTGGTAACAGGTTTTTTTCTTTTATCTGGGGCTTGACTTTGTCGCATTAGTTACTTAAAATCAAAAAATATATATTAGTTTGATACTTGTTTAAATGAGAGTTCAAAAAGTTTGGTTTTCAGCACCGAGAAGTTTGAACCACATACCGATTTGATGACGGGACGAGTACTTCAGCCCCACACCCGCAGAGAGGAATCCCTGACTGTTCAATATGCTGTATGGCGGCATCACCGCACTGCAATTGAAGCAGCTGGCTGGAAGGATTCTGGTTGATGATTGAAGGAAGGACTTCCCCGAGAACTGGCGACGAAAGGCATTTGCAATTGTAATTACTTAGAATGCTTAGTAGACGTGCAGCGTTAACGGGCGTTAACCGTATGAAGCGAATGCTGGCGAGATTGTATGTATACAGTACATAAGTGCAGTATACGGAGTGAATTCTCTTGCACGTATTCGGAATGTGGGTGGTACCACGGGTGATATGAAAATATAATCTCTCGTCCCTGTTATAGATGACAGGGGCGGGAGTTTTTTTATTTTCGAGCAATTCATAACGATGGAGGATCGATATTATGGCTTTTCAGAAACCGACAGGTACGCAGGATTTGTTGCCAGGCACGGTGGAAAAATGGCAGTTCATCGAGGATAAAGCACGCGATGTATGTCGGCGATACAACTATAAAGAGGTTCGTACACCGATATTTGAACAAACATCACTCTTTGAACGTGGTGTTGGCGAGACTACAGACGTCGTCGAGAAGGAGATGTACACCTTCACGGACAAGGGTGATCGCAGCATGACATTACGCCCGGAGGGCACTGCAGGGGTTGTACGTGCCTATGTGGAGAACAAGCTGTACGGGGAACCAGATGTCAGCAAGTTGTATTATATCGGACCAATGTTCCGTTATGAGCGTCCACAAGCTGGACGGCAAAGACAATTCCACCAATTCGGTATTGAAGCGTTCGGAGCGACAGATCCGGCGATAGATGCAGAAGTAGTGGCGCTCGGTTATCAGTTCTGTCGTGAGCTCGGCCTTCAGGATGTTAAGGTGGAGATTAACTCGGTGGGAAATGCGGAGAGCCGTGCTGCTTATCGTCAGACTCTGCTCGATTTCCTTACTCCAATGAAGGATACGCTCTGCAAGGATTGCCAGTCTCGGATGGAGCGCAACCCACTGCGTGTCCTCGACTGCAAGGTGGATCAAGAGAAATTCGTAAATGCCCCTTCCATTCTGAACAGCTTGGATGAAGAGTGCTCAACGCATTTTGCTAAGGTACAGGAGTTACTCACCGCAATGGAGGTTGAATATGTCATCAATCCTCGCCTCGTGCGCGGGCTTGACTACTACACGCACACTGCGTTTGAATATAAAGCTCAGGGAATCGGTGCGATCGATACGATTGGTGGCGGCGGACGTTATAACGGACTTGTTAGTGAAGTGGGCGGCCCGGATCAGCCGGGTATCGGCATGGCGATCGGTCTGGAGCGTATTGCTCTAATTCTGGAGAAGCAGGAGATCGAAATCAGCGGGATCAGACCACTTGATATTTATCTCGTGGCACTAGGCGAGGCAGCCGACAAAGAGGTTACAATTCAGCTTGCCAAGCTGCGTCAGGCAGGCATCTCAGCGGACCGCGATTATCTGGGACGCAAGATTAAGGCACAGATGAAATCGGCAGACCGAATGCAGGCTAAGTTTACTGCGATTCTCGGAGATGACGAGCTGGAACGTGGTGAGATTACGTTGAAATCGATGGAGACTGGTGAACAGCGTATCGTGAAGCTGAGCGAACTGGCTGAAGAATTGAAGAAGTAATGAAATGATCAAGAGCTTCAATTGAGCTTTTTCTCATAAAAGTATAAAGGAGATAATATCATGAAAAGAACTCATCAATGCGGAACGCTTAGCGCCGCGAACATTGGAGAAACAGTTACGCTGAATGGCTGGGTTCAAACCCGTCGCGACTTGGGCGGCGTATTATTCATCGATCTGCGTGACCGCAGCGGTCTAGTGCAAGTCGTATTCAACCCTGCTTATTCCGGCGAGGCGCTTAAGATTGCTGACAGAGTGCGCAGCGAATATGTCCTTGCAGTCAGCGGTAAAGTAGTAGAGCGCGATGCTGAGACAATCAACTCGAATATGCCAACCGGCGACATCGAGGTGCAAATTACAGAGATCGAAGTGTTGAACGCAGCGAAGACACCTCCGTTCTTCATCGAAGATGGAGTGGAAGTGGATGAATCACTGCGTCTGAAATATCGTTATTTAGATTTGCGTCGTCCTGAAATGCAGAAGACGCTCTTGCTTCGCTCCAAGGCAGCCAAGGTATTCCGCGACTTCCTCGATGGAGAAGACTTCATCGAAGTAGAGACTCCAATCTTGACGAAGAGCTCTCCGGAAGGTGCGCGCGACTATCTCGTTCCTAGCCGTGTGCATCCGGGTGAATTTTTCGCTTTGCCGCAATCTCCACAGTTGTACAAGCAGCTTCTTATGGTAAGTGGCGTTGAGCGCTATTATCAAATTGCTCGTTGCTTCCGCGATGAGGATTTGCGTGCTGACCGCCAGCCAGAATTTACTCAAGTGGACATTGAGACCTCTTTCCTGTCGCGTGATGAGCTGTTGGAAATGATGGAGAAGCTGGTTGTTCGTCTGTTCAAGGAAACAAAGGGGATCGACATTGAAACTCCGTTCCAGCGTCTTACTTATGCCGATGCTATAGGTAAATACGGTTCGGACAAGCCGGATCTTCGCTTTGGTCTGGAACTCGTAGACGTTAGCGATATCGTCGCTACAAGCGGCGTGAAGGTATTCTCCTCTGTCATTGAGAAAGGCGGAGAGGTTAAGGTTCTTAATGCGAAGGGCTGCGGAACTTGGAGTCGTAAGGATATCGATGATCTCGGACCTTATGCTGCCCGTTATGGTGCCAAAGGTCTGGCTTGGGTACAGGTGAAGGAAGGAACTTTCCGCGGACCGATCGTGAAGTTCCTGAGCGAGCAAGAAATCGAGATTCTGAAAGAGCGTACCGGAGCTGAAGAAGGTGACTTGCTACTCTTCTCTGCGGATAATAAGAAGGTCGTTGCCGATGTACTTGGTGCACTCCGTCTGAAGATCGGACGTGATCTCGGATTGATCGATGACAATGTCTACAAATTCGCTTGGGTAGTTGACTTCCCGCTGCTGGGTTGGGATGAAGAACAGAAGCGCTATGTAGCGGAACACCATCCGTTCACTCGTCCACGCGAAGAAGACCTGGAACTGTTCGATACAGACCCAGGTAAGATTCTGGCTCAAGCCTATGACCTTGTATTGAATGGCTATGAAGTCGGTGGCGGTTCGATGCGTATTTATAAACGCGACGTTCAAGAGAAGATGTTCAACGCAATCGGCTTGTCGCCAGAGGAAGCTAAGGACAAATTCGGATACCTGATGGATGCATTTGAGTATGGTACTCCACCACATGGCGGTATCGCCTTCGGTTTCGACCGTCTGGTTATGCTGTTGTCTGGCCGTTCCAACCTGCGTGAGACGATTGCATTCCCTAAGACGGCGAGCGCGACAGATCTGCTGATGAACGCACCGTCCGAGGTAGATACTCCTCAATTGGAGCAACTGCACATCAAAGTGGCTACCAAGCCGCCTGTAGCAGCAAAATAAATATAGCAGCCTCGGGCATCTGTCCGATTAGCCTGCTTATAACGTGTTATACAGAAGGACCTTACTCTGCTTGGGCGGGGTGGGTCCTTTTTATATAAGAGCCCTAAGCGCTTCAATTTGTCACTATGAATACGGACACTATGTAAAATACCCATTAAGCTGATTGTTTAAATGTAATTTGTGTAAAACTGGTGTATAATCTTGAGCAGAGATACATCTGGATGATATGATGACAAACGAGACAATCTTCTGTATATTAAATAACTGTTAATTTGCATACAGTGCGTGTTTAAAAAGTCAGACTTTCAGCACCGAGAAGGTTGGATGAAGTTAGGGCGTGAGGAGCGGAGCGTACGTAGTTGGTACGTGAGCACCGGAAGGCCCGGCTGAATTCAAGATTCGATGTCGATAAGCTATCAATACTCCTTCGTGATCAAAGAGGGCTTTTTAAACAACTCATACAGGAAATTGAATTTATCGTCAGGGCTAATGGGAGGTATATGAATCATGCTTCATCAATTTTCACGGACAGAGCTGGCCATCGGAGCAGAAGGGCTGGATATTCTAAAAAATAGCACGGTAGCGGTGCTGGGGATCGGCGGAGTTGGTTCGATGGCGGTGGAAGCTCTGGCTCGGACCGGAGTAGGCCGTATTATTCTGATCGACAAGGATGTTGTTGATATAACGAACATTAATAGGCAAATTCATGCGCTGACAACGACGATTGGGCAAAATAAAGCGGATCTGATGTGTGAGCGGGTCAAATTGATTAATCCCGAATGTGAAACGATCGCCTTGAACATGTTCTATACGGAAGAAACCTA
>DASYFA010000149.1:0-13691 GCA_036498705.1 Paenibacillus sp.
ATCTTGTGGGATACAATCTCAGCCGGCCAATTCCAGCCCCCCTGAACTATTGAATTACGGATTACACTTGCCATTATAGTTCCCAGTTGTAGATATGTCCAGTTAGAAAAATACAATACAGACGTTTCCTGAAGCTAGGCAGATGGAGCTAAAACCAAAGGGAAGAAAGTAATGCTGCCCTGTTCACGCCCCCTTGTTCTAGCTGCCAATCTTGTTTAAGATAGGGTTAATCGCTCTTATGTTTCCGGATTTACCGGGTTCATATCAGTCTCGTTCGTAATGGCGCGATATTTCTTCAACATAAAGAGTCGCCAGCGCAAGATCATTCCGAATGCGAGAATGAAGAATAGTGAGCCCGTCTGAAGAATGGAAATATATTGCTCGATCACTTCATGCAGAGCCAGCCGGATGACAAGCAGGCCGATCAGAATGAAGGCGAATCCGCTGGATCTTTTGGCAAAAACTTGTCCGTCCTTCATCTCAAAATGAGTGGTACGCATGAGTGGATAGGAGAACAGGAACCAGCCAGCGGCAAAAGCGATGACTCCGTAAAGGAAGGAAATCCGCATCTGCGGCTCCACGAACATGGCGAAGCCAGTTGCCATGCCGAGCGGTGGAATAATAATTTTCTTAATCGTCACCGGGCGATTGCTGGCCTTGAGTCTGACGATGATGACAGATACGGCCATCAGGATCATAACAGCTGTCGCAATGATTCGCATATAAAAAGGGCTAATGGCGTTCATAATGACACCCCTTCTTTAGTTAGTATGGTTGATCGGTTGTGTTGTGAATTGCAACTTTTTGAACCATCTGTTAGGCGAGATAATTATAACATAAATCCCCACCATGATAATAATCACATATGGATGTATGCATCAGCCGTACCGGGACTATAGAAGCGGGAACGGTCGACTTATATAGAAACAAATTATAATCGAGAGGATGAAGTATATGACGCAATTTGGTCTGAAGGATGAAATTCCATTCTATGTGGGTACATACGCAAAAGCAGAGGAACCGGGGATTTACTTATGTGGCTTAAATGACCAGACAGGGGCAATGCGTATCATCCGTCATTTTTCAGGAATATTGAATCCATCCTTTGTTATCGTGAATGCTGAAGCTTCAAGGTTGTATGCGGTGAGTGAACAGGCTGAAGGGCGTCTCGTTAGCTACAAGATCGACTCCAACAACGGTGAATTGACAGAACTGGATTCCGTGCCAACCGAAGGTGCAGATCCTTGCCATCTTGCTTCGCTACCAATCGGTGATGTGCTCGTATCCAATTATTCCAGTGGTGTAGTGAATCGATTTGCTCTGGGTGAACAAGGAGAAGCAAATCGTATGGTGGCGAAGGTGCAACAAGTCGGCACAGGTCCGGTAACGGACCGCCAGGAGAAAGCTCATGCTCACAGCGCCGTAACAGACCTAGAGGGGAGATACGCATACGCATCGGATTTGGGTGCAGATCGAATCTTTATCTACAATATGCAGGATGGTGGTTTGGTTCACCATGATGAGGTAGCGCTACCTCCGGGAGCAGGACCAAGACATTTCGTTCTCCACCCGAATGATCAACATGCTTATGGAATTAACGAGCTGGATAATACGATTACAATCTATAGCTATAACAAGACGGAAGGTAGATTGGGGATCGTCGATCATGTCGTTACGATTCCTGAAGACTTTACAGGTGAGAGTTATCCTGCGGATATCCATCTGTCTGAGGATGGCTGTTATTTATACGGCTCCAATCGCGGTCATGACAGCATTGTACGCTTTGAGATCGACGTTGTGACAGGCAAGCTTGCTAATCCAGACTGGATATCGACTGGAGGAAGCTGGCCGCGTAACTTCGCCGTGCTTAGCGATTATGTGCTGGCCGCAAATCAATTCAGCGGCAATATTGTGGCGTTCAAACGCGACGCTGATAGCGGCAAGCTGACGGCGACTGGACAGGAACTGGCTATAAGCCAGGCAGCCTGCATCGAACCGGTGTTAGACTAATAGAGGTTCCGCTTTTGAAAACCGGACTTTTTGAACACGAACTTTAATACGTTATTATAAAACGGCAGGTCGGAGAGCGAGAAGCTCATCCGATCTGCCGTTTTTTTGATGGATATACAAAATCCTGAATTTATGGTTTTCCTGGAAAAAAACGTTTGACAAGAAAACCCAGCACATATAAAATAACACCATAACATACTAAACAGGTAGGAATAATTAAAGATGTTCTCACCGTACGGACGGAGGAACGCTCTACTTGCCTAGGCAGACACGGGTAGCGGCTCGGTTTGACCGATGGGAGCAGGGTGTTTCTCCGTCTTTCATTTAGATATAGTCGGGGTACTCATTCTTGAGCTCCTCCATAGAGATTTTCTTGTACGGTTGGGAAGGGTTTTCTGCTTACTTAGTACGGCAAGATATTATGGGAGAAGATGGGGAGTGATACGATGAGCAAAGTGGTTAAGCAGAGTATTCTGGTCAGTTTGGTTCTGGCTATGTCGGTGGCATTGGTCGCCTGCGGCGGGAACAAAGAGAATGACAAAGCGAGTGCGACTGCTAGTGCAGATGCAGGTAAGGGAAAGAGCATCCAATTACTGAACGTATCCTACGACCCTACTCGCGAATTATACGAAAGTTATAATAAGGCATTTGCAGCCTATTGGGAGAAAGAAAAAGGGCAGAAAGTAACGATACAGCAATCACATGGGGGATCCGGTAAGCAGGCCCGGGCGGTCATCGACGGGTTAGAGGCAGACGTAGTTACGTTGGCGCTCGGTTACGATGTTGATTCAATTCAGGCAAGTGGATTGATTAATGAAGGCTGGCAGCAGAAATACGATCATAACAGTTCGCCATATACTTCGACGATCGTCTTCCTGGTACGGAAGGGGAATCCGATAGGGATCAAGGATTGGGACGATTTGATCAAGGATGGGGTAGAGGTCATTACGCCGAATCCGCAAACATCCGGAGGGGCGCGCTGGAATTATCTCGCGGCTTGGGGATATGCGCTTCACCACAATAATAATGATGAGGCCAAGGCACAGGAATTTGTAAAAGAACTGTATCAACATGTCCCGGTTCTGGACAGTGGTGCACGCGGTGCAACTACGACATTTGTTGAACGGGGACTTGGCGACGTACTGCTTGCTTGGGAGAACGAAGCCTGGCTAGCCGTTAAAGAGCTTGGACCTGATAAATTCGATATCGTCTATCCGTCGGAGAGTATTTTAGCCGAACCGCCTGTTGCCGTCGTCGATAAAATCGTCGATAAGAAGGGGACCCGTGAAGTTGCCGAAGCCTATTTGAAATATTTATATTCAGAGGAAGGGCAGACCATAGCAGCGGAGAACTACTATCGCCCGACATTGGACAGCGTGAAAGAGAAATTCAAGGATCAATTCCCGGACATCAAGCTGTATACGATTGATGAGGTGTTTGGGGGCTGGGCCAAGGCGCAGCCGAAGCATTTTAATGATGGCGGAATCTTTAGTCAGATTTACGTGCCTAAATAAACGACCGCAACCAGCGGAGTAGCAAACTTGCAGGGAGCGGCGGATCACCCAATGGATATTCGTGAACTCATCGACGATGAATGGCACTCTCTTCAACTGGGATGAAGGTGAGTGAAGTGATCCGCCCGTGTAAGTAGAGAAAGGATGAACTTCATGCCAAGCAAGGCAAATACCAAGCGCGGAGTGCTGCCTGGATTCGGACTTACGATGGGATACAGCATTTTATATCTTAGCTTGATCGTATTAATTCCGTTATCCGCTCTTTTGTTAAATTCTACGGGACTAACCTGGGAGAAGTTCTGGTCGATTGCGACTGATCCGCGAGTTTTGGCCTCTTACCGAGTGAGCTTCCTGACCGCAGCGGCGGCTGGATTGGTTGATTCAGTATTGGGTTTGCTGCTTGCATGGGTTCTCGTTAGATATGATTTTCCGGGTAAAAAAATATTCGATGCGATGATCGATCTTCCATTCGCGTTGCCAACAGCGGTTGCCGGTGTGTCGCTGACCGCACTCTATTCCTCCAAAGGTTGGCTTGGCTCATTGTTTGAGCCGCTTGGTATTAAGACGGCGTTCTCGCCGCTCGGCATTACGCTCGCCCTGATGTTTATCGGCATTCCATTCGTTGTGCGGACCGTACAGCCCGTACTGCAGGATTTAGACGCGGAGGTTGAAGAGGCTGCGGCCACACTGGGTTCGAGCCGTCTTCGTACCTTCCGATCCATTATCTTGCCGGAACTACTTCCGCCGCTCCTGACAGGTTTCGCACTCGCCTTTTCCCGTGGTATCGGGGAATACGGTTCGGTCGTCTTCATTTCCGGAAATATGCCGATGAAGACCGAAATCGCTCCACTGCTGATTATGTCAAAGCTGGAGCAATTCGATTATGCCGGAGCGACGGCGGTAGCGCTAATGCTGCTCTTAATCTCCTTTGCACTTCTGCTGCTGATTAATTCATTACAGAGTCGGATGCGCAAGACTGCGAGGTGATTATGGTTAGGCTCGGCAGGTACTTATTGTAATCATAAAAGCCAAGGGAGGGGCGTCGTGTGGCAGGTTCTGTACCTTTAGCGGCAGCGAGAACAAATCCAGTAAGGAATCGCAGTACGAAGGAATCGAGTGTTGTCAAATGGACCTTAATCAGTCTCGCCGTACTTGTCATTATATGGCTGATCGGTCTACCGCTTATTGTCGTTCTAACGGAGGCCCTGAAGAAGGGCTGGAATGTCTACGTGCAGGCTATATCTGATCCTGATGCATTATCGGCATTGAGATTGACACTGCTTGTTGCGGCAATTACGGTGCCGTTGAATACGATATTTGGTGTGGCAGCTGCATGGGCGATTACAAAATTCAAATTCCGGGGAAGGCAGCTTCTAATCACACTGATCGACTTGCCCTTTGCGGTATCTCCGGTAATCGGCGGCTTGATCTATGTACTCGTCTATGGTGTGCATGGCTGGCTCGGGCCTTGGCTGCAGGAATATGATTTGAAAATCATCTTTGCACTGCCGGGCATTATTCTGGCGACACTGTTCGTTACTTTTCCATTCGTGGCCCGGGAATTGATTCCGCTCATGGAGGATCAGGGGCAACTGGAGGAGGAAGCAGCGGTTACACTAGGCGCTAGAGGCTTCCGTATATTTTGGAAGGTGACTCTGCCGAATATTAAATGGGGACTGTTGTACGGAATTATACTTTGTAATGCGCGGGCGATGGGGGAATTCGGCGCCGTATCCGTTGTATCAGGTCATATTCGCGGAGCGACAAACACACTTCCGTTGCATATTGAGATTCTGTATAACGAGTATCAATTCTCGGCTTCATTTGCAGTCGCTTCCTTACTACTGATACTAGCGCTGATCACCTTGCTGCTTAAGAGCTGGTTCACCCGTAAGAGCAGTCACTAGCTGGGATCAAAATATATAGGTCAGTCACTACGACAAGGTGGCATTCCATTTGAAATTACAACACATACCGATCCTTTCTATAATCCAGATAACATGAAAAGGATAAATGATTCTATACAGCAAATGGAGCAAGGGAAGACTGTAACGGGTATGAAGGGATAGGTAAACCCGAACCGTTACGGGGGAACCTATCAGGGTATTGGAGTCGCCGGATTGATTATACGAACCGGATAGTCTACCGAATCAGCGAGAATATGATTGAATTTTACGCTTTTCGTACCCATTATGGAGATAAGTAAGGAAAGCGCCGCAAAACTGGAATAACCAGGATAGCGGCGCTTTTAAGTTTGTTTCATAGCAGCAAATTTCAATCACTCTGTTTGGTTCGAGAACTGAACGAACCTATTCAATTGGATCTTCTTGCAGCAATGTAGAAAAATCGAACGATTGGTCTGCCGGTAGAGAATTATTATTCGGACCTATTGGGAGTTTATCAGCTGCAGCTTGCCCCGATTCGGCCTGAGCGAAAATAGACGAACATCAGCCAAGACACAGGTCAATCCCATTATGGGTCGTGTTCGCTTGTTAAGGTGTCGCAACAACTGTTATTCCCGTTAGGTTTAAATCGTTATATGTTGTCCAGATGGGATCGTATACTTTATAAGTACCTTGAGGGATAGGGCTGGATGAACTGGTGATGGTTAAAACTCCTGTATGGATTCCGGCCAAATCAAAAGTCCAACCTGTAAGTCCATTATTATAAGCGTAATTGGTCAGAATAGGTCCTCCACTGTCTCCTCCCATAGACGTATACCCAGTTGCTAGAACTTCGGCGCGTTTGTATCCGTAGCCGTCTTGACCCCAGTATATATCAACATGAGCATATTCAATGGTGCCTGAAGTAGTGGCTCCAGTATTTGCGCCCCTTAAATAAATAGTGTCACCTGGAGTATCGCTAGTGTAGACTCCCGTAATCATGGCCATATTTGAAGTTGAAGGGTATGGAACTCTAGGCCGGCCGCTGTAATTTGAATTTAATGTAATGTATCCGGCATCGGCGGCTTTGTTTGATCCATCTCCTTTAGACTCGGTTCTAAAAGTATAATTGCCGATGCTAGTAGTAGACCATGTAGGCTGATACCATGCAGTGTTTGTCCTTGCTTTGTCCTGGCAATGGCCGGACGTGACTAATACATCTTGATTGCTTGAATTTACGCCAAAGTATCCTCCAGTACATACACTATATTCGTAGTTGTTTCCTCCAACCGGTACATAGTCACCACCTATTTTTGAACCCATAGGAAATTGAGAACCGTAATGCGTATCGTCCGTTTCAACCTTTAGCGATGACGCTGGCATTGTAGTAAACTCCAGCATGTCGGATTGGGGAACAAGTGATGAAACCGTGTTTGAACTCATAAGATTTACTTCTTCATCGAATGCGATAATTAGCTTATTGTTTTTTACATCAGGAATGAGTGCACGAACTGTACCTGGTTTAACATTTTTCATAATTGTTTCTTTTGCATTTTCAATATCCGCCCAAGAATACTTCGTAACCTCAAACTCTACTTTATCATCATTTTCGATTGATGCTAGAGCCTGCTCTTTTAAGGATTCTGAGTCTTCTGTAATTTGGATGGTTACTGTTCCTTTATCAGCATCATAGTAATGACCCGAGAACTTATCAGGAGTCTTTTCGATTAACTTTGCAATCGCAGGAAAATCCCGTTTTATTCGTTGCTTATCAACATAATTATCCAAAAGAGTTGTATTACTTAGTTGAGTGGGTGGTGTGTTCAGCTGCAAGGGATACGGAATTTCATCTGATGTATTTTTTTGGGTAATTTCTGCTATTTCAGAAATGGTTCCTTTGATAGTTGTCCACTGGTATTTATCTTCTTGGCTCTCAGCGGCGCTAATGCTTGAACTGATGAGTAGAGAACTGGCAAGTACAACTGTGCCTATCAATTTTCTGACTTTCATTTTTTCACTCATCCTTTCTCTTATTTTTTTACTTGCTATATACAATAACGATGTTACTCGTCCATTTCTGACGAAAAATTTTTAAAAAAAGAAAAATGATAGAATGTTTACTATACTGAAACAAAAATTTAATCCCAACGTTAGATGTAAGGGGAGGGGATTTGGTTTGAAACAGTGTATTGTTATCATTGTCTTTTTAATTTTTCTCGGATGTCAGTCAATAAAGCCGGTTCAAACTACAGTATCGAGTACAGTAGGAGGTGCTTTGTCTAGTATGACTCAGAACGATTATTCGGCAACGATTTCGATCCCACAAAAAGTTAAGGTCAACGAGGAATTCACGATCAAGGTTGAACTAAAAAAAGAAATAGAGCAGAATGTGACGATTTCGAGTAGGCAGCAAATGTTCGTCTATGTAATTAAAGATAGTGAGGGAAAGCAGATTAACTCCTATACGATTACGGACAAAGGAAAGAATCGAGAAGTTTCTGGTAAGGCTGTTATTTCGGAAAACTACAAGTATAAGATTAAGCAGCCCGGTATATACGAAATCTCGGCAGTAGCAGAATTTACAGTTATTAAAGACGGAAAGAGTCAGAATTTTAAAATTGAAACCGATCCTAAGAAAGTAGAAATAGAGTAATATTAAGACGATACAGCAGGGGGGCTAGAGCGGATCGCGGGGATGTTAAATGAGATGGAATTCGGTTCGCTGAACATCATTGTTCATGAGGGACAGATCGTCCAGTTGGAGCGCACAGAGCGGAGACGTTACGATGTTGGGGGAGGGGCGGCCAAAGCACCTGGATCGTCCCGGAATGCAGTTAAACCACTACGTAAGTCGGAATCGAGATAGACATATGAAAAGTTATTGGAATTGGAAAAGACCGTTATAGGGCAGGATGTCCTCTAACGGTCTTTGTCATTGTTTATGAAATTGTCCGCATTCTTGACCAGAGATGATGCGGTGCTATCTTCAGTCGTTGGCAAGGCATTTATCGCCAGATCGGACGGAAGGTTGGTCTGATAATGTCCGACAAAGGGACGTGCTTTGCGCGGTTTGTTCCTTGTGAATAAGAATCCGCCCAGGAATAATAGAACCTGCGCTGCTGCTACATAAGGGGCTATGACCGGACTGATGAAGTGAAGCAAATACATAGCGGCAATGAAGATTCCCCATAGTCGTAGCAATATGGAGCCTTCTCCCGGCCGGAATCCGCCCATCAGTGCAGGATACAAGAGCAGCAGGGAGAATAGAGCGGAGCCGAAGTGTGAATAGAAATAGACCGTGTCCAAGGAGTGGAAGCCTAGGAAGCTGATATCGGCACCGGTCCATCTCTGCAGTAATTGATACACTAACACGAATAAGGCTGCGGCGAACAGAAAAGGAAAGACAGGTTGAATGCCAAGCCAGAAACGGATACCCCAACCCGGTTGTTCCAGCCAATTTAGCAGCTTGTCCCGCTCTTCGAGGAAACGTTCGCTCTCTCGTTCCAACGTTCTGAGTAGCAGCGGTAATCTCGCATGATCATGATCATCCGTATAAGCTCCGATCTGTCCAAGCAGATCAGAGGTTGCATAAGGGGCTGCACGGCAAGCAAGCAGGCGGTCGATCAGATCATTCTCCTGCTCTGTCGTCATCGTTCCAAATGCGTTATCACTTAACAGCGGCGCAGAGGCGGCTGAATATAATTTGAGACTCTTCTCTAGATGCTCCAGCCGGGAGCGTAGGCCCGCTCGCGTCCTCCAACTGGTTACCCCATAAAGGGCAAGAAAAGTAACCAGAACCAGGACGGCGGTTAAGGATAGCGCGGCGTGCTGCTGCAGCCAGTTTATCCATTCCGACAGTGACACTGAAATCACCCTTTCGATATTCCTCTCTTCACTATTGCACATGAATTTATCGTTTTCAAGTTCTATGTAAACCAATCTTTGGTATGTTGTTCATTATTTCGTCCAGCTGCGTCTTGTCACTAGGGTTATAAGGAACGGTAATAAATCAGCTCGATGAAGGTCAATAGAGCTTAGTGAAGTACGGTGTGGAACCTAAGAATAACAGATCGGACTCGGAACGCGCAAATGCTCAGAGAATCAGGACCAGGGGGGTATGGGGGGAGGCAGATGTTCATCAAATAATTCTAACGAAACCTGGTATCGCTATTTAGGCTAAAAGGGGGCATTAAAAAATGTAACGAAACTGGGTAACGCTATTTAAGCCATTTTGGGGCTTGAAGGCAAAATTTCTCTCGAATAACGATATGGTGTTTCGTTAGGTTTTATTTATTGCTGTTTTGGAGGAAATAACGTTCTGTAGTTTCGTTAGAGTTATGATGGGAGATGCTCTCTCATTGGCCGTCTTGATAATCCGGAATGAGCTTTAAGACTAATGATAGCTGAGCTTGACGCAAAGTCGGATAGTGAGAAGATTCCATCGTGAGCTTGATTTGCTGCTGATGATGGAATAGAGAGTGGAGTAGAGATTTGAATCTGGAAGTGTATATTATGAAGATAAGAGTATAGGGAGAATGTTCGAAGGGGGACGTAACATGGAGTTTGTAACGGCTGAGCAAATGCGTGAGGTCGACCGGTATACAATCGAGCAGATCGGCATTCCAGCTATCGTGCTGATGGAGAACGCGGGAAGAGCGATTGCTGAGGAAGTAATCAAGTTAGTGATGCTGCGAAAAGATACACTGGCAGGCGAGCGCTGGCTTGTGCTTATAGGCAAAGGGAATAATGGCGGCGATGGCCTTGTATGTGCCAGGCATTTGGCGGATGCGGGAATTCCGGTGACGCTGGTGTATGCTGTGGGGCCGGACCATCTTAGTGGGGAGGCAGCGGTCCAGCAACGAATCGTTGAGGCGCTGGGGTTACCGCGAATCGTATATGAAGATGAAGCGATTGGTATCCCGGATTTGCGCAGCTATACGGGGATGGTGGATGCGCTCCTTGGCACCGGAGCCAAGGGAGCGCCACGCGGGGCGTACGCTTCACTTATTGCGGAAGCGAATGCCAGCGGTCTGCCGATTGTGGCGGCAGACATTCCGAGCGGCCTGGATGCCGATACAGGCGCGGTATACGACCCCTGCATCCAGGCAGAGTTGACGGTGTGCCTGGCCTTCTTGAAGGCCGGGCTGACGCAGTATCCGGGAGCGAAGGCGGCAGGGGAAGTAGTCGTGCGCTACATCGGCATTCCGCCGCGGCTCCCGGCTGGGCTGAAGGGAGCCGGGGGTGTTCTGACCGAGGAGTCGCTGGAGAGCGAGCTCGGTCTTGACGCAGGGCGGCGCCGTGAACCGGACGGACATAAAGGCACGTACGGACATGTGCTGCTGGCGGCAGGCAGCCTGCCGATGAGCGGCGCCGGCCTGCTGGCCGCCAAGGCGGCGCTGCGCGCCGGGTGCGGCCTCGCGACGTGGGCTTTGCCAGCGTCGCTGCTGCCGCATATGCTCGGGGCTGTGCCCGAGCTGATGCTAGCGCCGGTCGAAGGTGGCGGGACCGGCGCATGGGATAGTGCCGCAGCAGACGAAGTGCTGCGGCTGCTCGCGGCGCGCGATGTGCTCGCCGTTGGCCCGGGGCTGGGCCGCTTCCCGGGCGAGGCGGCGTTCCTGCGCGCCTTGTGGGAGGGCGCCCCGCGTCCCCTCGTCGTGGACGCGGATGCCCTGGGCATCCTGGCCGCGGCCGGAGGCCTTACGGCCTGGAAGCGCCGGGATGCCGCGACGATCCTGACGCCGCATCCCGGCGAGATGGCCCGGCTGGCCGGTCTCACGACGGCCGAGGTGCAGCGGGACCGCATCGGCCTTGCGCGCCGCTTTGCCACCGAGCACGGCGTGACGCTCGTGCTCAAGGGGGCACGCTCGGTCATCGCGGCCCGGGACGGCCGGGTCTACGTGAACTTGACCGGCCATCCCGGCATGGCTACCGGGGGCTCCGGTGACGTCCTCACCGGAATTATCGCTGCCATGCTCGCCCAAGGGCTGGACGCCGTACAGGCAGCAGCGTTCGGCGTCTACTTACACGGCCTGGCCGGCGAGCAGGCTGCGGCCGCGCGAAAAGGCAACCCGGCCTCGCTGCTCGCCGGGGATATCATCGAAGCGTTGTAAGCTTCGGTCAGGTAGCCGCTCACCGTCGATCCCCATGTTCATAAATGAGGATTTGATGTAGGTTCTCATTTTTGGCTGACGGTAAATTGACTTTCCATTTTATTATTGATAGCATCGAAGAGAATTACAGCGGTTTAGTCGGATTTGATTATTTATAGATAAAAGGAGAGGATCCAGCATGGCTAAGGTAACCATAATTAACGGAACTCCTACACTGGGTTCCCGTCTGACGGCAATCATTGCATTAGCAGAGGAACTGCTGGTGAAAGAAGGCTTCGAAGTGAAGCATGTGAATGTCGGCGAGCTTCCGCCAGATGATCTGATTCATACCAAGTTCGAGAGCGAGCATATTGTGAAGGCAAACGGACTTGTAGCTGAGGCGGACGCGATTATCGTGGCTAGTCCGGTTTACAAGGCCTCCTATACAGGGGTGCTTAAGACGTTCCTGGATTTGATTCCGGAGAGAGGCCTGACCGGCAAAGTGATCTTGCCTATGTTCATGGGCGGAACGATTGCCCATCTGCTCTCGATCGATTACGCACTCAAACCGGTATTGTCAGTGCTTGGAGCACGTCATATTCTAGCTGGCGTCTACGCTGCGGATGCGAATGTATCCCGTACTGAGCAAGGCGGCTTCACGATTAGCGATGAACTTATCTCAAGGCTGGAGGACAACATTAAGGAGCTGGCAACGGAGACAAGACGGCGGATTAAGTATCTAGCTTAAAAGCCTTTTTGGATACGCACTAAAAATAATCAGTTAAACAAAATAAGCTCTGAGTCGTTCCGTAAGGATTGACTCAGAGCTTTTTTATTGAAGGGACTATGACCATGGTAACATCATCTGCTCAAGACTTACGTCTTTATTGGATCGTGTCAACCTCGACAACAGGAATGATGAGTTGAATGATACTAGAAAGCCTGGAGAGTAGTTCATTCATCGATCCCTCAGCCGGTTCGTTCAGTACTTCTGCGATTTTTTCGATTAATTGCTCATCAACATTGAGTGAAACGTTCTGTTCGAAGCGTCCTGTTATCGTTACATTTGCTCCCACGGGGAGAGAGAAGTCACCTCTTAGAAGTATTAAGCTGTTGTTGCCTGTGACCAGCGTCTCTCCTGAAACAGAGTAAATCACGGTACTGGTGAAGCGGACAAGAGTGTCAGGATACTGACTAACCATGTCGGCGGAGATATCTAGAATTTCCTGCTTAATACCTGCGAACTGGTAATGATCATCTGCACGAACGAAAATCGCGGTTTGTCCTTCACCCTCGCCAACCGGATTAACTGCATAAATGGTTTTGTCTGGTTGGATTGTCAGGCTATCCGCTTCGATTGAGTATAGGAGAGCGATATTGTCCTCACGTACCTCAAAAGCATCATAACGTGCTTTTCTTGCCTCTGATTCTGTCTCGATAATAATAACGGGATTATGGTCTGTGCTTAGAATTGGATCGATAGATAAAGTCCGGATCTGATCCCGCGAAGCCAAGTCCTGATTTGTTAAT
Source organism: Paenibacillus sp. (assembly GCA_036498705.1). Classification (GTDB taxonomy): domain Bacteria; phylum Bacillota; class Bacilli; order Paenibacillales; family Paenibacillaceae; genus Fontibacillus. The sequence continues at coordinate 13,027 of DASYFA010000149.1, forward strand.
ATCTGAACACTTTCCTCCGCATTCATTCGACCAAAATATAGCTGATTGTTCTGGTCGATTGCTACCACATATGCCTTAGATCCGAATTTATCCCTTCCATCTACAACATGAATATAGCTGCTTCCATCCGCTAGAGCAGGAAGAAGTCTTATAGGTTCGGCGAGGGTCCAGGCCAGCTCTGTGGCTCTGATTTCCTCTTTCGTATCCTGATAATGGCCAATGGCCGTGTACAGATCGATCGCTTCTTGGTAATTGCCGTTTGCTACACTTTTCTTCGCGTTACGCATCAACTCATCCATTTTATCCTTAGCATAGGTGAGCAGTCTGGATTCTGGATGATCGGAGCTTGCGAATGATGTATACTGCCGCGAATGGATGGCGAATGCGGTGTAGTCGCTGTTGTCCCAGTCGCTTTTTAAGAGCGCCTCCATTAAGTTATCCACTTTGGTCATCATCCAGGGGGTATCAAGCATAATGGCTTTATATTCTGCAAGCATGGAGGAGGCATTATCGAGCATAGGTTCGATGAGACCTTGAGCTACCATCCGTGTCAGCTTTGTTTCGTCATATTTTTGGAAGGTAGCATTTATCTCCTTAAGCCATTCCTGCTCTGTACCAAATAGATGGGCAGGAATCCTCATCAGATTCCTTTTAAAGGATTCATC
>DASYFA010000150.1:0-4202 GCA_036498705.1 Paenibacillus sp.
TAATTTAATCGCCTTGATCTGATTGCTTTCTCTGAAGTTGTCATCCGCAGTCTCATCATATAGAGCTAGTGCCGATACGGCTGTACGCAGAACGGCCATCGTGTTGGCATCGGACGGAAATAATCTCAATTGAGCCAGCAACGGCTCAGGAATAGCTGCAAAATCGCTTAGCTGCTGCTCTAGGAAAGCAAGCTGTGTCTGAGTTGGTAGCTTTCCATACCAGAGCAAATAAGCAGTCTCTTCGAAACTTGCCCGTTCCGCCAGTTCATCGATATTAATTCCTCGATAAGCCAGCACGCCATCATGTATGGAACTGATTGAGGAAGTCGCAGCAACGATACCCTCAAGTCCTTTGGTAGCTGTCATGTACATCTCTCCTTCAAATACGAAATTGGAAAATAAACCATTGAAAACATTTTCAATTTTGAAGTTTAAAATTTTCGTAATATAGCATCATGGATGAAATATTAGGGAGGATCTAGCACTAAAACTCTTTTAAATAATCATACTGGATTTCTAAGAGCATGGGAACTGCTTGAGTCGTCAAAGACACATCAAATTATTTTTTCAGCTATATAAAGAAATTTTTGTAATCTCTTCCGAATTGCAACGACAAAAGTCACATCACCCAATATTTATTGTTTCTGTAATACTAATTTTGGAAGGGAAATAGAAATAGAGTAAGACCTGTCCAGTCCAAGGGGGATATAAGAATGGATTACGTTGTTATGAAACGAATACTGCGTGGAGCCTGGGTATGTCTAGCGGTGCTAATGATCTGTCTCTCATTCTACTGGGTTCTGCCACTCATCTACCCCTTTCTCATCGCATGGATTATCGCCTATGCCATGAATCCATTCGTACGTTGGATGCAGGAGACGTTGAAGCTGCCCCGTTGGGCTTCTGTCACATTAGCCATTCTTATCTATTTCTCGGCCGGAGCTATCGTCATAACCGCAGCTGTCACTCGTATGGTCAAGGAAATGATCCATCTAGCCGATTCCGCTAACGAACATATCGGAGAGTGGCGCGATCAATTCATAACCTGGGGTAGTAACGAGGAATTGCAGAGACTATTTAATGAAATAAACTCTTTCATCGTAAGGAATCCAGGCTACAGCGGAACCTTCACCAAAAATATTGATAACGCCGCACTGACAGTTAGCAATGCGATTTCCAGGATCATTACAAGCTTTCTTAACGGAGTCATCAACGTCGTTACCTCACTACCCAGCCTGGGGCTTATTCTATTAATCATCCTGCTCTCGGCCTTCTTTATCAGCAATGGTTGGGATAAGAACAAGCGCATGATCCTCGGAATTATGCCTAAGGGATGGTTTAAAATGGGAGGAGTTATACGGAGTAATCTGCAAATGGCGCTATTCGGATACCTGCGAGCCCAATTCATTATGATCTCGATTACCGCCTTCGTCGTATGTATCGGACTCCTCATCCTGCGTGTTGATTCTCCAGTTACTTATGCGATTCTGATCGGGTTGGTCGATTTGCTTCCTTACTTAGGTGTTGGCACGATCCTCATTCCTTGGCTCGTCTACGCCTTCATGACCGGCAACTTCGCCCTGGGCATCGGCCTTTCTATTTTATATGGAGTCGTTCTTGTGTCCAGACAACTGATCGAGCCCAAGGTGTTGGCTACCAGCGTCGGGCTCGATCCATTACCTACTATGATCTCTTTGTTCGTCGGCTTGCGGCTGTTTGGTGTACTCGGCCTTATTATCGGTCCGGTCTCCCTCGTCGTTATTAATGCCGTTATTAAAGCTGGGGTCTTCCATGAGCTGAGGAACTATATCATGAACGGAAAAGCGCAATAATTCCAAGTGGCTTCTCCCTTTATAGCTACATCTCTTCTGGTGCTTGTAGTCCGATCAGACCAAAACCATTTTTAAGTGTAATTTGTACGCATTTGACCAAGGCAAGACGAGCCGCTCTTAACTTCTCATCTTCCACAAGAATAGGGCAGTCATGATAGAAGCGGTTGAATGCCTGAGCCACGTCAATCAAATAGCGAGTAATCATTGATGGCTCCAACTTTGCTGCGGCCTGCTCGGTCCGTTCCGGGAATAAAGCCAATTCTTTCAATAAGGCGATCTCCGTAGGATGCTGCAGCTTGGAGGGATCGAACTGTTCTGCAAGTGCCTCGGCATCAACCATTGCCGTTCCGAAATGCGGGTCACCGGCCGCTTTGCGCAGCACACTGCAGGTTCTCGCATAACAATACTGCGCATATGGTCCGGTCTCACCTTCGAAGCTAAGCGCATCATCCCAAGAGAAGACGATATCTTTAATCCGGTTCGCGCTCAGGTCATTGAAGATAACGGCGCCAACTCCGACCTGGCGAGCTACCTCATCTTTATTTTGCAACTGCGGATTTTTCACTTCGATAATTTCCTTGACCTTCTTAATCGTCTGCTCCAGCACTTCCTCCAGCTTCACAACATTACCTTTACGGGTCGATAAGCTCATGCCCTCTAGCGTCACCCGTCCAAAGGGAACATGGATCATCTCATCTTCTGCCCAGTCATATCCCATTAGCCCTATAACCTTGAACAACTGCGCAAAATGTAGATTCTGTGCATAATCCGTGACATACAGCGCCTTGTCGAATGAATAAGTCTGCTTACGGTACAACGCCGCCGTCACATCGCGGGTATGATAGAGGGTACTACCATCCTTCTTCAGCATCAAAGCCGGAGCCATGTTGTACTGATCCAGACGGACGAGCCAGGCCCCTTCATCCTCCTCCAGAAGCTGCTTATCCTTCAGTTCCTGGATGACCGGCTCCATCTTATCGTTGTAGAAGCTCTCCCCCGTAAAATAATCGAATTCCACACCGAGTAAATCATAAATTTTCTGAAACTCTGCCAAGCTAATATCGACAAAATGCTGCCAAAGAGCCAACACTTCCTCATCACCTTGCTCCATCTTCAGGAAACACGCTCTCGCCTTATCCTCCAGCCCGGGATCTTGCTCAGCTTCCTTATGGAATTTCACATAGAGAGACAGTAGCTCATCAATCGCCCCTTCCTCCAGCCGCTTCGTATCTCCCCACAACCGATATGCGACAATCAATTTACCGAACTGAGTACCCCAATCGCCTAGATGATTAATCCCGACGCATTGATAGCCTAAGAACGAATGAATCCGATAGAGTGCATTCCCAATGACTGTTGAACGTAAATGGCCGACATGGAATGGCTTGGCGATATTAGGCGAGGAGAAATCGATCACGATCGTCTTTCCGGCGCCGATGTCTTTAGACCCGTAACGCGCCCCTGCGTTAAGAATCGTAAGCACGACATTCCCAGCAATATAGCTCTGCTTCAGGAACAGGTTCAAGTATCCAGACACGGCCTCGATTCGGTCAATCAATTCATCTCTCCCATCCTGCGTCTCTAGTGCTTCTTTCAGTTCAGCGGCAATCTGCATCGGGGACTTCCGCAGCTTCTTGCTCAGTTTAAAGCAGGGGAGGGATAGATCCCCTTGCGATTCTTCCTTCGGATATTCCAGCATCGCCATAATCTCCTGTGCTGGTGTATCATGCAACACTTCTGAAATCCAGTGTGCAATCTTTGATTTTGTCGTCTCCATTTACTTCAGCTCCTTATCACTATTCACTATTCACTATTTCCAGAATGACAAATAAAAAAGCCCCTCATCTCTATTAAAGAGACGAGAGACTTACGTTCCCGCGGTACCACTCTAAGTGCTAGACCTTCTGGTCCAACCTGCTCAAGACTGATTAACGTTCAGCCGCCGGGTCTTCCTACCCACCTTAGCTTCAGAAGACCATCTCCCGGGTGCGCTTCACCTAGCGCTCTCTGCACCGGCTTGCACCATCCCGGCTCGCTATTTGCAGACTAACGATAAGCTACTCTCCCGATCCATGATTTTATTTATAGAGGTAGTTCAAAAACTCCGCCTTTGATCACGAAGTAGCACTGAGAGCATATTCGACATCGAATCTTGAATTCACCCGGGCCAAGCGGATGCTTACGAAGTCATGTTTCCTACGGAAACATCTTAGGTGCTCACGTACCAACTACGTACGCTGTGCTCCTCACGCCCTAGCTTCATCCAACTGAAGCGTTTTGAAAAAACGCACATCGGAAGCATAAGCTTCGGTGCTGAAAACTGAACTTTTTGAACTCTTACCTTTAGTTATGACGCAATATAAATTCAGC
>DASYFA010000151.1:0-6309 GCA_036498705.1 Paenibacillus sp.
TGAAATTCGACTTTGAAGGCAACGTAGTTAACAGCGCCGCCAAATCATATCAGACAGTACTTTTTCCGACGATCCTGCAAATCCTTGTAACGATACTGTTCATGCTAGTCAATTGGAGCATCCGTAGCAGTAAACAGCAGATTCATCCCGATGATCCGCAGCGGTCGATCCGCCAGAACGCGGCCTTTCGCCGCAGCTGGTCGCTGTTTACGGTATTGTCCGGTTTGGCATTAGTACTTCTGTTCTCCTTGATTCAGTTTAATATGCTGGGTCAGGTTGGCTCGAACAGCTTAATGCTTATCAGTTTACTCGTGCCTGTCTTACTCGTCCTGTTCGCCATCGTCATCTCCTTCAGGACGGGCCAAGGCGGAAGCAGGATCGAACGTCCAGCTTCCGGCTCCAAGCTTAAGCCTGTAAATAATGACCGCAACTGGAAACTCGGAGCCATCTATATCAATCGAAATGACCCGGCCCTCTTTGTAGAAAAAAGATTCGGCGTCGGCTGGACGTTGAATTTAGGGCACCCGTTATGTTGGTTTATCCTGCTCGGTATTTTTGGTTCTATCGCGTTGACATACGTTTTCGCGAAATAATCATATATTTTTGAATCATGGGGAGGTAATTGTATGTCAGTCAAGAACAAAACTATGCTAACAGCAGCCGCTGTAACACTTGCTTTAAGTCTCATGCTACCCTCGGCCGCTTCCGCGGCCACTACTTCCAGCAGTTCCACAGCGCTTACGCCGATTAGGGAAGCGTCTGCAAAATATGGAGCTGACGTCAAATGGAACCAAAAGACTCACACGATCACCATTACCAAAGACGATAGCGTAATCGTACTGGTGATAGGTAAAAATGGGGCCATTGTGAATGGCAAGCAAGTAGCTATGGATCACCCAGTCACCGTCGTATCCGGACGCGCTCTGGCCGATTCTAAATTTATCGATGATCTATTCAAGGATTCGCAGCAATCCAGCGATCCGGCCGACTTGTTCGTAGATGCACTGCAATCCGGAAACGGTGCCCAGGCAGCGCAATATGTCAGTGAATCATTCGCGGCCACTCTTCCACAGAACAAATTGAACGTATTATGGAGCGATTTTGAGACCATTTTGGGTAAAATGAAGCTAACAGGCGCCAAGACAGAGAAGACCAATTCCGTGCACCGGAATGTAACCTACGCGATCCAGGCCGGGACCGTATCGGCTGAAATAACGATTCGTCTGAACCTGTCCGGGCTAATTGATGATCTGAACATCGCACTTGCTACTAATGATTCCAGCTACTTGAAGCCGTCCTATGACAAAGCGGACAGTTACACCGAGCAAGAAGTTACCGTCGGCCAAGGCGACCTGGCATTACCGGGGACGCTTACATTGCCTAAGGGAGAAGGACCGTTCCCGGCTGTCGTCCTCGTTCATGGCTCCGGGGCGCAAGATCGCGATGTAACATTTGGTGGCGCCAAGCCGTTTCGTGATCTGGCAGCAGGGCTCGCTTCGCAAGGGATTGCCGTATTACGCTATGATAAAGTAACTTACGAGCATACATATAAAACCATGGCAGATCCGAAGTTCACATTGAAGAAGGAGACCGTAGATGATGCGCTGTCGGCGGTAAAATTGCTCAAGGATAACACAAGCATCGACACTTCCCGCATCTTCGTTATAGGACACAGTCAGGGCGGATATGCAATGCCACTGCTAATTTCTGCTGACACCAATAAGGATGTTGCAGGAACAGTTCTATTGGCCGGACCGAGCGGCAAATTTGTCGATGCAGTGGCTGAACAGCAGCAAGGACTGGTTAAACGCGTTAAGGAGCTCGGCATCGATGCGACTGCATACGAACAGCAGGCTGCCCAATATACCGTAATGGCTAATATGGTGAATGATCCGCAGTATTCAGTAGATCATATGCCGGAGCAGTTCCCGTTCCAGCCTGCTTACTGGTTTTTTGAACAGAAGAACTATGTTCCTGCCGATCTGGCCAAGGGGCAGAACGTTCCTATGTTGATTCTACAAGGTGAGAATGATTGGCAGGTCACGATGAACCAATTTGAAGGCTGGAAAACAGCATTGAAGGATCGTACGAACGTAGAGTTCAAATCATATCCGAACGTAAATCACCTATTAGCCGAATATAAAGGAGTATCGATCGGGGCCGAGTACGTTAACCCGTCCAATGTATCGAAGGAAATTATTGACGATATTGCCTCCTGGATTAAAGGAATCAAATAATACTCTCTATAACAACAAATCGCGAGTCCGCTAAGCCTTATTGGCCATGGACTCGCGATTTTTCGTCTTCTGATAACATAACTTTCAATATTAAGTTAACTGGTTTGAATCATCATTCCCATTTCTCTCACGGCCTCGATCAGCATCGGGCCGTACTCATGCAGTTTCTGTGGATTCATACGGCTGACCGGACCGGATAAAGACAAGGCAGCAGCGATTTTACCATTCCGGTCAAAAATCGGTGCAGCAACCGCCGAAGCACCGGGCTCACGTTCCTCATAGCTTATAGCATACCCCTGCCTGCGAATATCCTGCAATTGCTCCACATAGACATCGCGATCAACCGATTCCGGCCAGTCGGGACTAGCCATCACTGCCTGAAGTACCGACTCATCCGCATAGGCTACAAGAACCTTGCTGGACGCTCCGACGAACAGCGGCAATCTAGCCCCAACCGGAGCAACCCTGCGAATAGCTTGATTACTCTGTACCGCCTGAATGCGCAAACGATCGGTTCCGTCCCGCAAGTATAAGCTTACCGTCTCACCAAGGCGATCGCGGAGCTGTTCCATTTGTGGAAGAAGCAGAACAGCCGGATCATCATTATGCGACAGATGTGCGGATAGTTCCCATATTTTCAGACCTAATTTATATTTCTCGGTGGACGCATTGCGAACTACGAATCCCTTCTCCTCAAGGGTATTCAACAAGCGATGCACCGTACTCTTGTGCAGATCAATCTCCGCGGCAATTTCCGTTAACCCAAGGTCATCCTTCTTCGTGAAGCACATCAATATATCAAGCGCCCGCTCTACGGCGCGCACGGTTAATTTTCGATCTTCCATACCGGAATCTCCTCCCTTACGTTTCACTATATGAAACTCAGTTACATAAATTATATGAGAAAACCATCTCATTCGTCAATGATGCAACTATAAATTGCCCCCCTATGCATTGACAATCTGAAAAGGGAGCCGTACGATATTTTCATAGTTTTTTTTCAAAAATCATCTTTTTTCGACAGAATTCACGACTATCAACGTTTTATTTTTTCGTAGAAAGCGTTTTCTTGCAACCTGACATATAATAATTAACATTATTCTAGATGAGGAGGAGCATCCATGAAATTATTGAACCACAACGATCTTCCTCTGCAGCCTGAATGGATCGGCCCTGACTCTTCCGTGCATAAATCGAAACGGATTAGTCTTAAGAACATTATCGTCGCTCTGTTGCTATCTATTATCTTCTTCTTAATCTTCTGTTTTGTTGCTCTACACGGGTTCATCGCATGGGTATTGTCCAATCCGACAGTTGCCCCTCTCTACTCCAACCCGAAACTAGCCAAAAATCTGGATTACTACAATGTCTCCTTCCCGGCGGCTGATGGTAGTAGGATGATGCAAGGCTGGTATATACCTGCGGATTCTTCCCACAAGACGATTGTGTTCAGTCATGGCTATGGCGCGAATCGAGAAGAGAGCTGGATTCCGATGTATGATCTCGCCCATTATGCTCATCGTTTGAATTTCAATGTCCTTATGTTCGACTATGGCTTTGCCGCTGGAGGCAGTAAGGAAGTAGCAACCGGAGGGAAAAAAGAGGCCCAGCAGCTATTAGGTGCAATCCAATATGCGAAGCAGCATGATGGCAATGAAGTTATCGTCTGGGGCTTCTCTATGGGAGCTGGTACAGCACTGCAGGCCGCTCTTTATACCAAAGACATCGATGCCATGATATTGGACAGTACCTTCCTGCTTGAGCCGGATACGATGTATCATAACATCCGACAGCATTTAGATTTACCGCGTCATCCTTCTCTAGAGATTATCGGGTTACTGCTGCCCGTGTTGAATGGCACAAGTCTGCGACAAATCCCATATCAAGTGGTCAAGACGGAAGACTATCCGTTCCCAATTTTGTTCATACACGGCACCAAAGACGATAAGGCTCCTTACCCGATCGCCGAACAATTGGCTGAGAACCAGACGAACCCGATCTCTGATGTCTGGATCGTCAAGGATTCTCATCATGAGTTGATCTTCCGCGAGCATCCAAAGGAGTACTTGCGTCTTGTCTCGAGCTTCCTTGGACGTGCTGAAGCCTCTTTGGGCTCCGGCAGACCCTAATGCATGTTCAAAAGTAGATTTTTTAGTATAGGCCAACCTACCTCGCTAATAAACTAAGTATAATGACATAACGACCGAGGAGGTTAATGAATGCTATCCATTTATGGCCCCAATCTACCTGTGCGCATTCTAGAAGAGATCTACTGCTGGAAGTGCCAGGAAGCCAGGCACACGCAATTAATTAAGGCCGCTGTTCCAGGACTGGAACCGGAATACGTCAAACTGCTTGACGAATGGTACCGCGTATTCTGCGGAACGGCGGAAGAGGCCAACCGCCTATTGCAGCATGCCTTAAGCAACACCAAAGCGTCCTCAGACCCCCATTTCATGAAAGAGGTTGAGATGCTTCTTGATGCCTCTTGCCGGCAATCTCAAGAATTCATCAGGCAGCTATGCTATATTCTCGATCACAGTGCTGCTGTCCGGTCCAATCCTCACGCCCAGGAGTTACTGCGGCATGTCATCCAAGAATCGGAACATTTCTTGCTGAAAGCCCAAAGCATAAATACCCCACATCATTCCAGACCTGAGATTCATCCTGATGAGCAAAATCTACAAGCAGATATATCCATTACTCCAGAAAATAGCCCCCCCATCCGTGATGGAAATGAAACCAACGAAGTGACTGTCAGCGTGTCTGAAGCCGCCGTCTCCTCAAATATCCGCAAGGAACAAAGCAATGATAATCTTGTGAATTCCGCCAATCCGATTAACTCATCTAATCAAGCTAATCAAGCTAACAAAGCTAATCCTAATGATCCACCAAGCGATAGGGATCGTCCCGTTCCAATTGGTAAGCATACCTTACCGCCCCTTCCTTATGCTTATAACGCCTTGGAGCCTTATATCGATGAGAAGACGATGCGCATCCACCACGATATTCACCATAAATCCTATGTAGACGGTCTGAATACAGCCGAGAAAAAATTACAGGACGCACGGAAATCAGGCAATTTTGACCTGGTAAAGCACTGGGAGCGAGAATTGGCCTTCAACGGTGCCGGCCATTATTTGCATACGATCTTCTGGGATACTATGAATCCAAAAGGTGGCGGTAAACCAGAAGGGGATCTGATGGAACAAATCAAGCGTGATTTTGGTAGCTATGATGCCTTCCACAATCAATTCTCGAAAGCAGCCGAGAAAGTCGAGGGGGGCGGCTGGGCGATTCTCGTCTGGAGCCCACGCAGCCATAGATTGGAGATACTTACGGCTGAGAAGCATCAGAATTTGTCCCAATGGGATGTCGTCCCGTTGCTTCCGCTGGACGTATGGGAGCATGCCTATTATCTAAAACACCAGAATGAGCGTGGCAAATACATCGAGGATTGGTGGAATGTCGTATATTGGCCAGCAGTTGCGAAGCGCTTTGAACAAGCGAGGAAATTGAAATGGCAGCCTTTTTAGAGGCTGCCTTTTTCTGATTCAAGCGTATTCGCTGATGACTCGAAGCTTCTCAAGTTACAAAAAATCCTCCAGTATACCGATCCAGCAGCGTTCTCACGCTGTTGGTCGGATATACTGAAGGATCCCCAACTATCAAATTCTATTAGTTCATGTTCAAAAAGGTCGGTTTTCAGCACCGAGAAGGTTGGATGAAGCTAGGGACTGAGGAGCGGAGCGTAGGCATAACCTACGTGAGCACCGGAAGTCCCGGCTGAATTCAAGATTCGATGCCGACTAGCTTCCTGGTTCACTTCGGGATCAAAAGCGAACTTTTTGAACAACCTCTATTATTCTTTAATTAGAGATAGAAACTCTGCTCTAGAAGCAGCGTCGGTACGGAAGGTACCTCTTACCGCCGAGGTGATTGTCTTGCTGCCTGGCTTCTTCACACCGCGGGCACACATACACATATGCTCACCCTCGACGACAACGATCACACCTTGCGGTTCAAGTACTTCTTCCAAGATGTCGGCGATTTGCGAAGTAATCCGCTCCTG
>DASYFA010000152.1:0-57708 GCA_036498705.1 Paenibacillus sp.
TCAATGATCTCAAGTGGTTGTCTTCATTAACTGGACTAGAGTCATTAACTATAGACAATAACGATGCGACAGATTTCAGCGCGTTCTATTCGCTAAGTCAATTACAAGAGTTGAAGCTTACGTCGGTAAGAAATTTAAAAACGCTTGATTTTATACAAAACATGCCTAATTTGCAGTCGCTTGATCTTAATAATATTGACCTTACGAATATAGAACGCCTTAGAAATAAGTCCTCATTGACGAACCTACGTTTATCATCTCTCTATAAATTGGAATCAATTGATGCTGTAAACAGTCTGACTTCACTGACCGAATTGGCCATAATGGGTTACCATGGCACTACACCATCAATCGTGGCTCCAAATTTAAAGAAAGCTGAATTATCAGGTTCTTTCATACCTAAGCTAAAGGCGCCAGCTTTAAAATCTTTAACTGTTGACATTAGCGGGACAGCAGATAGTTTGGATGGGGCGGAATTAGTAAAATTCCCGCGGTTAGAACAACTTACTGCGATGGAGTCTGGAGACTTCACAGGTATTAGTTCTTTAAATCGTCTACCCAAACTGCAAACTTTAAATTTAAATGAGACGTCTTTCTATGATGAGACGAGTGCATTGTTCAATTTACAGCATGTCAAAACGTTAAACTGTAATGAATGCCGTTTCCAAATAAATAGTGAGGAACCTTTTGCAAATAACACGCTGGAACATTTAACTTTGAATCAAGTATATTTTCGAATAGGTAATGGTGACTGGTTGCATGAAATGGATAAGGTGATGCCTTACTTTGCTAATTTGACAGCCTTACGTTCATTTACCATGCAAGACAGTTCACTTCAATCATTAAATTTCATGAAAAGTTGGAAACAAGTCGAGGAGCTCCACTTGGAGAATAACGCTATTTCAAATGTAGAGCCTTTAGCGAGTCTGCCTCATTTGCAGAAGTTATATATTTTAGGGAATCAGGTGCAGAACAAGTCTGTTCTCGATAAGGGAGTTATGATTTATTGAGGTAAGGAAGAACTATAAAATGAGATAATCTCCCTCAGTTATTTTGAGGGATATTATCTCATTTCTATATCAGTGACATTTCGATTGTGATGACTATAATTCAACTTCCTACTTAGGGGTTTTCACGCACTTCTTACGCTTTTCAATTCCTCAATGATCTGGGGTCCCGAATAATTGATACCGTTTCAATCTGTTCTAGTAACAGTGGGCAGGATGTTTTTTACCATTTCTCTGTTTTCCGGCGGGATAGCAATCTCCACGAATTGGCTAATCAATTGACTATTCACTTGCGAAATGCCTATATTCTCCGCAAACTGCACGAATCCTTGCTGGATCAGTTCCCTGTGTGCTACCGGGACTAGACTAAGAAGAAAATACCATTGATTTTGCGCCTCACGCGTCCATTCAATCCCCTGCAGAATATGAACCTTGCCATTCGCAAGAATCTCTTCTTTCTGTTGTTTAAGACTTGATTCATCCATGATGCCATCAACAGGAATGCCCAGTCTGACGAATTGTTCAGGCGGCGCATCACCCGCTGTCATCAGCTCGGCCATGATTCGAATGAATCGGAACTCAACGTCCGGCGCATCCAGCTCATGCTGCTGCTTAGGATCATTTACCACATCAAACAACTTGGTACCATACCGATAGACGTTGAACCATTGGAAGCCTACTGGCACTTTCAGCGTTTGGCATTTTTTTGTGAAGGAGAATGGATCTTGCAGTTCCATGTTCTGAAGTTCATTTGGCAAAAACATGTTTTTCATATGGGTAGGCATCAACGTATATTCATACAACGGACCATTATCCGGTGACATCGGTCCTCTCATATAAACGTACCGTCCATCCGTGCAATTGACGTGTCCTCCATGCATACCAAAGAGGGCTGCCTCACGAACCGGTTGATCGCTCAATACGGTTTCTCGAAGCGGTTTGCCAGTCATGTCTTTCGGAACCTGCAGTCCAAAAAAGTCCAGCAGCGTTGGAGCCATATCGATCATTTGAACGAGACTGCTTCGGCGTTCCGCTTTCTTTCCGCTTCGCGGATCCCAAATAAAGAGCGGTGTATGTGCAATTTCGTTGTACCATGGTTGGGCGTTTTTCGCCCAGTAATCGTGCTCGCCCAGCAGGAATCCGTGATCCGTATTGACGATAAGCAACGTGTCTTTCCACATATCCAGCTCATCCATCAGATCAAGCACTTTCCCCAAATGGGCGTCACACATGCTAAGCAAGGCCGCATATTCATAGCGGATATGCGCGATCTCCTCCGGCGTTTCCCTCACTGGCCCCATTGAAGGCCAATCAAATAGTCTGCCGTTATACTCATGTGGATATAAATCTCTGTACTTCTGAGGCGCGTAGAACGGCTCATGCGGATCGAACGTTTCGAGCTGAAGAAACCAACGGTCTTCTTGGCTATTCTTCCGAATGAATTCCATGCCTCTTGAGAAGGTTTGAGCTTGCGGAAAATCTTCCTCCCGGCCGCGCGGAAAATATTCTCGATTGATTTGATCTTGACGGAATAGAGGCTTCTGTAAATCGTGGGCCATCTGCTGCTCAATCTCGAATTCGCCGACATGTCCCTTCCAAGGATCCCCTTCCTGACCGCGAATAAATTCGTGGGAACTATACCGAGTATGATAGGTGGCACCGCCATCCTCCCAATAATGCTGGTGGTCGGTTACTAAATGCGTGTAAACACCTTGTTTTTTCAGCAACTCCGGCATAGAGTCGTCAAAAGGTTCCACTGGACCCCAACTCCGGTGAAGGAAGTTGTAACGTCCAGTATGTAGCTCCCGTCTCGCAGGCATGCAAGGCATGCTGCCAACGTAACTATTGTCGAATACGACTGTTTTTTCTGCTAAACGTTGGAAGTTGGGCGCATGTATCCAATCGCAGCCATACGGAGGCAGCCAGTGACGATTTAATGTGTCGAACATAACCATAATTGCACGCATTGCTATCTCCTCCTAAATGAAAATGCCAAATCGGAACTTCTCGTTACTGATCGGTATTACGACATGATTGGTTTGGTTTACTTCTCTATTATTCGATCTCCTTCAAATCATTTGCCAATTCCGTCAATTTAGCTTCTGATAAACCGGCCTGCGGAAAACCGGACAATTGTTTGAGCGTAAAACCCTTTGCCATAGCAAGCATATTGCTTGTGGTAATACCCGGGAGATGCTGTTCCAACACAGCTGTTGCAGAATCATTCTGAAGTAGATCGCCCAATTTAGAGTTTTCGTTAAATGCCATTCTTAAAACCTCCAATTCATATTTAGATATAATCCGTAAATCTCTTAACCTTTTAACTTTTCTGCATCCGCCGCACAGCCAAAACCAATATTTCCGGCTGAGCTGTCGGGCGTATTCTTGTTTCGGGCCGCGACGCGATATCGGTTGCAATAGGATCGATGGCATAGGTAAGAGCCACCACGTATGCTGCGGCTTATCCCAGTCGAAGGTCCCGTCGGATTGACCGCTGGTTCCTGAAGGTGATAAGCCCCAAATATTACCTGACATTTGGTATAAGCCATATCCATTCGGTAAGTATGCATCCACAGGCGCGGTGCCGATTGTTCGCACCACTCATCCAGCTCTTTACTTAGACGAAGTAACTGTTCCCTGTGACCAGGTTCTCCGCCAAATTGTTCAGCTCATGCGGGTCATTCACGCAGTCGTATAGTTCCTCCGGGGGCCGTCGAATCCAGATCCAACAATAAAATACGCGTGAGTCATCTTCCTTCCTAATTGACATTTGTATAGCTGTGTTAAATCAATTCAAAATCAGCCACTTGAACCTCTCTCGCATTCGAACCAATCATGACTCTAAAAGCCCCGGCTTCTGCCCGATAGCTCTCATCCGCCGTATAATATTTCAATTCTTCTTCCGTAACCTTAAACGTGACAACCTTACTTTCTCCCGGCTGCAGCTGGATTTTAGTGAATCCTTTCAACTCCATCACTGGACGCACAACGCTTCCATATCGACCTTGAATGTACAGCTGGACTGTCTCTTGCCCCGCACGATCACCGATATTGGTCACCGTGACCTTCGCGGTAAGCACATCAGCAATAGACATGACATTGCGATCAAGCTCTAGTTCCGAGTACTGGAATGTGGAGTAACTAAGGCCATATCCAAATGGATAGAGCGGCTCGTTCGGACTGTCGATATATTTGGAAATGAACTTCTCATGCTGATTCTTATCTGTAACAGGACGGCCTGTATTAAACCGGTTATAGTAGATCGGCACTTGTCCCGCCTTCGCCGGGAAGCTCATCGTCAATCGACCAGACGGATTCGCGTCACCAAACAATACGTCGGCGATGGCATGTCCCGCTTGAGATCCGAGGAACCACGTCTCTAGAATCGCATCGACATGCTGTTCGAACCATTCTAGTACGAGCGGACGTCCGTTCGTCAGCACAAGAATGACCGGTTTACCAAGGCTAACGATCTGCTCCGCCAATCGTTGTTGTACCTCAGGCAGTGTTATATCTGTACGGGAGGCCGCCTCACCTGACATATCGCTGCTCTCACCAAGCGCTAGAATGACCACATCCGACGCGTTTGCCAGCGATACCGCTTGCTCCAGTCCGCCTTCGATCTCGCGATGCACACCGCATCCTTCCGCGAATCGCAGGCGATCAGCTGCGACTCCTTTCGCTTCAAGTCCCTCCCGAAGCGTCACGGTATCATCCCCGAAACGAGAGAACTGCCATGCACCGAGCAGATCCCTGCTGCTGCCGAACGGCCCGATCACAGCGATGTTCTCTGCGTTCTTCACAAGCGGCAGTACGCCGTTATTCTTGAGTAACACAATCGATTTGCGCGCCAATTCCCGGCTCGCTTCCAAATGAGTTTCATGGAAATGATATTCCATTTCCTTCTCAGGACGAATGTATCGGAATGGATCATCCATCAGTCCAGATTTGTATTTATAAGTCAAAATACGTCTTACCGCAGCATCCAGCTGCGCTTCTGACACAATCCCTTCCTCGATCAACTGTGGCAGATGATCATAAGCCCGGGTGACCATTTCAATGTCCATGGTCGCATCAATCGCTTTTTTGGCCGCCTCTTTAGAATCTCTGGCATTTCCATGAACCACGATTTCCTCGATTGCACCGTAATCCGTAATCATCATTCCGTCAAAACCAAGCTCTTCCCGTAGAAGGCCATTCACTAGAGCCTTATTGGCCGCCACGGGTACGCCTTGATACACATTGAACGAATTCATGACGGACCCTGCTCCCGCATCAATCCCCGCCTTGAACGGTGGTAGGTAGACGTTGCGTAATGTACCTTCGGAAATGTCAACAGTATTATAGTCACGGCCTGCCTCAGCTGCGCCGTAAGCGATGAAATGCTTCAAGCAGGCAATGATCGTCTCTTCGCTGAATAGTGTATCCCCTTGAAACCCTCGAACCTGAGCGGCGGCGATCAGCGAACCTAGGTATGGATCCTCGCCTGCGCCTTCCATGACCCGTCCCCAACGTGAATCGCGTGTGATGTCAATCATCGGTCCGTGATTATAAGTGATGCCTGAAGCGCTTGCTTCTTTCGCTGAAATGGCACAGGCTTCCTCAATCGCATCCAAGTCCCAGCTGCACGACCAGGCCAGCGGAATGGGGAAAATAGTCTGGTGACCGTGAATGACATCTGCATTAAATAGCAGCGGTATACCGTGCGGCGATTTTTCGACCGCAATTTTCTGCAATTCGAATACGCGCCGAATGTCAAACGCCCCGAGAATCGATCCAGCACGCCCTTCGGCTACCAATTTCTCGGGCGGATCTGATGCGACCTCTCCTCCGAATGAAAAGTTCGATGCTGCACACTGGCTCATTTGGCCCACCTTCTCAGTGATGGACAGCTTGGCGAGAAGCTTATCGACTTCCTCAGCGATCTCAGCGTCTGTTCTTTCCAATACGCCAACGCGGCGGTACTTCGCTAGTTCTTCGATGATCCCTTCGCCTTGTGAACCCCCTGCCCCTTGCTTGCCTTCGAACGGAAGCGATCCGAAAGGCGGCAAATTCAACGTTCCTTGACAGGTTTCACCGGAGAAATGCATCTCAAGTGAAGCTTCCGATTCCGATAAAATCTGTGCTATGCCGTAAGCTTGCAGATGATTATGATCTATAGTCACACGATCAAAGTTAACGGCGATTGGAAAGGGTTCCATCGAGAAGGAGACGTTCATCCCCTCATCCAAATTTCTGATCATAAATTTCAATTTCAAATGTAAAGGCTGATCGATAAATGCATGCCATTTTCCCAACATATTGTAGCCTCCGTACTTATATATAGATTTCTTGTTGTTTTGGTCGTTTGATCTTCTATAAAGAAATCGGAATTTCTTTAACGCCTCTGACGATCATCCCAGGTCGCCACTCGAGTTCGTTTTTATCGACCTTCAGTTGGATGTGAGGATAACGCTTCAATAAACTCATAATGGCAATTTCACCTTCCAGGCGAGCAAGGGGGGCTCCCAGGCAAAGGTGAACTCCTTTTCCAAATGCAAGGTGTTGGCTTTTTTGCCGGGTAATATCAAAAACTTCAGGATCATCAAACTGGTTCGGATCGTGGTTGGCGGAATTTAGCGCTATAATCACTAAATCTCCTTTTGCGATTGACTTGCCTTTGAATTCAAGATCTTCTCCCGCCCACCTCGATGTACTGAATTCGACCGGACCATTATAACGAAGCACTTCCTCAATTGCGGTATGAATCAAATCCGGATTCTCTTGCAGCTGCTTCAATTGTTCCGGATGCTCTAATAAAGCAAGAATGCTATTGCCGATTAAATTAACGGTTGTTTCGTGTCCGGCAACAATGAGGAGCGTTACTATGCCATATAGTTCACTCTCTGTTAACTGGTCGCCTTGGTCTTCGGAAATGATAAGTTGGCTAATTAAATCTTGCCCGAGATTTCCCCGCACTTTGGCAAACCACTGTTCAAGGTACTGGATGAATTCGTTCGTGTGAATAATCAGTTCATCGGAAGTCACACCGTCTGAGCCCTCGATCAACGAATTGGACCATACGCGGAACTTATCTCGATCTTCAGTAGGAACACCAAGCATTTCGCAAATGACGATAATCGGCAGTTGGAACGCATAATCGTCGATTAAATTCATGCTATCTTTCTCGGAGAAGTTATCGAGCAGTTCATCGGTGATTTCTTGTATGCGGCCTCTGAGTCCCACTACCATTTGCGGTGTAAACGCCTTTTGAACGAGACTGCGTAATCTTTTGTGATCGGGCGGGTCTGCAAACAGCATATTGCGAGCGAAAACGCTTTCTGAATATATATCGGCGCCGGATAGTTTTGTGAAATCCTTAATAAATCTAGGGTCCTTTAGAACTTCAACTCCATCTTCATATCTCGTGATCATCCATCCATTTTGGCCATCCGGGAACTTCATCCGGTACACAGGATCTCCCTCTCTTAATTGAGAATAAGTAGGATAGGGATTTTGAGTGAACGCATTCGTAAAAAAATGGTTTTCCAAGTTTGTATTCATTCTGAAGTCTCCTCTCTAATAAAACATCGTGGTGTTATTAATGATTAGTCTTGTCGTTACTTACCTTTCGAACAATGACGATAACAATTCCATGGCTTGGTCCTCGTCCGGACCGTCAAAGGTAAGTGTAAGCAACGTTCCTTGTTTTGCTTCCATGGCCATAATCCCCAAAATACTCTTCGCATCGGAAATAATATTTTTTTCGTCCCATATGATACGAATCTCTGACTGGGTAGTAGCAGCCGCTGAACTCACCTGTTTTGCAAATATAACCGGGAATCCGTCGGTTGGCATTTCGATTTTAATGGCTTTCATTCCACTTCCTCCTTATGGACGATCACGCACATTTTACACTGTTCAAATCTTCTATGATTTGTGGGTACTCTTTGTCCAGCTTATATGGAATGAGAACGATCAGAAGAATTACGTTAAAAATAATAGGTAAATAAATAAACATAAATTGAATGGAGGCACTTGCAGATGCGCTAATGGTTGCTTGACCCCCAACATATCCGCCTATAGCGAGCAGCCATCCGACAAGAGCTGCGCCTATTCCGTTGCCTACCTTTCCTCCGAAGCTGCCAGCACTGTATACAAGGCCTTCTGAACGGATACCTGTTTTCCATTCGCCATAGTCGATCGTGTCAGCCAACATCGCGTACCCTGAGGCTGCCACAGGAACCATACCGATTGATCTGATGACAATAGAGGCGAGAACAATCGGTAGATTGGCCGGATCCATGATAAGGATGGCGCAGCCAACAATCGAAATAATTAATCCAATGATCGCTGTATTGCGTTTTCCGTATTTTTTAATCACCGGTGCAATCACGAGTAACCCAAGAACAAGTGGAATGAGGGACAATGCCCCGAAAAGGCTAACCAAATCTTTGTTATGCAAAATGTACTGGGCGTAGAATACATTGACTCCAGCTCCAGCTGCGCTAGATATGCCATAGCAAGTCATCACCAGAAGCATCATAATCCAATATTTATTACGAAACAGTGCTTTAACGCTTCGTTTTAACGGGATTTTCTTATTTACGACAGACGGCTTTACCCGCTCTTTCGTTGAACGGAACGATATGAAGATAAGAATCACAGAAGCAGAACCAAAGATAGTAAATGTCCCGAGCCACCCCCCTTTGCCGCCGCCGAATGCCTCAACGAGTGGCAGCGTCATCGTCGTTACGATTAATGTTCCGGTAAGGCCTATCAGCATCCGGAATATGTTGAGCAGTGATCGTTGATACCCGTCTTGCGTAATCAGTGAGTTCATAACCCCGTATGGGATGTTAATACCCGAATATAAGATATTGATGATTAAGTAGGTTGCATAAGCGTAAGCAAGCGCTCCTGTTGGCCCCAGGTCTGGAGCCGTAAACAGCAGTACGCTTGCTATGCCAAACGGTATGGCAAGCCAAAGCAGCCAGGGACGAGCCTTTCCGTACTTGCTTTTTGTTTTGTCAATTAGTGTTCCGATTCCGATATCGACGAACCCGTCGAATACACGCGCAACTAACAATAGTGTACCTACCGCAGCAGCAGAAATCCCGACAACATCGGTGTAGAAGAAAGTTAGAAACGTTGAGATCGCTGTCAAATGAAGGGTGCCTGCCATTTCTCCAAAACCATATCCAAGTTTCTCGCTAAATCTGATTTTCTCTGTTTCCATGACCCTGCCTCTTTCTATTAGAGTTGGTTCAAATGATCAATGAGTCCATCTAGCATCTCTTCTGTGAAAGCGCCTTGACTAAAGGAAACCAAAGAACGTAACGGCATATACTTCATCATCTCGGAGAACATTTCACTCGCATCTTCTTGAAGATCGCCTAATGTAGCGCTCATACCCTCCTGAAACTGTTGAATCAATCCTTGTACAATCGGCGCTCTTTGCGGATCGCTCAACAGATCGATAACCGCCGTGGTTCTGTCACACTTGATTTTCAAGGTAACCGTTGACTTGACGCTCATCGTATCGCGCAAGACGATATCTTCAGACGAACGGCCTATCAAAATTTCAAATTCGCCGGACTCCACATGCCAATCTTTCAGCGCCACATTATAATAGGCGAAGGAACGCTTATCCAGTGTAAACGTAATGGTCTTCTCTTCACCCGGCTGAAGCTCGACTTTGGTAAAACCCTTCAATTCTTTGGCAGGGCGCATAACCGCACTTTCCGTTTCGCGGACATATAGCTGAACGATTTCTTTGCCCGTACGAGATCCCGTATTTCGAATAGTTAGCTGTACGTTTACGGATTCCGTATCTTTGATTGCTTTGCGATCGATGACGATATTGGAATATTCAAATGTGGTGTAGCTCAGACCGTGACCGAATGGGAACAGCGGCTTGACCTCTTTTGTATCGTAATAGCGGTATCCGACAAAAATACCCTCGCGGTATTCGACTCGATTGCCTTCACCCGGGAAGAACAGGAAAGACGGATTGTCGCTCAGCTTCATCGGGAACGTCTCAGCAAGCCTTCCGCTCGGATTCGCTTCGCCGAACAGCAGGTCCGCAATCGCGCCTCCCGTCGCCTGACCACCCAAGTAAGCTTCAAGAATCGATTTTACTTGACCAACCCAAGGCATTTCGATTGGTGAGCCGTTCATAAGTACGACAACCACATTACTTTGTACACTGCCAATTTCTTTGATAAGCTCGTTCTGGTTCGCAGGCATTTGCAAATGTTTACGATCATATCCCTCAGATTCGTAACGGTCAGGAAGACCTGCAATAATTACAGCTACATCTGCTTTACAAGCAAGTTTTTTCGCTTCCTCGACTAAAGCGGCGTCCGGATCGTCTTTATCGATATGGAAGCCTTGAGCGTACACAACCGA
The DNA here is from genome assembly GCA_036498705.1 of Paenibacillus sp. Lineage (GTDB taxonomy): Bacteria > Bacillota > Bacilli > Paenibacillales > Paenibacillaceae > Fontibacillus. Next base: position 10,398 of record DASYFA010000152.1, read on the forward strand.
GGCAGAATCGCCCGCCAGCTTTTTGATTTCTTCAAACGGAACTTCGATTTTGGTCGGTTTGATGTGAGAGCTGCCGCCGCCTTGGTACCTCGGCTTTTGCGCAAACTCACCGATGACCGCTATTTTCTTACCTTTTGAGAGCGGTAGCAGGTTCTCTTCGTTTTTCAGCAGCACCATCGTTTCACAGGCAACCGAACGCGCCAGTAGGTGATGTTCATCCCGGTCATATGTGGCGTTTGGCTTTTTATGATCCATACTCATGAAAATGATGCGCAAAATCCGTTCTACGGCACGATTGAGCGTCTCCTCGGACAATTGTCCATTGCGGACAGCCTCTGCGATTTTCCGGTCACCCATACCGCCGTTTGCGGGCATCTCGAGCTCTTGCCCGGCGGAAAGACCGTCTACCCGAACATTGCTCGCCCCCCAATCGGTAACAGTGAACCCCTCATGACCCCATTCTTCCTTCAGAATATCGGTAAGCAAAAACTTGTTTTCGGAGGCATACGTTCCGTTTACTTTGTTGTAAGCGCTCATGACCGTCCAAGGCTGAGCATTTTTTACCGGCCCTTCGAAGCTCGCCAAATAAATTTCCCGCAGCGTACGCTCATCCGCAATAGCGTCAATATCTAACCGTCTATGCTCCTGATTATTTACCGCAAAGTGTTTAAGCGATGTACCGACACCCTGGCTTTGGACACCTTTAATATGGCTGGTCACCATTTCCGAGGAAAGGTAAGGATCCTCCGAGAAGTATTCGAAGTTACGTCCGCATAATGGTGAGCGCTTGATGTTCGCGCCTGGTCCTAGCAGGACCGCAATGTCCTCCGCTTGGCATTCTTCACCCAGCGCTACGCCGACCTTGCCAATCAACTCGCGGTTCCACGAGCTAGCCATTCCGGCTGCCGAAGGGAAGCAAGTCGCGGGTACACTGTCTGCTATGCCTAAGTGATCCGAGTCTCCCATCTGTTTGCGTAGCCCATGTGGACCGTCCGTCACCATAATGCTAGGAATACCAAGGCGCTCAACACCTTTTAAATGCCAAAAATCAAGACCCGAGCACATACCTGCCTTTTCTTCCAATGTCATCTCAGCAATTAGAGCTTGGATATCGCGTTTCATGTAGATATGACCTCCTAGGATACAAGAATCTTTACTGGCCTTATTATTTCATGAAATCGCTTTCCCTTATGTTATGATACTGAGAAAAATCGTATGTGAGTGGGGAGGCCTTAGATATATTGCTGTTGAGGAAATCAAAACATAGATAGTCGCTATACTCCATGAATCCGCTTCCTTTTATGATATAATACTGAGAAAAACCGTATGTAAGAGGGGGTTCCACAGTGGTCAATAATCCCGATTACCCTGATCTATCCTACTCGTGTAAGCTACTATCTGAAAACACACAACTACCGGTCTTTTATACAAAGGAAGGACATGCTGTCGAGACAATTTGGGGAAGTAGGGATCAGCATAATCCTTTTTTCATGGAATTTGAAAAGCTTGTCCGCCCATTTATCGAGAAAGAGATGGAATACCCAGTGATTCTCACGGCAAATTCCTGGGAGGATTTTATTATAGTACCTGTTAAACGTCATGGAGAGCGGAGTGGATTCGTTGTCATTGGCCCTTCAGTCCGTCAGGCAACAACGGAGGAGCATATCCTTGGACTCATGAATGATAACCACTTGTCCTATCGTGATCTACCCAACTGGAAGGCATATTGGGATAGCCTACCCGTCGTGAGCCATCTTCGTCTGCATCAGATCATCGCACTTGCACATTGGATGATTAATCAAGAGACTTTGGAGATTACGGATGTGCTGCAATATAGTTATCAGTCTGTGCTACCAGCCATGTTCAAGGAGAATATAGCTATCGAAGTTTCAACCAGTAGGGAACTGTCGGTGTCTAATCATAGTTTGAAAATCAGGGACCAGTTGGAAGAATTAATTCGTACAGGCAATACAACCGAATTAATAAAACAGTGGGTTGCCATTCCTACCGAGGGCATTGGGGTCTTATCTAAGCGGAGTCAACTCCGTAATGCAAAAAATTTAGCCATTTGCTGCATTATGCTCGCGACGGGGGCCGCTATAGAAGGAGGATTATATGAGGATCTGGCTTTAACGCTCAGTGATCTACATATTCAGCAAATTGAGGATCTGAATGAAGTCAAGGCGGTTGAAGCCGCGATGGCCAGCGTGGTATGGGACTTTACGGAACGGGTCAAACAGAGCCGGAATGAGAAGATGTCCAAACCTGTCAGGGTTTGCTGTGAGTATATTTACAGTCATTTATATCAAGAGATTACAATCGATAAGCTCACAGAGTTGACAGGACTGAATGACAGCTATTTGATGAATTTATTCAAGAAGCAAACAGGCATGACGCTAATGAACTATGTCCAGAAACAGCGGGTGGAAGAAGCAATGGAGTTGCTCCGTATAACCAATGATACGGTATCGTCCATTGGATTGAGGTTGAATTTTAGTGATCAATCTCATTTTATTAAAGTGTTCAAGAAGTTTACGGGTATTACGCCTAAGAAGTACCGATCTACGTTGATTACAGAAGGTTGACGGAACGAAAGTGAGGCATCTTTCGGGAACTCCAATCGATGCCTCATGAACCACGTTTACAGCGTCAAACCACCATCCACGACAATAATTGAACCTGTCATATAGCTGGACTTGTTGGAAGTTAGGAAGACGACCATCTCTGCTACTTCTGACGGATCAGCAAATCTCCCCATTCGCATGTTCGGGAACTCCTCTGGCATGTAGCCAGATTCCTGAAGCATCATGGGAACAGATTGCGCCAATGTCGTATCGACGCCCCCTGGACAAATCGCATTAACACGAATCCCTTTTTTTACGTATTCCAGAGATGCAGCCTTCGTCAACCCGATCACGGCATGCTTGCTCGCAGCGTATGCTGCGAGGCTGTGTTCAGCGCGAACGCCAGCTGTTGATGATGTATTGATGATCGAACCGTACCCTTGCTTCTCCATGACCTTAAGAACATGCTTTAGACCAAGAAATACACCCTTAACGTTTACATCCATGATACGGTCGTATTCGGTCACGTCGATATCCGTTAGCATAGAGAACTTTTGTATAACACCAGCGTTATTGAAAAATGCATCAATTTGTCCATACGTTTCGACGGCCAGTTGAACATACCGTTCAACATCTTCGTTCTTCGATACATCGGCCTGCACAAAGATGCCTTCCCCACCATGTTCACGAATAAGTGCTAGCGTCTCTTCACCCGTCGTTTGATTGAAATCGACCGCGACGATTTTCGCTCCGTTTTGTGCCAGCTTAATACAACTTGCGCGTCCGATTCCACTGCCTGCTCCGGTAACCACTACGATTGGATTTTCGTTCTTCATCTGTTCATTCCTCCATGTAATGTCATATTTAGCCTATATGTGCGTGAAGCTAGTACAGTTCTAAATATCTCATGCAGGTGGATTCTCATATAGAATGATTCTGTGAAAAATGGTCTATCTATGACCGGTCCATATAGAAAAAGGAGTTAAGCACGTTATGTCGCTTAACTCCTACGTTATAAAATAACGATTCCAGCCACTGCTGCCAGCAAAATAACAGCAAAAGGATGCACTTTAAACTTGGTTACTCCAATAAGACATCCTACACTGATCAACAGACTCCCTGCCATAGACCAACTCAATAAAGCATCGCTTCTTCCGCTAAATGCAAAGTGGATAGCCGCATAAATAATCATGCCGGTAATCACCGGACGTAGCCCGTAGAACGAAGATTTCACCCAATTATTACTCTGCATCCGCATGAATAGTGCTGTGATCAGAATGACAATAATTAATGACGGAAGTATCATGCCAATCGTAGAGACAATAGCTCCTAAAATTCCATACTCCAAATAACCAATCAAGGTAGCAGCATTCGTAGCAATGGAACCTGGGGCCATTCCGGCAATAGCCACAATCTCCTGGAACTGCTGGTCGTCAATCCAACCTTTGCTGGACACTTCCCTTTGAATCAACGTCATAACGGCATAACCGCCACCAAAAGAAATAAGACCTACCTTAACAAATACTAAAAACAGCTTCCAAATCATATCATGATCACCCTCAGATGTAATATTCAGGGAAATGAGGCTCCTTCATCTCTTCAGGTCGCTCTCTCTCCGTCTTCACGGCCATTCCATAATTCCGCTTCAAGATCACTACGACAATCCCGATTATGGGTCCTCCTAGTATTAAATAGAACGGATGAATTCCGGTAAACAGCAGTAATATAACCGCCATTGCAGCAATAACCAATGTAGCCGAATCGATGACAGATGATCTCCACATTTTATAAGCAGCGACAATAATCAGGGAGACCACTGCAGCATGAATTCCTTTTAGAGCCGCTGCTACTTTAACATTGTCTTTGAATACAGCTCCAAGCAGACTTAATATCAATACGATAAAAAATGTAGGCAGTGTAATCGCAGTCACGGCAATAACAGCACCCGCTACACCGCCAAGGCGATATCCAATAAATGCAGCGGAGTTAACAGCAACCCCTCCAGGAGCTGATCCGGAGATGGATACCATCTCCCCCATTTCCTCCTGACTCATCCATTTCTTCTTATGGACGATCTCCTGTTCAATCGTTGCGATCATGGCATATCCACCGCCGAATGTAGACGGTCCAATTTTGAAAAAGACCGCGAATATTTGCATTAGTTTCTTCAATCTATCATGTATTGAATTCTTCATCCCGTTCACCTTCTCAGTCTCGTTGTTCCTCTATTGGGAAATTAACACCCTCTAATCATAACACATTTATTCCATTTTGGATTTAAGTTTTCCGTTTTGAACAAATAATAATTAAATATCGGGTAATTAAATCGGAATTCATTCCTTTTAAACTCAAGTATATTTCTTTTTGGAATTATTGTTCTATAACTCATGATCCTATCTGGAATTTATATAAAGATAACGATATACTTATTGATATCCCGACTAATTAACTTGGAAATGGAGAAAGATAAATATGATCGCTCATTCCAATCCTTCAATAAAAAAACAAGTATATGACCGGATCGCCTATCACGGCATGATTACCAAGGCTGAATTATTAAATTATTTCTCCATTACCAGCAGCAGCATGACCCGCCTGTTGGATGAGATGACTGCACAAGAACTGATCATGGTCTCTGGGTTTGGCAACTCTACTGGTGGTAGAAAACCAATTTTGTTCCAGACCAATCCGAAATATCGTTACCTGATCGGCTTAGAAATCTCTCGGATCTACTCCACGATAGGATTGTATGATTTGCATCTCAATCCCCTCTCCATAGTCCGCTGGAAGATGGATGACAGTATGACTCCTGAACTTCTGGTCGAACAAATTACGAAGACTGCCCATCAATTTATGGAAAAGCAGCAAATCACCGCAAAAGATGTTCTCGGCATTGGAATTGGAGCCGTCGGGCCGCTCGATCAGCAGAATGGAGTTATTCTTAATCCAGAACTATTCCCTGCTCCGAACTGGAGGGATATTCCTATATGTCAGATGATCACGGAGCGGTTACATATTCCAGCTAAGCTCGACAATGGAGCAAATACCGCTCTCATTGGGGAACATTGGGTGCTTAAAACCAAAGACATTCAACATGCCCTCTATGTGCATGTTGGAGCCAACGTCCGATCTGCTGTCATGTCCGGCGGACAAATTCTGCGCGGTGCCGTAGACACAGAAGGGGCGATTGGCCAGATGATCATTCAGGCGAACGGGCCGAGACTAGGAGATAAGGGAAACTATGGAGCCTTGGAGGCTTACGTATCAGTAGCTTCACTTGTGGATCGTATACGTACTCAACTAAAAATAGGGCGCAGTAGTCTGCTTGCCGACATATCTCCAGACCATATTAATTTTGCATCTCTTATTAATGCACTTCACCAGGGTGATCTGTTAGTTCAGGAGCAGTTTACGGAAACATCCGCATATCTCGGGATCGGACTGGCTAACTTGATCAATATGCTTCATCCCGAATATGTCGTTCTGGGAGGCCCTCTCATAAGTGCTCATCCGCTTGTATTTGATACCGCCACTGAGATTGCCAAGAAGAATACCTACCATTACCCCAAATACAGCCCGATTTTCACACAAGGCACACTTACCGATGAGGCAGTAGCAACCGGGGCCGCTATAATGATATTGCACGATTGGGAGATTTGATGAATTAGTATGATTATTTACGAATGCAACGGTAATAAGTTCAATTTGATATTAAGATCATGACTACACCATGTTTTCAATGCATTAATATAGTATTCTCGGTATACTTTATATTATTTTGACATTATTGAGAGAGGGTGCTATCTTAACATTTAAAACAACTAGGAGGGATCTCTTTGTCAGGAGCTTGCATCGCAAATGGTCACTCAAGAATTGGCGTCATGTGGAAGACCGTGTCGGAAGACTGTAATTTGGCCTGTGATTATTGCTATTACAGTACTTGCGGAGGTAAACCCGGCCCCAAAATCAATAGAATCGACTCTGTTATCTTGGATAAATTCATCAAGGATTATATGGAACAGTGCCATGGTGCGGCTGTCTTTGCTTGGCAGGGAGGTGAGCCGCTGTTAGCAGGACACGAATTCTTTGAAGAGGTGGTGCAGCTTCAAGCTCAGCATGCCCTTCCTTATACTGTAATCAGTAATTCGTTGCAAACCAATGCTACATTAATTAATGACAAGTGGGCCTCCTTCTTCAAGAAATATAATTTCCTGATCGGGGTTAGTCTGGATGGCCCACAGGAGATTCATGACTCCCGCCGAGTAAATTCTGCAGGCAAAGGAAGCTTCAGTCGTGTAATGGCTGGAATCGAGCATCTTCGCCGTCATCAAGTTGATTTCAATATATTAACCGTAGTCCACAAAGGCAATGTAGGCAAAGCTAAGGAACTGCTGCACTTCTATCGTGAGAACGGTTTCAATTTTGTTCAATTCATCCCTTGTATGGATTTTAGGTCCCAGCAAGTGAATGCGCCTGGAGTCTACGAAATTACTCCGCAAGAATACGGCGACTTTCTCTGTGAAGTGTTCGATGAATGGTATAATAACGGAAATCCAGAGATATCGATCCGCTTTTTCGATAATATGCTCAGCGTATACCTGAACCGAGATGCAGAACTCTGTGTCCACCGGGGAGAATGCCCGACCAGCCTAGTGCTTGAACAGAATGGAGATGCATTTCCTTGCGACTTCTTCATCAATGACGAATGGAAAGTTGGTAATGTTGGCACCGATTCTATAGCAAGTATGCTGGCCCATCCAAACTATGATCGGTTTTATCGAATGAAGCCAGCCCTTCCAGATAAATGCCGTAGTTGTGATTGGAAGAAATTATGTTATGGGGGCTGCCCGCGGAACCGTCAGTGGAACCCCGAGGGAACTCAGTCTTCTCCAGATTTCTTCTGTCAAAGTTATATGCAAATATACGACTATGCCCATGATAGAATGCTTGAATTGGGACAAAGATTACGTAACGAAATGTACTCCCACAACCTGAAGCACTACCTTAAAGGGAAGACTCCTGGACGTAACGACCCTTGTCCTTGCGGAAGCAACAAAAAATATAAAGCCTGCTGTGCAGCTGATCAGTCTCCTATCTTGTAATGGACTTGCTGATTGGGATGTTCATTGCTCCCTGCTCTCAAAGACAGGGGGCAATTTTATCATTTGATGAATGTGTCCGCCGTGGAATGACCGTAAAAATACGTTGACCGATACTGCTTTGGGGTCATGCCCGTAAATTTCTTAAAAGACTTCGTGAAATGAGATTGATCGTAAAAATTAAGCCGCGCTCCAATTGATGAAGTCGTATCATTCGTCATACTAAGCAGCTTCTTAGCCTCCTCGATCCGCTGCTTCTGAATATAATTCATCAGTGTCATGCCCGTCTTCTCTTTGAATAAATGCATCAAATAGCTACCGTTAAGACCCGTTAACTCTGCAAGCTGCTCTACGTTAATCTCTTGATACAAATGATTAAAAATATGCTCCTGACACATCCTCACGGGTTTGGATATACTCGCTCTCCGGCTCTGCTCAACACGCTCCGTAAAATCAAACAGTGCTCGAGCCTGTATGGCCACGACTTTATTCACGTCCTTCATTTCTTCGATTCGTTGAATATACAAATCACTAAGCTTGAAGGCCAGTTCTTCGTATAATCCTCCTTCTACGGCAGATCTCGTTACCAACGCAACCAGACAGATCGCTAGATTCTTCATATTGCGAAGCTGACTTCGCTTCGATAGTACTCCAACCCCCTCATTGGGAAAAGCAGTCCACTCCTTGGCTAGCTGTGCTGTATTACCGGTGCGAATAATTTCAAGGAACTGCTTTTCTATTTTTAGGCTACTATGATACAACGGCAATTCCCGCTGGGCCGAAATTTCCATCTCGATCTCACCTATGGGCCTGTCAGAGAGGACATATTCATAGCTGTATTGCTGCACATCGGTAATCTGTAATGCCTCCTGATTGATGATCCAATTTGCGAGAACAGCAATATGAAACAGACGAATACGATCCATCACAGGTAGGCTACCCCAATATTCCTTCCACTGCGGCAGCTCGCGATAGGAGATCTGGCGATCGTTCATAAAACCCTCGATAAGCTCATCGGAAGGAACCCGCTGAATGGTAGGACCGACAACAACGAATCCCTGCCGCTCTCCACTACTTTTCACAGGCACTACGATGAATTCCCCCCAAGAATTACTAGCAAGAATGACCGGGTAATCTACCTTTCTCTCCATAAAAGGCCGAATCTGAGCCTCTATTTCTCTAAAAAAAAGTTTATGCTTCTCCTCCATCCCCCACATCATATCCAATGAATCCCCATTCTCTGAATAAAAAACAGCGATCCGAATCGTCTCGTATAGCAACTTACAGGAGTAGGATAAATCCGGATGCCCTTGAACGTTGAACATTTTAGAATCACCCTCCTTCACGTACAAATTTTCTAATTATTATACCATAACAGAAAGCGATTTCATGGGAAGATGTGAACTATAAAAGGTTTAGGAGGTTATATTTTATGAAACGTGATATCCAAGCTTTGATCGCTGAAATGACATTGGAAGAGAAGGCCAGTCTGTGTTCTGGTCGCGATTTCTGGCATTTAAAGGGAATAGAGCGTCTAGGCATTCCTAGCATTATGGTAACCGATGGCCCGCATGGACTGCGCAAACAGCAAGGCGATTCTGACCATTTAGGCTTATTCGAGAGCGTACCTGCAACCTGCTTTCCTTCGGCTGCTGGCATGGCCAGCTCCTGGGATCGGGAACTGATCGGCAAGGTAGGCGTGGCCCTCGGTGAAGAATGCCAAGCTGAGGATGTCGCTGTCCTGCTTGGTCCAGGCGCCAATATCAAACGCTCTCCGTTATGTGGACGCAACTTCGAGTATTTCTCAGAGGACCCTTACCTCTCCTCAGAGATGGCCGCTAGCCATATTCAAGGGGTACAAAGCCAGGGCGTAGGTACTTCGCTGAAGCACTTCGCGGTCAATAACCAGGAGCATCGTCGCATGGGTGTGGATGCTGTTGTGGATGAGCGCACACTGCGTGAGATCTATCTGGCCAGCTTCGAAGGCGCGGTAAGAAAGGCTCAGCCATGGACGGTTATGAGCGCTTATAACAAAGTTAACGGAACCTTCGCTTCCGAGCATAAGTACTTGCTCACCGATATTCTGAAGGAAGAATGGGGGCATGAAGGAATTGTCGTGACGGACTGGGGAGCTAACAACGATCGCGTAGATGGACTGGCAGCCGGCCAAGAGCTGGAGATGCCTTCAAGTAACGGTCTGGGTGATCGCAAAATCGTAGAAGCTGTCCAAAAAGGGGAATTGACCATAGAAACGCTAGATCGCGCCGTTGAGCGGATTCTGCGGATCATTCTCATGAGTGTCGACAACAAGAAAGCAAATGCCACCTACGACAAGGAAGAGCACCATCGTTTGGCTCGTACGGTTGCCGGTGAGGCGATGGTACTACTAAGAAATGAAGATCAACTGCTCCCGCTGACCCAAGGACAGAAATTAGCCGTTATCGGCCCTTTCGCACAAAATCCAAGGTATCAAGGCAGCGGTAGCTCTCATATTAATCCGACCAGGCTTGATGTGCCGTTTGAGGAAATTAAGAAGCTGGCAGGCGAGACCGGGTCGGTCGTCTATACTCAAGGCTTCCATCTCGATAAGGACGATCTGGATCACGCTCTGATCGAGGAAGCTAAGAAGGCTGCTAGCGAATCAGACGTCGCCGTCATCTTTGCCGGTCTTCCGGATCGCTACGAATCCGAAGGCTATGATCGTAAGCATATGCGGATGCCTGCGAACCAGGATCAGATCATTGCAGCCATCGCTGAAGTGCAGAGCAATGTGGTTGTCGTCCTGATGAACGGCTCTCCGATCGAGATGCCTTGGGCCCTTCAGACCAAAGCAATTCTCGAAGCTTACTTGGGCGGTCAAGCGACCGGCGGCGCGATTGCCGATATTCTGTTCGGTAAGGCCAATCCGAGCGGCAAACTGGCCGAGACCTTCCCGGTCAAGGTAAGCGATAATCCGTCCTTCCTGTTCTTCCCGGGCGAAGGCAATCGGGTAGAGTACCGCGAGGGAATCTTCGTCGGGTATCGCTACTATGATAGCAAAGAAGTGAAGCCATTATTCCCGTTCGGACATGGCCTGAGCTACACAACCTTCAAATATTCCGATCTTCTTATTGATCGCAAACAGATCAAAGATACGGATACCGTAAATGTTCAGGTAGCCGTACAGAATACAGGAACCCTTGCAGGGAAAGAAATCGTTCAGCTCTATGTCCGTGATATAGAGAGCTCGGTCATCCGTCCTGTCAAAGAGTTAAAAGGCTTCGCCAAGGTTGAACTCCAGCCTGGGGAGAAGGAAACCGTCACGTTTACACTGGATAAGCGTTCCTTCGCTTACTACAGCGAGAAGCTCAGTGACTGGCATGTGGAGTCGGGTGAGTTTGAAATTTTAGTTGGACGCTCCTCTGAGGATATCGTCATGAGCGATACGATCAATGTCGAGTCCACCGTTGTCATAAAGACGACAGTCGACAGCAATACAATGTTGGGTGATATCCTGAGTGATCCGCAAAGAGCACCACTTGTACAAGGACTACTTCAGAAAATGCAAGAAGGCTTGGGCGGGCTTGGAGCAGCGGAAAGCCTTGGCGAAGGTGTAGGAACGATGTTTTCCGAGATGATGAAATACATGCCGCTTCGCACTCTGGTTTCCATGGGACAAGGAATGTTCACAGAAGAGATGCTGGATGGAATAATTCAGCAAGTGAATAATATCTAAGTTTAATCGTCTATAGCTACATTATTTTAAGACGGAGCAACATAGTATCAGCGATTGAGCACACCAAATCATTTAGATGTATGCCATTTGATCCATAAGAATAAAAGACCGGGATGGGTTCTACCCATTCCGGTCTTATCTAATGTTACGGTTCGATTCCCCAAGCAAGCGTTCCGGACTGATAGAGTGTCACTTTGTTCCAGTCGGTATAGGCCGTCTTTGTAGAGTCATACGAGTAATCGTTGGATTGGTTGAAGTTGGACCAGTCAGCTTTGGCAATTCGTGTCTGGATATCGCCTGACGTTGCGCCTGGTGCGATCGAGCCCGCTCCAGAACCGAACGAAATCTCCATGTACGTATCCGCATTGGTACCTGTCGTACTTCCGAAGGTGGCGCTGACATTCGAGTTGCCGACCGCCGCCCAATCGATATAAGCATTTAGTGCTGAGCTGCTATCCTTCGTAAAGTAGTACCGGATTTTCAAATTACTAAGATTGACGGCCGAAGTGCCGTTATTCTTAATCACGAAGTTCGGAGCAAGTGTATTGGAGGTGGCGTTCGTATTCTGAGTCTTGTATTGGACGACAAGATTGCTACCACCACTACCTCCACCGCCGGTAGGTATAACACTCACTTGCGCGGAATTGCCGCTCGTTCCAGCGGAATTCGTGGCCGTGACGACGTAGTAGTATGTCGTTCCGTTCGTCAGCCCCGTTTTCGTATAGCTCGTTGTCGATATGTTGGTCGCCACGTCCGTATACGGACCGCCGCTGGTCGTCGCCTGCTTCACCGTGTAGCTCGTCGCACCGCTTGAAGCAGCCCAGGCAAGGGTCACTTGAGCGTTACCCGCTGTCGCCGTTAACCCGGTCGGTGCTGCCGGCACTTGCGTGCCTCCACCACCACTCGGCGTAGCACTGACTTGCGTGGAATTGCCGCTAGTTCCGGCGGCATTCGTGGCAGTGACGACATAGTAGTACGCCGTTCCGTTCGTCAGCCCCGTCTTCGTATAACTCGTCGATGCTATATTAGTCGCTACGTCCGTATACGGACCGCCGCTGGTTGTCGCCTGCTTCACCGTGTAGCTCGTCGCACCGCTTGAGGCCGCCCAGCTTAGGGTCACTTGGGCGTTGCCCGCCGTTGCCGTTAACCCGGTCGGTGCTGCCGGTACTACTGGCGTGCTTCCACCGCCCAGATATTGCTTCAGCCATTGCATGGCAGGACGCTCAGTTCCAGAAGAGGTTACCAAATACGTATCGGATTGCCACGTTTGTCCTTGGATATATCCCCACAGAGTGATCCCCTTCACGCTCGGGTTCTCCCACAATACCGGGAATTTCGTCTGATAACGGGACAACTGTGTAGCGTCATCGCCGGTCATGTCCAATTCCGATACATAGATCGGTAAGCCTGTAGCAGATAATGAGTTGAGGACACTGTTCATAGTGCTAACAGATACGTTATCCATGTTGAAATAATGGCATTGAATACCGATGCCGTCGACCAATCCCCTGTCCTTCAACAGATTGATGATGGTCAAGTATTGCGACGCTGCGTTAGGATCACTAATGATGCCATAATCGTTAATCAGCAACTTCGAATTTGGGAATGCCGCTCTAGCTTGCTGGAACGACCAAATGACCCAGTCCCAGCCTGTGGTACCATCCCCACCGATGGCGTCTTTATAACTAGGCTTGGCATGTAGCGGTTCGTTGACGACGTCGACATAGTCCGCTTTCGGATAGTGCTGGCCTGCGAGCTGAATCCATTCTGTCACTTCTGCCTTCTTATCGGCAGCGGATAGACTACCAATCCAACCCGGCTCCTGGCTGCCCCAGACAAGTGTATGGAACTTAAAAGGAATCTTGTTGGTCTGCGCATAATTGTAGATCAGATCCCCATTAGACCAATTCATGGTGTTGCGCGTAGATTCGACGGAACCCCATTTCGTCGCGTTTTCCGGCGTAACCTGGTTCCAGTACTTAGAATAGTCCGAGGGAGCGCTGCTTCCAATCACATTGCCCAAGAACTTGCTGCCCGAAGCAAGGCTCGCATCTGCTCTTCCTGCAATGTCGGACAAGAGCAGTCCAAACACCATCACGAATGCAACGTACAAATACAGCCATTTCGATTTCAACATAACCATTACCTCCTCCATCATGATTTTCGATCCAACCTCGCTAGCGTACTTGGACCCTCACCACAGGCTCCCAATCACCTCCATAAAAATAAAGTGCTTACATTTACAATTATAAATTACAATTTCATCCATAAGAAGTTTAAATATATACGTTTTTTACTTTAAATTATTTCGATCCTCGTGAGAGGAGTGGCCCCTATCTTCACTATAAGGATTAAGATGGTCTGCTTTCTGCGAGCAAAAAGTAGGGATTCCATATCTGCCGCAGCAGAGCCACTCCCTCATCAATCCGTTCCCAGAGAACCCCACCGAAGCCAATCAGAAATCTTCTCTGTGGGTGATAGACCGATTTGTCACCATAAAATGCTGTCGCTGAAGCAACTACTATGCCATGAGAACGTGCTAATTGAACTAATTCTTGCTCAGAGACTGAAGCCTGGAGCGATAGAATCAGATGAAATCCAGCATGCGGGGTAATCACCTCGCCATGTCCCTGGAAGTAGGTTTGCAGCGCTTCGGCCAAATGATGGCCTTTTTTGCGATAGAGATTTCTCATCTTACGGACATGCTTCTCGAAATAGCCCTGTTCCATAAATTTCTCCAGGGTACGTTGATAAATGCGAGAAGAGGATTGTTCGAACCATAGTCTTCTGCGCAGATGATGGTAAGCATCCAGTAATGAATCAGGGAGCACCATATAATGTATACAAATGTCAGGTGCGAGAATTTGCGAGAAGCCTCCGATATATATTACGTTGGCCCCTGGAGCAAGACCTTGCAGAGCAGGCACCGGCTGGCCTAAATAACGAAGCTCTCCCCCATAATCGTCCTCAATAATGTATCCTCCATGTGCCTCAGCCCACCTCAGCAGTTCCAATCTTTCGTTAATTGGCATCACTCTTCCACCAGGGTATTGATGTGAAGGTGAGACGGCAACAATACGGGCTGACGTCTTTAACAAGCGAGATATGTCGATGCCCTGATCCGCCTCCGTGACGTAAGATATCTCATAGCCCTCTGCTTGAAAGGTATGGGGAAGCAGCGGATAGCAAGGATCTTCCACAGCCAGCACTGAAGAGATATCCTTAAGCAGGATCGAGAGATAATGAAGAAGCAGATGCTGCTCTGCGCCGATCATAATCTGCTCCTTGCGACAGACTACACCACGGATGCGATAAAGATAGGCTGCCAGTTCCTCTCTCAATCCGGCCTCCCCTTGATAATCTCCATAGAATAATAGATCGTTGTGTTCATCCCGCAGCGTGTCCGCTAACAGACGCTTCCAATGACTGATTGGAAAGCCTGTAAAGTCATTTTTGCAGAGGTGAAAATCATAGGGATAAGTCTCCTCCATTGCACGATCCCTCTCAAAATGAACAGGCTCGCTCTGATGATCAGTCAGCGTGAATTGCCCGTATGATACTGGAAGGGCAGCAACATAAAACCCCTTTCTGGGCCGGTTCTCTATGAATCCTTCCGCAACCAGCTGCTGATAGGCAGTTTCTACCGGCGTTGTACTAATCGATAATTGCCGGGCTTGCTCCCGAATCGAGGGCAGACGATCGTTCGCGCCTAATTTCCCCTCTACAATATCCTTCTTGATAGATTCATATATTAAAGCATAAATGTTTTGCATTTTTACCCTCTCATCTGTCACTTAAAAATAATTAAATCTGTACATTCTCAAGTATACAGACTAGTGGTAGATTAAGGTAGAACTGAGATAAAGGAGATATGAATGGTATGGAAAATGTACGCTTTCTCGAAGGGAAAAAAGTATATTTACGTCCGATTGAAGCAGCCGATACCGACTGGTATTTTAGTACGTTGTACGATAAAGAAACCCGAAGACTCACCGGAACGCAAAAACATCATACTCGGGAGCAAATAGCCAGCTACATTGAAGCCAAGTCACACGACTCATCTTCCGTGCTGCTCTTGATCGCTACTTGCAGCGACGATACGCTGATCGGAGACATTGCGATTCAGGATATAGACACAATGAATCGTAACGCGAACATTCGGATAGCGCTCACTGACGGCAGCCAGAACAAAGGATACGGAACGGAGGCACTTCAACTCATGCTCGAATATGGGTTCGGAGTTCTTAATTTGCACCGAATTGAACTCAATGTATATTCGTACAATCATCGAGCGATGAGAGTATACGAAAAATTAGGCTTCAAGCAAGAAGGGGTTCAGAGAGAGGCTTTGTTCTACAATCATGAGTATCACGATTCTATTCTGATGAGCATTCTGGAGGATGAGTATCGGACTCTATCAGAGAACTAGTCAGGGGAAATAAACTCTCCAAAACCAATTTGGCGCAGCTCATAATCCGCACCGATATTTTTCAGCTCAGTCTCTATTTTCATAGCGCACGCTTCAATTCCTTTATAAACTTGTAAAGGCAAGGTGCCCAAATAGACTTTCGCTTGTGAATAATCACAGGAGAAGGTCTTTTTAATGAATAACAGCGTCTTTATCTTATCGCTGCCTTCGCCTGTAATGAATACTTTATAATAGTCGTACTCTTCAGTCTCATCGGACTCCCCATCCCGAGAGCTGCTCGGCAGTAAGACGCTACGAAGGAACTCCTCGAGGTCGTCATAGGCAATGTCGAAGTCCCAAGAGCCTGTCCCATGTTCCGCGGTGTATATGATGGTGTCCCCTCTGGATAGATCAAGGCAATAAGGGTCTCCTTCATCTGAAGCAATGACTAGATAGCTGTCCGGCCAATCTGTGATAACCTCATTCTTCACGGGATTATAGCTGTATCCCAATTGACCCTGCACGATGTCCTTGGCACCGTAGATATCAAGATTGATATATTCATCCGTGCTCCAACCAAGCGATTCGGGGACATAATGCTGCAAGAAATATAGGTATTTATCAGGTAGGGGCCATTGTTCAGCAACTGTACGTACATCCTGTTCTTCTGCTTCAGTAATCAGACGCATCGGATACTTGGCGTAAAATTCCGGATCTTGTCCACGTATCGCCTCCAGCACCTCTTGCATCTTCTCTATAACAGCATCAATATTTTGATGGCTATTCTTCAAAGTGGTCCACCTCTCTTTTCCGCAGATTCATTTGCATTTTCTCGTAGATATCATACCATGGTTCACTTTCAAACCTAACAAAACGACCTTCGTCCATAGAACTCAGGAGAAGGCCGTCTAACTTTTACATATTATTTATTGAACAACCTGCGGTTCATTATTCAAACCCAGCGTCCGCGCTGTAGAAGTATGGATCGATTGAATCAGTTCGGGCTTGCTTAACAGCGGCATGCCATAAGATGGAATCATTTCTTTGATCTTTGGCTCCCACTCTTTGAAGTGCTGCGGGAAGCACTTATTGATCACTTCGAGCATGACAGGAACCGCGGTAGAAGCACCTGGCGAAGCGCCAAGCAATGCCGCAATTGAACCATCGGCAGCACTAATGACCTCAGTTCCAAATTGTAGCGTACCTTTGCCGCTAGTCGTATCTTTAATAATTTGTACGCGCTGACCTGCTACCACCAGATCCCAATCTTCAGATTTGGCATTCGGTACAAATTCCCGTAAAGTTTGCACGCGCTTTTCCTTCGATTGCATCAATTCCTTGATCAGATAAGTCACCAATGACATGTTCTTCACACCTGAAGCCAACATAGTTATGAGGTTATGTGGTTTAACTGAGGTGATCAGATCGAACATAGAACCAAACTTCAAGAACTTAGGAGAGAAGCCGGCGAACGGACCAAATAATAAGGACTCCTTGCCCTCGATTAATCTGGAGTCGAGATGCGGAACAGACATCGGTGGGGCCCCAACCTGAGCTTGACCGTATACCTTAGCATAATGCTGCGCAACAACGTCTGGATTCTTACACACCATGAACAATCCGCTTATCGGGAATCCGCCGATCCCTTTGCCTTCAGGAATGCCGGATTTCTGCAGTAAGTGAAGGCTTCCTCCCCCACCACCGATGAAGACAAATTTAGCCGTATGGCGCGTAACCGTACCGTTCTCGATATTCCGCACCTTCAATTCCCATCTGCCATCACTAGTCCGCTTCACATCATGGACGTGCTGGTTGAACTTCATGTCAACACCTTTACTCTTCAAATGGTCAAACAATATGCGTGTTAAAGCGCCAAAATTAACATCCGTGCCTGAGTTAATCCTTGTAGCTGCGATCGGACCACTTACCGTCCGGTCCTTCATCATTAGTGGAATCCATTCCATCAGCTTCGCTGGATCATCCGAATACTCCATCCCTTGGAATAGCGGGTTGCTGGATAATGCTTCGAATCTCTTCTTCAGAAAGGCTACATCCTTAGCCCCTTGTACAAAGCTCATATGAGGCACTGGCATAATAAAGTCTCGCGGATTGCGTATCAGCTTGCTGTTTACAAGATAAGACCAAAACTGCTTAGAAACCTGGTACTCTTCATTAACCTTGATCGCTTTACTAATATCAATGGATCCATCCGGTTTTTCTACGGTGTAGTTAAGCTCACACAGTGCGGAATGCCCTGTTCCTGCATTATTCCATTCGTTAGAGCTTTCCTCTCCAGCGCTACTGCGCCTCTCAAACACTGTAATTTCCCAGTCCGGTGCTAGTTCTTTCAGTAGTGACCCTAAAGTCGCACTCATGATACCGGCACCGATCAAGATAACGTCTGTCTTGATTTGTCCATTAGCCATTTCGCCGTCCGTCCTTATATTCAAGTATTTAATGAAAAGATGTAGGCGCTCCTACGCAGACACCACAGCAAGCCAGTGTGCAACATCGTCACACATTTCTTCCGGAGCAATATAACCTATAATGAATCAACATAATTAAAGATTTAATATTCTCATTATATGATATTTATTTGCTGTTTGATAGACATTCAAGACTACTGGACGGGGGTGAATGGCTATAAAAGATTTCTTTAACACCCATAACCATATTTCATTGTTACATAAGCGAATATCACATTACTGGCCGAAAGGCCCAACGTCGCTACTAGACGTCGGGCCTTCTTGCAAAACTTATAACGCCGCTTTGAACCTAAAAAAGGCTCATTCCAATTGCAACAAGGAATAAGCCTTTTTGACCGCAGCCGCTCTATTTCTTCAGCTTGCGATTATTGATCCAGATCGGCAAGCGAAATACCAGATTGATCAATAGGACAACGAATACTAGCACAGCAGCCGATTTATCGGCAATCTGCCTGGCATCCTCCACGATCGCTTCGGACTGTACGTACCACAAATGAACAGCCAACGTCTCGCCAGGAGAGAACAGATTAAAATCCCACATCTCGCCCGAAGTGCTGAGCCCCGCCGTCAAAATAATAACGGCCGATTCCCCGAAAGCACGGCCCGCAACAAGACAAATGCCGGTGATGATTGCCTGCATGGCTGTAGGAATGACGACCGTGCGGATCATATGGAACTGAGTCGTTCCAAGTCCATAAGCCGCGTGTCGCAGATCGTTCGGCACCGCCCGAACCGCTTCTTCCGTAACCCGAGCCAACATCGGCAAGTTGAGAAAGGCCAAGCTAACGGCTCCGCCAAGAATCGTAAGCCCGATGCCGAAATATTCGGCGAAAATCGCCAGGCCGAGCAGACCGAATACGATCGATGGCACAGAGGAGAGCGACTCGACGCAAATACGAAGAATTTCTGTAAATCGATTGTTCGGCGCGTATTCCGCCATATAGATGCCCGCTCCCACGCCGATCGGAACTGATATCAATAGCGAGAGAAACAGGATATAGAAGGAGTTGAACAGCATCGGTCCGATGCCTCCGCCGGCATCAATCTCCTCCGGCAGCTTAATCAAGAAACCCCAGGAAATTTGCGGCAGCCCTTTGCTCAGGATGGTGAAAAGCAGCCAAAACACCAGCAGCATGACCCCCGCTCCCAAAGCATAAAAACAACCTGTGGCTACCCGATCCCATAGCAAAGAGCGGGTAGTTTTCCGCGACAGTTTATACCCGGTCATCGTTTATGCCCCTCCTTTGCGTCCGATAATACGGATGATCAGAATCAACACGAACGAGATGAGCAACAGCAAAAACGCCATTAGGTGTAGACTATAGTTCCAGGTCGAATCAAAATCGACGTTAGAGATCTGCATGACGATGTTGCTCGTCAGTACCGAGGTTGGAGCGAACAGGGATTTTGCCAGCTGCGGCGTATTCCCGATCACCATGACTACGGCCATCGTCTCTCCGATCGCCCGGGTCATGCCCAAGATGATCGCCGCCACGATGCCGCGGCCAGCTGCGGGCAGAACCACCCTGAAAGTAGTCTGAAGCCTGGTGGCACCAAGCGCGTAAGAAGCGTCACGGTACTTTCTCGGCACGGCCGAGATGGCATCCTCGCTGATACGGCTGATCGTTGGAAGGATCATGATGGTTAACACCAGGGAAGCGGCCAATAGGCCGTCCCCCAGCCCTTCACCACTGAGCTCCCTAAGTAATGGAAGCAGTATAGTCAGTCCAAGATACCCGTATACGATGGATGGAATCCCGACCAATAAATCAAGCAGCGGGCTCACGAACTTTTTCAGCCAGCTAGGTGCAATTTCTGCAATCAGAATAGCCATTCCTACGGATAGCGGGACTGCAATGATTAAGGTCAAGACCGTTAAAGACAATGTGTTGACAATGAAAAGCGCAGCTCCGAACCTTCCCTCTTCCGGCGCCCAATCAAACGAGAAGAAGAACTCAGCAGGTGTCACCTCCTGAAAGGTTAACAACGCCGTCTTCCCTATAAAGAAAATGACCATCGCCAATACCAGGCAGAGAGCTAATATACTGAACAGAAAATAGTATTTAAACAGCCAATTTACCATCCGAGCTCGGGCATTTCTCGACGTCAAATTCCAACGATGGCGCGGATATATTCCTGTCCCGGATTCCCGGACAGTTTTGTGAGCAGAAGTGTTCAACCTGGTTCCTCCCATATATAAGACCAGTCCCGTAAATCAGGGACTGGTCGAATTGTAGCTATCGCTGATTTATTTCATTGCCGAGATCGGAATGAACTTCAATTTTTTCAGGGAACCCTCTTGGAACTTTTTGCTTTGAATGTATTCGATGAAAGCTTTTGTCTCTCCAGTTGGCTCTCCCTTGGTCATAAAGTAACCATAAGACCAAATCTTGTATTTACCGTTGATTACGTTATCCACGGTTGCCTCTACCCCGTTATGTTTCACGGCTTTGATGTCATCGCCGCTGATGTAGGTCAAGTCGATGTAACCGATCGAGTTCGGCGTTGTTGCCACAGCCGTCTTCATATCGCCGCTGGAGCCCACTTCCTTGTAGTTCTTCTCCTTCTTGACGATGTCTCCGCCCCCAAGCGCCTTGGCTTGGTAATTGACGCGAGTACCGGAACCGAAGGAACGAGTGATGACTACGATATCCTTGTCTTCGCCGCCAACATCTTTCCAGTTCGTGATTTTCCCGGAGTAGATCCCTTTTAATTGTTCTGTCGTCAGGCTATCGACCTTAACACTTTTGTTCACGATCGTCGCAAATGGAATTACCGCCACTTTATTGGCCACTTGGCCATCAAATTTTTTAAAGCCCGGTACGTCTGTGCTGGCATCCCAGTCGCAGGCGCCAATATCAGCGATGCCCTTCTTCACAGCCTGTGGGCCAGTAACCGAGCCCTTACCCGAAGCGGCGATTTTCACTTTCGGATGCAGCTTTTGGAATTCCTTAGCGGCTTGCAGCGTCAACGGCAGCAGCGCCGTCGATCCGTTCACCGTAATTTTACCTTTCAATTCGTCCTTCGCTCCTACAGTGCCCGAGATCGTTGCAGACAAGAGGAACGCCGAAGCGACCGCAGCCAAGGACAGTGTTTTCAACCATTTCATATGGAGTAACCCCTTCCGGATTATAGATTATATTATTTCGTAAGTTCCGATACTTTTCCGTCTTGCACCAACACTACTTTGCCATCTGCGATGAACGCAATGGTTCCATTCTGTGCAATGGTCCAGTCAGAGACAGATTCGTCTGTGCTGAAAAGCTCCGTTTTAGCGCCCGAAGCAGCTACTTCGAACCATTTGCTGCCGCCATCTGCCGTCTCAGCATGAATAATCAATTTGCCCGAGATGGATTCGCTGGAGATCACGTCAACGTCAGCAACTAAATTACGGACTTGGGAACCATCGGCTGGAATGATCTTCAGGGTGTCGTTCTCTACCTTGCCTTCCGGATCGGCACTGATGTATGTCACACTGCCATCCGACAACAGGGACAGGTACAATTTGTTGTCCATCTGCTGAGTCAGTTGCACCGGTTTGGCCTCAGGATTGTTAAGCTCGAGCGAATATACCTGCGTGCCCGCTTTCGAGTAATCGATGGTCAGCGATTCCTCAGTTCCTTCCTTATCCGTTTGAGCATTTCCGGTCACGTTTACGAAGTAGACGACCTTCTTACCGTCCATCGATACCTGTACCTCGGATTTATTCTCGACTTTGTCAGCCAGTACTTCCGTGATCTTACCGGTATCCACACTTATGTAAGCAATTTTCTCTTGTTTGTCGCCTTGGATGAAATAGATTTTCTTGCCGTCTGCAGACCACATCAAATCAGTCTTAACTGACGTGTCCTTACCAAGCTGTTGGATTCTACCAGTTGCCGTGTTCAGCAAGAACAATGCCCCGCTCTGACTCGTAAATGCAGCCAAAGAACGGTCGGGAGACAACGCTGCTCCGATGGCGCTCTCGTTGCTCGAGAACATCTCAACTTGCCCGTTGTTCCACAGCTTGATCAACGTCGGATTCTCTGCGTCCTCTTGGCTAACGATGACGTTACCAGCAGCATCGAACAGCGGCGTACCAAACTGTCCGCTTAAGCGTCCCACACTACGCAGATCACCTGACTCCTGCACTTCTCCTCCCAAAGCCTGAACCAACGCTATCGGCTCTACGAACATAACGCCTCCCGCAATTTGCGGAGCGATCGTAAATTGGGCAGCGGTGCCGTCTAAGCTATAGCTTTTAGAGCCGGATTTGAGGCTCACTTCGTGCAATCCTTGACTGTCCGTTACAATAAGACTCTCTCCACTCAGCTTGATCGTTGCTCCTAGACCACCAGCCAGATCGCGAAGCGAATAAAGCTTTGTCTTGCCTACGACCATCGTTTTCAGCGTATATTTAACGCCGTCGATCGCCACGCCTTCACTAGCTGCCTTGAGTTGGCTTGCCCCGGCTTTAGTCGCAATCGGCTTTTGGCCAGCTTCAGCCGCAGACGCAGATGCCACCGCCACAGACGAAGTCACCAGCGCAGAAGCAAGAATCATTCTCAGAACCTTACTCTTCTTCATCCAATTCACCCTTTTATATTGGCATATGTAACTAAATAGATTGTCGTATATATTTGTTAAAGTGATTTTAGAAGATTGTAAAGTTATGTAAAATTAACAGAAAAATTTCGTCGGATTGTAAAGTTCTGATCTTCTGATAACAAAAAGACGGCGCAGGGATATGATCCCTCGTCGTCTTTCATTTTCTCCATGCTATTTATTGTTAGATATTCTCGCAATATTTTTTGAAATTGTCTAAAATCGACTGCCAACCAGCTCTTTGCATCTCAACGGGGTTGGTGGCCTCGGCATCAAAGATTTCAATCACTTTCGTGCTGTCTTCCTGACTAACGAAAGTGATGGCCACTTTTCTTCCATCATCCATCGTGTATGAAATGAACTCGTTGATTCTGACATCATCATAAACTCCGCCGAAATCAAATCCAAAGCTGCCATCCTTCGCTTCCATTCTAGTGAGGAACTTCCCACCGACCCGTAGATCATTTTCGGCTTTTGGAGTGTGCCAATCATCGGAAGCGGAATTCCATTTTGTAAGATGCTGGGGCTCTGTCCAATATTCCCAGACTTTCTCTACTGGTGTTTGAACTGTAGTTTCGATCGTTATCGATTCTTTATGCCCTGTTCCCATATAAGAAGCCCCCTCATTATTAGGTTTATCAATCGTCTGCTTACTTCTTAAGCATTTGGAACACTTGCTCGACATCCTTATCGCCGCGTCCGGACAAATTCACGATGAGAATCTGATCCTTATGCATCGTAGGAGCTAGCTTCTTAGCGTAGGCAACCGCATGAGCACTCTCAAGAGCAGGAATAATCCCCTCCGTACGAGACAATTCCTGGAAACCTTCAAGTACTTCCTCGTTAGTTACAGTCGCATATTCCGCCCGCCCAGAGACCTTAAGATGACTATGTTCTGGCCCAATACCTGGGTAGTCCAGACCCGCTGCAATGGAATAGGTCTTCTGCGGCTGGCCTTCCTCATCTAGTAGTACCAGACATTTAAAGCCGTGGATGACGCTTGGAACGCCTTGTGTCAGGGTCGGAGCTTGATCAGGCTCGACCCCGATCAGACGAACGCCCGGCTCATCGATATAATGAGCGAACGCACCAATCGCATTACTACCGCCTCCAACGCAGGCAATCACCGCATCCGGCAAGCGACCTTCCTTCTCTAGGATCTGCCGTCTTGATTCTTCGCTAATCACGGATTGGAAGTGCTTGACCATCGTAGGAAATGGATGAGGCCCAACCGCGGAACCCAGCAGATAAAATGTATTCTGATAGTTCTCCACCAGATCGTTCAGTGCTTCATCTACCGCATCCTTTAACCGACCTTGTCCCTTATTAACCGGAACAACGGTAGCTCCCAGCAGTTCCATCCGGAACACGTTCAGCGCTTGGCGGCGGGTATCTTCAGCCCCCATATAGATGACACATTCCATATCGAACATAGCGCATGCCGTCGCTGTTGCTACTCCGTGCTGTCCGGCGCCAGTTTCGGCAATAATCCGCTTTGCACCCATTCTTTTGGCAAGCAGAATCTGGCCGATAGCGTTGTTGATTTTATGCGCACCCGTATGGTTTAAATCTTCCCGTTTCAGATAAATCTTAGCCCCGCCCCAATCATCGGACAATCGCTGTGCATACGTCAATGGACTCTCACGCCCCACGTATTCGCGCAAATAATAGCGAAGTTCTTCATTAAATTCGGGATCATCCTTGAATTTGTAGAACTGTTCACTTAAATAGTCCATGACCTCTTGCAATTGCGGCGGTATGAAGCTACCTCCGAACTCCCCAAAATACCCTTCTTGCTGCAGCTGTTGGCTCATCTTGTAACACCTCCATAATAGATACAATAGAAAATTTTTCTTACTATCGTACCATAATTTGCTGCTTATGGGCGGTATTATTTCTAAGCCCCCATATCGTCAAAAACATGACTGTATTTAGGGCTGCATCTCGTCCTCGATCCGCTTCATGAACTCTTCTGCGGCGCTGTAGCCAAGCTGCTTGAGATACCAATTATTTGCCGCTGCCTCGATCAGACCAGCTACGTCACGTCCCGGCTGCAGCTGGATTTCGATATGCGGTATCTGAACACCCAGATAATCAGTGTACTGCGGAACGACCTCCAGCTCATTGTTCAAGGAATCGCCCTGCCACGGGGTTAACTCGATGTCGAGTACAATTCGTGTCTCGTCCTGAAAGGCTCTTCGCCCATATTGGCGGACGACATTAATTAGTCCAACGCTGCGCAGAGCGAGAAATTCGCGGGTAGTCTCGTTATGTGATCCAAGAAGCGTAGATGGACTGAGTCTCTTAAGCACCACTATATCGTCCGCCACAAATCGATGTCCCCTCCGGATGAGCGTATGGGCTGTCTCACTTTTGCCAATTCCGGATTTCCCCCTAAGCAGGATACCTATGCCGGAGACATTTATACATACCCCATGAATTGATACCTCCGGTGCCAGCGCCTTCACTAGATAACCATCCAGCTTGGCAATAAAATCCGTTGTTGTCTCTGAAGTCCTCAGCAAGGGGATTCCTTCTTGCTCGCAGAACAGGGTTAGAAAAGGGATCTCCTGCTGGCCCGACGTCACAATAAAGCAAGGCGGATGATATTTGACGATGTTCCCAATATGTAGCTTGCGTTCCTCTACCGTACGCGTCAATAAATAGGTAATCTCCTTACGACCGAGTATTTGAACCCGCTTCATCGGGAAAAAATCAAAATACCCGACAAACTCCAGCCCTGGTCTATGTGTACGAGGTCGAGTAATCTCGCGGTCCATGTGACCGGCTCCAGTAAGTACCTCTAATTTGAATACCTCCACAAGTCTCTGAACGGTGATCGTCTTCATGTGCCTCTCCTCCTTCGAACTATCTATCCTAGTTGGATTGATTTTAACAGAATTCTGTTACGAGTTCCTCTCTGTGTTCTAACAGTTATGAGACAGTTCATTCTATAAAGGTTGTTCAGCGCAAACCTAAAAAAATCACTAACCCTAAACAGGATTAGTGATTTTTTTGTTCGGTATTTTAATAGCGAGCGGAACCTCTATTTATTCAACCATTAAGCACTCTGGGCAATTAAGCCGTTTACTTCATCCAATACAGCCTCATACGTAGTTCCCAAAGCGATGGCAATTTCTTTGAACAATATATTTCGAGCTGAAGTTAACATGGTCTGATCTTGATTGCTCAGCTTTTTGTTATTTCTCTCGGCCCTTTGCTTTTGACGCATTAGCGTATTTATAATTTTGGCGATTTCTTCCCGGTTGCCAGAACGGATGACTTTAGAATACGTATGATTGCGATCCGTATTTTTCTCGATCCATTCCGTGCCCAGAGCTCTAAAGGATTGTATGACCTCCTCGGCCTCCACCGGGCCAATAAGGTTAAGCATGAGCAAGTTATGGTTGTCCACCGGGGCGCTGATCTTTAAATTATCATCGCTCAACGGATGCAAATCATAATACAGCTTCAGTTTACCGGCAATTTCCTTCTCACTTATATTATCAATTCTGCATATGCCGTGTACTGAATATATAACCAAATGACCCACTTTAAACATGCTGTCGTCCTCCTCGCCATTTGTCAACTAGGTTGACATGCATCTCTATTATACACCTTCGTCAACCTAGTTGACAATGGATGAGCGGCTTTTGTATATTAAATGAGCATATTTCCAAAGGAAAAGGAATGATATTTATGAATACGGGATTACAAAACCTTGATTTAATTGACCTGTTAAGTGAGCTCCATATCCGTCTTCGCAGCTTGAACAATCAATTGTGGCATCACAGCCATGACATCCATATATCCAACTCAGAATGGTTCATTATGGCCAGAATCTACAAGAAGCAGGTAACCATATCCTATGTCGCGAGGCAGATGGAGATTTCCCGTCAGGCTACACATAAGTTCATTAAAAGCCTGGAGTCCAAGGGCTTGGTCGAAATCAACAAGGCACAGCATAACAACAAAGATAAATGCATCCAGCTTACAAAGCTCGGCGAAGAATGTTTCGAACAGAACAAAGCCATTAGGGAAACGCTCGAAGCTAAGATTATCTCCTCCATAGGAGCCGAGCGTGCGGATCAGCTTGTGCAGATCCTGAAGATGGATTGGGGATTGGATGATACTTCATCTCGAAAAAAATCCATATAATACAGAAGAAGGACATCCTCTACAACTAGACGGATGTCCTTCTTTTGTATTCTATAACTTGAATCCTTTAACAAGACTCTGTAAATCATCAGCCATCTTCGCCAAGGATTCGGAGAACGAGTTAACTTCCTCCATTGAAGCCAATTGTTCTTCCGCTGCAGCCGAAATGTCCTTTGTGCCAAACCTGCTGCTCTCGTGAGCAGAATTTTGACTCACTCCTACTCCTCCTCCGGGAGAGGCTAAGCTTGCGATTCGATGCCAACTTCCGAAGTGGAGAGCGGCTTCACCAGTCCCTTTTTCTCCCAAGCCCGGCTTCTCCAGCGAAGCAGCATAATGAGTCCACGCAGCCATTCATCCACCGTAAACGCAATCCAAATGCCAAGCAGCCCGATCCCAAAATGGACGCCTAGCACATAAGCGAGTGGGACCGAAACTCCCCACATCGAGAGTACGCCCATCAGAACAGGGAACCGCGCATCGCCAGCGGCACGCAGTGAGTTAATAATGACCGTATTAAAGGTCCGGCCAGGCTCAAGCACGATGGAAAGCAAGAAAATAGTTGCTCCAACCGTAATGATGTTAGGGTCCTTCGTGAACATACCAATCATCTGATAACGGAATAGCGATGCTATTCCGACGATGATCTCCGTACCTGATCCAATCGCCATCGCAAGCGCCATAAAATAGTTCGATACGTTCATGACATAAACATGCGTATTTAACGCTGTAACGCCTATCATATTAACAAAGCTGATGATCATCAGATACTGCGACTGCCAGGAGAGATGCTCCCCCGCAGCTGGCAGACCAATGCTCATGATCTGCTTCACATATGAACCATCCCAGGTCACGTAATCCTTACGATGAATCGGTGCAGGGATGCGACGGTACAGAATCACGATCAGAACGATGATGCCAAGCAAGCGACTAATCACCGTCGATACGGCCGCTCCTGTTACACCCCATTGTGGGAAGCCGAAGTTGCCGAAGATCAGCAAATAATTACCAGTCATATGAATGATATTGACGCCTAATGTAACATACATAACACTCTTCGTATGTCCAGTAGATCTGATGACTGACGAGATCGCATATGAGAGGGCCTCAATCCAGATAAAGCCGCCAATAATCTTTAAATAGTGACTTGCAATTCCAACTTGTTCGGGACTCAAATTCAGCAGCCGCAATAGAGGTTCTCCGAAACTAAACAATGCGATACTGACGATAATCCCGAAGATCAGATTAATCGTAATGGCGAGCGCCGAGATCCGGCTCGCCTCCTGCTCTCGTCTGGCCCCGATGTACTGAGACACCGCGACACTAGTTCCGATTCCGACAAAGCCGAACATCAGAATACAGAAGAAAATAATTTCGTTGGCTAATCCAACAGCTCCTGTTGCCGTGTCAGAGACGCGGCTTAACATGAACACGTCCACCGTACCCAGCAGCATCCGTAGCACGGAATCAATGAAAATGGGCCAAGTTACGGCAAAGAGGCTTAGTTTTTTCCATGAAGGAATATGATCAGATGTCGTCACGTTTTTGCATGCTCCTATATAGGTCTATTCTCTACATCTACACTAGTGTAATGGGTGTAAACAAAAACGTCTATAACATTAAAAAACCATAAAATCGGTCCCCGATTCATATACATGCTGAAAATTATACTGTATTCTTGTACATGGTGTTATCACATTCGATTTGAAGCAATCAATCCAGCTAGAAAAGGAAGACTCATCATGTGCAATTTATATACTTTTGGCAATAAAGATGGAATTGAATTGACAGCACGAGTGTACTCTTTAGTCTCTGACAAGCCTGCGATATTGTATTTTCATGGAGGTGGGCTGCTCTGTGGAGAAAAAGACGATTTACCTAAGGCCTATATTCAGAAATTCCTAGATGCAGGCCATCCATTTATCACTTTTGATTATCGACTTGCCCCCGAAGTAGATCTACCAGATCTGTACACGGATGTTCAGGATGCAGTGAATTGGTTTCAAGCCAATTACGAACAAATCGGGCTTACCCATCATAAATTTATTTATTTCGGACGCTCTGCAGGAGCATACTTAACCTTCCTCGCTGCGAAAGATGACAGTCTGCCTAAACCGGAAAAAATGATATCTTTCTACGGTTATCCAAGGCTCGATATTGAAGCTTTCAAGTCCAGAGTATATCAGCATGTTACGCTTATACCTAAAGCTCTTGTTGACGGAATAATAGGAGACAAACCAGTTGTATACGGCCCTGTCCATAAACGATATGCATTATATTTGCACGCACGCCAAACCGGAACCTGGATCGCCAGTTTATTTCATGACCCTACGACGAATTTGAATGACTACCAATTATCAGATGAGGATCTATACAAGCTTCCTCCTACTTTTATCGCACAATCTAGAACCGACTCAGATGTACCTTTTTATGTGAGCGGGACACTCCATAACCAGATTCCAAATAGCGAATTATTCGTCGTTGATCAAGCAGAACATGATTTTGACCGTGCCCCCTCTAATCCACTCGCGATTGAAGCTTATGATAAAGCAATCGCATTTTGCTTGAACTAACAATTAATAACCAGTGGCCATCGTATATCTTTGGCTCACTGGTTTTTCTTTTCTATCTATATAGATTACTACTGGCTAAAACTCGGAAAATATTGACAGATAATACAGCCTGATGGTACGTTTTATAATAATTTCATTTATTATAAGGTGGCCTATGAAAAAAAAATTACAAATTTTTATATCGTCTACTTATCCCGATTTAATCGAGGAAAGACATACCGCTGTGGAAGCTATATTGAAAGCAGGTCACATCCCTGCTGGAATTGAGCAATTCTTCAAGCGCCCTCAAACAGAAATTATTAAGAAGTGGATTGATGAATCCGATATATTCCTCCTGATTCTTGGGGGGCTCTATGGCAACATGCTTCCGGACGGATTAAAAAGCCACACTCATTGGGCATTTGATTATGCCGGAGAAGTTGGGAAACCTAGATTCGCTTTTGTTCTCACAGATGAAGCCTTATGGCAGAAGCCTTACGACTTTGTAGTGCTGGACGACTATCCGCAATATCAGGAGTTCAAACAATACGTGATAGACACAGTACCGATATATCATGTTGAAGATATGCGCCACATTAAGATGGTTATCCGTGATATATTGCCGGAGTATGCGAGGAGAGATGACTTGTCTGGCTGGGTCTCTGGCAAGGATGTTCCGGACGTACAGAAGTTGTTGGAAGAGAATGCTAGATTAAAGGCTGAGTTAGAGGACATTAAAAACGCTAGGTAAGCGATCTATCACAGCGCTGAATCAAGGGAATTTCGCAAGTTACTGCAATAACGGTTGCCACAGTGGCTATTTAGCTCATAATCCTCCATTTTGATTTTTAACGGTTGTCATGGAGCTTATTGATCAATTTTGGTGCAAATATACCTGCTTTTTATGAAAATAAGCGCTATGACAACCGTTAGGCTGCGAAATGCGGCATATTACGATGAATAAAGGCTATGGCAACCGTTAGAGGCACGTCTGGGTATCCCGACAAAGTTTCAACTCATAGAACCCGCTTCTTTTCGGTGGCAAAATAAAGTATGGCCGCGATCGGGAAAGACATTCCGATCCATAACGTCGCACCCCATCCTCCCGTGGCGTATATCCATCCCCCAATTGCGGATCCGATGGCACCGCCAAGAAAGAAAATTGCCATAAATAGTCCATTCAGACGACTGCGGATTTCCGGACCTAACGTGAAGAGCGCGCGTTGTCCAAGCACAAGATTTACGGATACACCGGCGTCCAATAATATGGCTGAGATGACGAGAATAGCTATTCCGAGGGATGAACCAGTATGGATTATAAGCGGCAACAACATAGATATGACGACCGTGGTGAGTGCAATCCCCGTTGCGGGTTTCGTCCAGCCGCGGTCGGCCAACCGACCAGCAACAGGCGCGGCTGCTGCACCCGCTACTCCAACAAGCGCGAACAACGCAATGTTTTTCTGGGAAAAATGAAAGACAGGACTGGATAACAATAACGGTACTGTTGTCCAGAACAAGCTAAAAGTCGCAAACAAACATGCATGATATGCAGCCCTACGGCGTAAAATCGGGGTTGTTCGCAGCAAGTGCCACATCGAACCGAGTAAAGCCGTATAATGTGTGTCTGTCGAAGGCTTTCTCTCCGGTAACACCTTTAACAGTACGATAGCCAAAATAATAACAGCAGTGGCAGACAAAGCGAATACAGCATGCCAGCCCAAGAAGTCGGCTATGAGGCTCGACAAAGGACGCGAGAGCATGATCCCAAGCAACAAACCGCTCATGACATTGCCGACAACACGACCGCGTGATGATTCAGATGCAAGGTATGACGCAAAAGGTACGAGTACTTGCGCGGCGACTGACCCTAAACCGATTACAAACGAGGCGGCTAAGAACAGCATAGCTTGTTTTGACACTGCCGTGATTGCAAGGGCAACCGATGTGAGAAGCAAAGATACGACAACCAACCTCCGATTTTCAACTATATCCCCCATAGGTACGATAAATAGCAGGCCAACCACGTAACCAATCTGCGTTAACGTCACGATAAAGCCGGAACTGTTTTCAGACAACCCGATTGAAGAACTGATTACCCCAATCAAGGGCTGCGCATAGTAAAGATTGGCGACAATGATGCCACATGCAGTAGCCAGAAGTATGGTTAACCATGTCGGGATATTCTTCTCGATTATTTGTTTTTTTAAAGCAGTCATTTTAGACAACTCCTCATATAGAAAGATAATTCCATACAAATCAGCAACCTCATTACCACACGGCAAATACAATTCTATGCGGCTTTTTCCTCAAGTTAGCTCCTCCTTTCCCTATTTATATACTAAACGTACAGTTTATAAAATTCATAGCTAAATAATATACTGTACGTTTAGTTTTGTAAATAGGCGATTTCGATTTTATTTTTCATTCGTAATTGGTATACTGAACGTATAGTTTATTTTTGTCGGTAAATGTATTGACGAAAGGGGAAAATTACGATGAATGGCAAAAGAGGCAGGCCGCGTAATGTAGAAGCCCAGAAATCTATTCTTTCCGCATCTTATGAGCTATTGTTGGAAAGTGGATTTCAAGCCGTCACAGTTGATAAAATTGCCGATCGTGCCCAAGTTAGCAAGGCTACGATTTATAAATGGTGGCCAAACAAGGCTGCCGTGGTAATGGATGGTTTTCTGTATGCTGCCACGGCCAGATTGCCTGTGCCTGATACAGGCTCGGCATTTAATGATATTCTAATTCACGCCACGAATTTAGCCCGGTTTTTGACAAGTCGGGAAGGGACCGTCATCACGGAGTTATTAGGTGAAGGACAATTTGATTCAGGATTGGCGGAGGCCTATCGAACTCGGTTTTTCCGTCCACGCCGACTTGAGGCAAAAGGTCTTTTGGAGAAAGGAATTGAACTCGGGGAACTGAAAAACAGCCTCGACATTGACATATGCATTGATCTCATTTATGGACCTATCTTCTATCGTTTGCTTGTGACAGGCGAAACGCTGGATGAACCCTATGTGCAACATTTAGTAACAAACGCTTTTGAAGGAATCCGTTCATAAAAATAAACATCGTATTCCTCTTTAGTTGAAGAATGCGATGTTTATTGATTTCGTCAAATGAATGTTAGCCAAAGCCAATCATTTATTCGTATGTTCATCATCTGTTTGAGCACTTATTGGAACTGCCTTGCTAACCCCAAAAGCGAAATAACTAATCACAACGATACCTAAGAAAACAATGCCGAAAATCAAGGATATGCGTGTATCATCATTCATCCACATCCCGACCAATACCATAAGCAAAAAGGCAATGGTCACATAGTTTGTCACTGGGGTGAGAGGCATTTTGAATGGATGATTATCCAATGTAGCCCCTTTGACTCTTCTGAATCTCATATAACTAATGAGAATAACAAACCACGGTACCATACCGGGAAGCACACTGGCGCTGTATACATGCACGAACAGATTTTCTGGTGCAATATAACTTAAAATCACGCCGATGCCTAGTCCGATGAGTACGCCAATCGTGCCCAGCAAAGGCACGCCGCTATGGGTTAGTTTCGTAAATACTTTCGGTGCTTGTCCGTTGACTCCTAATGTATAAAGCATACGTCCTGCGCTATAAATCCCGCTATTACAACCTGACATTGCAGAGGTGATGACGACAAAGTTGATGAGCCCCGCCGCTGCAGTAATACCGACCTTAGCAAATGTGGCAACGAACGGACTGCCGATAGTTTGCAATTGATTCCAAGGGTAGACCGTTACAATTACAAAAATCGCGCCAATATAGAAAATCAAAATCCGCCAAATAATACTTTGCGTCGCCCTCATTAACGTTTTCTGTGGGTTTTTTGCCTCACCTGCTGTTATCCCGATCAGTTCGACACCTTGGTAGGCCGCAGCCACCAGCGAGAGTGCAAAGAAAAAGCCCGACCATCCACCGGTAAAAAAGCCCCCATGCTCCCACAAGTTGGAAAATCCGATCGCATTCCCGCCGCTACCTATCCCAAAGAAAATCAGACCAAACCCTGCAACAATCATCAATACGATGGTTACGATTTTAATCATCGCAAACCAAAACTCAAATTCACCAAATGATTTCACAGAGAATAGGTTGGCTGCACCG
Source organism: Paenibacillus sp. (assembly GCA_036498705.1). Taxonomy (GTDB): domain Bacteria; phylum Bacillota; class Bacilli; order Paenibacillales; family Paenibacillaceae; genus Fontibacillus. The sequence goes on from DASYFA010000152.1 coordinate 44,107, forward strand.
AGAATCACCATTGCAATGATCCCTGGTATCCAAGCAGGCAAATCCGGAAACCAATACTTCATATATGTCCCAACGGCAATGATCTCCGCCATCCCAACAATAACCCATTGGAACCAGTTGCTCCAAGCTGTTATATACCCTGCCAATGGATGTATGTACTTATGGCCAAAGGTCGCAAATGACCCCGTGCTCGGTTCTACGTATAGCATTTCCCCCATTGCACGCATGATGAAAAATATAAAAACCCCAACAATTGCATACGCAAGCATCACCGATGGGCCTGTCCATTTGATCGTGCTTGCAGAGCCCATAAATAATCCGACACCGATTGTGCCACCCAAAGCAATCATCTGAATATGACGTGCTTCGAGACCCCTCTTTAATTCTTTGTTTTCCATTGCAGTTTCCCCTTCTGCTAGATCTTAGTTGTTATTGAGAATAAGCTATAAAATACGATAATATTTTTCCCTTATAAAAACAATTATATTCATTACTTCGAAGCAGATTAAGCTTCTATTCCGACACTGGGAATAGAAGCTTATATTTTTTTCACACTGCGGCAAGCTTATCAGTCCCGCCCCGCCTCGTAAAGCTTCTGCGCCACCATGGCCGGCCTTGTGCGCGAATCCGTCATGTGGTCCCCATCGCCAACGATTAGTCGGAACTGACCGAGCTGCATGGACATATGTGGATGCCAACCAAACCCTTCTCCCTGTGGCAATACGTTGTCCTGATAGAAATAGACATAACTTCTGGGTGTAAGCAATGCATAGAACACTTTAAGATCCAATTTCTCAAAAAGCGGTTTAGCAGGCTCAGGAGCAACACCAGCATAGATCTGCTTAGCCACGTCCAAGGTAGCCGTATTGACGAACAAATCCCGGAACAACGGAAACGGAAGCATGATCGTGTCGTCTTTCGAACTAGCTCTAAACTGCTCGAATCCTTGCCTTGTTGGAGGCGGTAACTCATCGGCAAGCGATTCGCCGTCTTTCAGTACGAATGCATCCCAAAAGACGAGACGCTTAATGCGGTCTGGTACCTGTTCGGCTACCTTCTGAATGACTGTTCCGCCAAAACTGTGCCCAACAAGAATGATATCGCGCAGATTTAGCTCCGTTATAAAGTCGACTACGGACTTCGTGATCATCGCATGCGTGACATTTTTATTAAGATCATCTCCGTGACCAGCATATTCCGGCGTATAGACGACATGCCCATTTCTGCGTAGCACCGTCGCTATGCCGTCCCAGAAGTGAGCGTCAGCCCAGGAGCCATGTACAAGCACGAAGGTAAGCCTCTGCTCTACATGCACTTGATAATTATTGTTCGATTCCAGGGCTTCTTCTCGCAAGAACCACCCACCGTCAAAATTAAGGGGGAAATACCTGTAAGGCATATACCGATAATCAAAATAGGGAAATTGATTAAATTTGGGGCTATAAGGATACATGCACAAACATCCTCTCAAATCAGCATATATCAGCTTATGCCTAGTGCGTTTGAGGGGTTCCCACCATGTACAAGAAGCGATATCTCTATAATAGAGCTATTCTTCGAGACTAGGTCCTATCATTCAAAGTCGTTGGTTATCCCTTAGTTTTTGGAGTTTCGCTATCCAATTCCCGAAAGCATAAGTACACTTGCAATAATCCTTCCTACGGATGCGTTATGGTGGGCGATCGTCACAATGACTACAGTGGCTTATGGGGACATCTCACCGGTGACGGTTCCCCATAAGTATTGTAACGGCAAGTATTAGGGCCATCCTCGACGGATGGCCCTTCCTTTGGTTTAGAGAATTATTAACAATAATTTTCATGCCAAATTTATATATTCTCAGCAACGTTTCGTGCCTGCTCATCTAATTTCTGGGCAAAGGCAACGATACTGTTAAAGTCATCCATAGTCACACGTATCTGTTTCTGACCCTCTACGATAGAAGACTCAGCGCGCCTGATACCATCTGAAATCTCGGATATCTCCTTCGTAATGCCACTAATCGTGCTCTGAACTTTAATGATGGATTCAGACACTTCACCTGACAGTTTGCGTACCTCCTTAGCTACTACATCAAATCCTCTGCCATACGGACCTGCATGAGCTGCCTCGATAGCTGCATTTAATGAAAGCAGGTTGGTCTGAGATGCAATATTACGGATAGTTAGTACAATACCCTCAATCAACTTGGCCTGCCCCTGCAGCTCCTTAAGGGTAAGGGTGTTATTCTCCGAAATCTCAGCAATCCGGTCTACACCCAATAACAGCTCCCGACTCCGGTTAATCCCCACTTCCGCACGCTGGTTCAGGCCTTGGGAGGTAGTTTCCAATTCCTTAACTACTGTAGCTAGGCTGAACTGGCGTTCAGTAATATCTGTTGCGATTTTTAAGATGCCAATGATCTCAGACTCCTGCTCATTATATATTGGCATATAGGTAGCCTCCAGCCACACCATTTCACCACGTGCATTTTTCCGTTCAATTTTATCCTGAAAGCTCTGTCCAGATAGTAGATCACTCCAAAACTGCTTATAGGCCGGCGAGTTTGTGAAGGAATCAAAACAAAAATCTCTATGTTCCATTCGCAATATATCCTCAATGGAATATCCCATCGCATTAGCGAATACCTCATTTACATAGGTCACTTTTCGATCGAGGTCAAAACGGATCATGGCAAGATTCCGCTCCATCGCTCTGACGACCAAATCGCTCGTTATCGACTGTTTATTCGTAAATATATTTTTTGTTACCTCCACTGTTAGGCCTACCTCCACTGTTAAATAGAGCAACATTCATAGATCAAAACTCCTAATATACCAGTTTATCAATAGTATCTTTACAATATCTATACATAACGTTGGTCGTCACTTATGATATAGCTCACCATAACGTCGATATTTCAAATCAAAGGGCATCCCTTGTACTTGTTAGGGATGCCCTTTGCAACAGTGCTGTTCTTTTAATATTGTCCTTTAATTACAAAGAACGAGCCCCGAATTGTTCCAGCAAGTTTAGATTTCTGCCTAGCAAACTTAAACTTCCCTTCTAGCTCCTGCGGTACCTCCATCCCCTCAGAGAGCTTAAAGCCAACGGCCCGCTTCTTAGGGTCATTCACTGTATACATGACATTAAGTCCTAGACCGTCTTCATAGAAGACGTAGGTAAACAGAATATTTTCCACTTGGAAACGCGAAGTTTCTAACGGTTTAGCTGCAAACTCAATATCACGTTCTTCTTTCAAAATTCGGTTCACATAGTCAAGGTTCTCCTGGCTTTCACTAGCAGGTACAACCGTAAATTCATGCTTGTATTTATTCATAAAATAACGGGCTTCATTCGCACGTAAACCGGCAAGCGCCTCTGCTACAGGAGAAGATTCTAAACCAACCGTAGACACATTTTTAAAATCAACGATATACGACATTTCCATCCCTCCTAAAAGTTTTGCGAGCGTTACATCTTAGAACCTACTTCGAGCAAAAACTCGCATCGTAAGCATTCACTTATTTATTTACTAACAACAGGAATCCACATCTCGCCAAACACTAAGCCGTCTCGCTGCCCCATCAGGGCCGTTGTATTTGGCCCACCAACATAAGCAAAGTTCTCTGCTCCTGGTAACACTTGACCAAAGGCAATGCCAGCAAGCATATTACTAAGCTCATTAGCCGTTTTCCCTTCGCCTTTTACAACCAGGTATTCCCCCTTTGGGAATTGAATAACCCTGGTCGCCTCTGGCAGTGATTCCTCTGTCATGACACCAGCATAGTGCATCATCTTATTGTTAACCGCTTCGTTCACGGCAAAAATGTACTCATTAGTGGCGATGGCTTTTAAAGTAGCAAGCCTTCCATCTTGTTCGACGGCTGACCAGAAGTCCGCTTTTTCCTTGTTGATGCCAACAAAGTCTGTATAATCACTCTTCAGCTCCGTTCCAATCCCTAGTACGGTAAAGCTTTCTTTTTCCTCTAACGTATATTGTGCCATATTCAAAACCATCCTCCTTTTTAAATGAACCAAATGATTTGTCTTTTCACTTGATGGGTTTATAATATCCTTAAATCATGTCAAAAAGTGATACTGTTTAGGGGGCCCTATGAAAAAAGTTGAACGGATTAATATCATCATGCGGTATATTAACAATCGTGCCCACTTTACCATTTCTGAAATCATGCAGGAATTTAAAATCTCTCGTTCGACAGCGATTCGAGATATCAGAGAAATTGAAGCCCTAGGGATGCCGCTTGTCGCTGAAGTTGGGAGGGATGGAGGGTATTTTGTCATGAACAACTCTGTCCTGCCCACGGTACGCTTTACTGATAATGAGATTAAAGCCCTTTTTATCGCCTTTATGGCCACTAGAAATCAACAACTCCCTTATCTAAAGAGTCGCCAGTCTTTAACTGAAAAGTTACTCGGCCTCATCTCAGAAAACCAACAAGATGATCTTGTACTTTTAAATCAGATATTGCTGTTTGAAGGGACCAACCCCCATAATCCCGATCTACTCGATCTGTCAGACCTGCCCCACCCTATGGTAGAGCGCCTCTTCCAAGTCCTTCTTTCAGATAGCTATTTATTGGTTACTATCCAAGAAGGGAAGGTAATAAACTCTTATCCCATCTATCTCCTGCACCTTTATCACGAAAAAAGCCAATGGCTCATCGAAGGCTTTGACTTAAAGGAAGAGAAGAGACGGATCCTCCCTATCGATAATCTCATCGATGTAGAACCATACCCTACGAAAAAAAGAGAAAGTAAGAAAAAGATTTTAGAAAAACTAAGGAAGCAGGAAGAAGCAATTAACCTGATCCTTGAGCTTGGTCCAAAGGCGATTGCTCAGTTCAAGAAATACCATCCTTTGAAAGCTTCCATTTCTTATACGAATCCTTACCAAACCACAGCCGTTCTAAAGACTTTTATCAATGTTACTCATTCAGAAGAATTAACCGAAATAACAAATTGGCTACTCTTTCTAGGTGGGGATATCAAGGTTAGGGAGGTGCCTGAGGATATCTTAAAGGTTCTACAAGAGAGATTTAGAATATGGGAGTTGGAATGAGCGCACCAGAAAGCTTCTATATATATGCGTACAAAAAAAGAGGAAGCATACGCCCCCTCCTTCACTCGTTCTAATGCCTAGTAGCGCCTTTACCGGTATAGTACGTTTCGGTAGGTCCTAGATAGCTGTCCGCAGGTCTTTTGCCTTCTGGATAGATGACCAATTTCTCCAATACAAAGCCCGGACTTACTGCGTAGATCCTTAATGCATTGATCCCTTTCCGGCAATGGATTCCCGTGCTGTATTTACGAATGTGATTAAGAACCCCTTCTGCCCAATGACCATCATCCACCCGGTATCCTTCAGGTAATGTATTGACGACGCTAATCGCTTCCTCATTGACTTGGACCCCACAGAATAACGAACCTTCTTGGGTAACCGGATTAGATGGCTGCATATAGAGCTCCACCTCATACAATCCGCCTTCCTCTACTGCAACCAGATATTCCAGATAAGGCGCGTCTTTGCCTGCAGTAAAGTATTCTGTCGTTGGATAAGCCTTCACAGCAGATAATGTTTTGCCGTATCCTTCAATCACTTCGAATTTACTAACTTCCCCATTTGGCTGGATGGCTTCCTGGTTTAGCGCATAATGCTCAGCTTCTATAGAGATATACCCGTTCGTCTCGATAAAAGTCATAGGAGGTAGTTCACTAAAATTATCTCTGGATACATTTACGATAACGGTGCAAGTGCCTACTGGCATTTCTATTACAATATGGCCTTCTGTCTCATCATTCATCGCACCACGGTCAACCTTTACATGAATGGCATCCGCTGTTTGTTCCTTCCCGTCTAAGCTACCGCTCGTTCTAGAACAGGTTAGCCACGGCTGATTACATGTAATCTTATACTCAGCAGTAAGATCGCTAATACTCGAAATGGTGAATGAAGCTTCCTCAACGTCCGGCTGTAGAAAATCATTCATATATAATTTGTTGGTGTGCCACGCGCTTCCTTCGCTACGTTGAGTCGTTCCGTCTATTGCAACTGCCAATCTCGGTTTATTCGCAGGTATTACATTCATGAGGATCGGATTTCGAGCTTCATCTTCATTCCACCTGGTGAAGCCGATATGCTCAGAAAGCCCCATACCATACCACCTGCCACCATCTATCGCATGATACTGATCCACGAGCTCTTTATCTTTTTTCATGCATTCTTTAATCTGTTCAGCAAGTTTATTGGCTTCCATTTCCCCTAACCTTGCTTTGTAATGATTTTTACCTGTGAGCAGCCACATTTTCTGCAAATTGAGGTTCCCTACGGTTGGATAATAGATTAGTGCGAAATAAGACGACAAGTTCCCTTCATCCACGGTCTTATACAGTTCATTAGCCATATCCAATAGGTAATCAATTTGAGCTAATAAATGATCTGTTTCCTTGTAATTTACAGGATGGTATACTTCTGAATTCATATGTTCAGGTCTGCAGATATGTGCCATCTTAGTATAGCCTGTCAGGAGCTCAAAGATCTTCTCCATATCCTCCTCATTGAACACGGCGGCGAACTGCTGCTGAATCCAACGCTTTGTATATAGATCCGTCTTATTAAGAGCATCGGTTCCCCATTGTTCAAAATCATACGCCAAATCAAGGAAATAGGATAACGGGAACTCCTGTGTACTAATATCACCCACATTGACGATCCAAAGATCGCGGATTCCGAAGTCATAAGCCATCGTCATCTGTTCCCAAATTTTCGGGAGGTACGAACTGTTAATCCATTCAAAAGAGATCGGTCCACCATGATAATCAAAATGATAATACATCCCATAACCGCCCGGATGGTTACGCATCTCCTCTGTTGGCAATGTCCGGAGATTACCATGGTTATCATCGCAGAGCATGAGAATGATGTTCTCAAGTACCTCCGAATCAATTAATCCTGGTGTATGCTCATCTCCATAAAAGAACGGCTCCACCTCTTTATATAAGGCCAACATTCTTGGTACTTCTGACAGGTCTGGATTGACATTTTCCCGGATCAACCGGTTCTGTGTATGTATGGCTTCTTGCAGCAATTGAATATTATCAGCAAGTGTAGCGCCTTTACCCATGATTGCCGTATCCGCTTCACCACGCATGCCAACGGTTATCACACTCTCAAATTTCCCGCTCCGCTTCAGACCGTCTTCCCAGAACTTCGTAATCCCTTCTCTGTTCACAATGAAATTCCAGGCATCACCATAAATTGAATCCTTGCCGCGGAGATATTTATATTCCTCTCCCGATCGCAAACAAGGCTCGTGATGGGAAGCCCCCATGACGACTCCATATTCATCTGCCAGTTCCGCATTGGCCAAGCCAGGCCCGTCATCATAAAACCGAGCTGACCACATCGCAGGCCAGAGATAATTCCCTTTTAATCTTAGTAATAACTCAAAGACGTGATCATACATTTCTGCGTTAAAACCGCCATAATTTTTCATCGTCCAATTGCCAAAGGCCGGCCATTCATCATTAATAAAAAAGCCGCGAAAACGAACAGATGGTTCTTTAGAGATATATTTCAAATCCGCACTCAAAGAGAACGATTCTTTCCACTCTGGCTTCACATTCGCCCAATCCACCAACGGAGAAACCCCGAGTCGCTCTGATAGATGAAAAAGACCATAGATCGTACCGCGTTTATCACTTCCCGCAATAACCAATGCTTTTTCAACACCTTCAAAAGGACGGTCTACGACTTGGAATAAGAATACTTCTCGCTTTCCTTTGATGTCTGACAAATCTATCAGCTCGTTCTCTTCAAGCTCGAGCAGCATTGGGCTGTGGCCCACGGTTCCATACAGTACAACATTTTTGCCAAGCTGGCTTCTGTCTGTTGCTGCTTGCGGTGCATAACCAAAGACCAACTCCACATCATGCATAACCTTTTTGGCTATTTTGTTCACACCACTGAAAGCTTCCTCTTCCGAGTAAAATAGCGCGTCTGATATTGATGTACTATCGCTTGTAGCGCTTACATTTCTAAGCACCTCTTGAGTAATAGTAAACTTCATAATAACTTCCTTTCTGCTGCTGTTTTCTCATACGATTATATGCTCTCTTCATTTTATTACAGCCAGTATATATAAATTGGTGATTAAAAGATATGCACTCTACGAGCATGAATCTACCATAATCTCTCATGGTGGCTTACTTGTGATACGGTTCTGCTCATCATCCCAAAGGCGAAAAAAAGAATCTGATCTGCCAAAGATCAGACTCCTCCCCACCGTTCACGAATAGCCCCTTTGGGCCGTCCAAAAGGGCTGTTCATCTTGCAGTTATTGTAACTCGGCTTCTACTGCGGCAGCTTCGGCTGGTGTCATCAGGCCTTGAACGGCACCTAGAAACGGGCGTACAGACCTAATCATGCCGTATCCCAACTTCACGACCGGAACAAATCGCTGGATCATGCCGAACAGCCGAATGCCTCCGCCTAGCGCACCGCCGAGTGCACCCGCGCCACCAAGCCCACCTAGTCCCCCGCCGAACAACGAGCCTAATATCGGCAGAAAAGATGATATTTGGGCGTCCTTGCGGGAGCGGGAACGGACGGAAGACTTGCGCGATTGAGAACGGACGGATGGCTTACGCGAGCCGCTTCGTCGGCTGCCGTAACGACTGCCCGGGGCATGGGAGCCTGCTCTGCCCTGCTTACGCCGGGAGCTCTGCTTCCCGGATGAGGTGCTCGGCTGAGCTCCGGCGCTGGCCAGCGTCAAGCCGCTGCTATTGACGTCGGTAATGTAGCCGACGTAGGTCCTTCCGCTGTGCAGGGTGATGCATACCGGCCGACCCTGCAGCCGTATAGCCTGTGTGAACACCTCTTTGGATTGTGCCATGGAAGTATCACCTCGCTCACTGGTTATAGTTCATTGTACGCCAAGGGCGGAGTGCCTGCTTGTGCGAATGCAGCATGCCCACAAGCCCGCTTCGCTGCGCCAATGCCTATTGCCAAGTTATTCCACATTCATTCCCGCCCGAGGGAGGTTTGTTTTTTAATTGAAAAATTGATAAATCATAAGTAATAATAAGATTATTAACACAGTACACAACATAACTGGAGGTATACACCTTGAGTAAACATGACGCTCAGTATTATATATCCAAACTGGGGCTCGAACCCCACCCAGAGGGCGGATATTACAAAAGAACGTTCGAATCTGAGGAAAAAACTTCAGATCAAGAACTGTCCGTTTCTTTTGAAGGAACAAGATTGCTTTATACAAGCATCTACTTCTTATTAGGCTCAACTAATATCTCTCACTTCCATCGTTTGAAATCCGATGAGCTATGGTACTATCACGCAGGGAGTCCATTAACGGTACATGTCATCAATGAGAATGGAGAATATAAAGAGTTGAAGTTAGGAATCAACTTGGATAAGGGAGAAGTCCCGCAAGTGCTAGTCCCAAAGAATAGTATCTTTGGTTCATCTGTTACGGATCAAGATACCTTCTCTTTAGTAGGGTGTATGGTTTCACCTGGTTTTGAGTTTCGAGATTTTGAGTTATTTACACAGGACGAGCTCCTGGCTAAATACCCTCAACATAAGGATGCCATCATGAAGTTGGCCTATGAAGTGATTCCAGTTTAGTAACCCCACGTTGGATATCAATCTTGGGGGACACGGCTTATAAGTAAACGCCTGTCCCCTTTTTCAATTTATATTTTCTCTTCTAATGCATCCTCACAAGAGTATGTTACATCCCTTTTTTATACATCAAAGAGATTTGATCCGCGATGTATTCGGAGCTAAATTGCGTGCCATCCTTAATCCACCACATAATAATCCCGAGGAGTGACGATGCAAGAATATCAACCGAAACGACTCCCCTTGTGTACTGAATCTTTCTCGCGTCTCTTCGCTTTTCTATCGTATTTTTTAATAGATTGAACATATGGCTTTTGAATCCCTTGTTCTCAAATAGTACAGCAAAAATTTTCCGATATTCATAAAAATAATTTAAAAATGTAACCAACGTGTCCTGCTCATTGTTACTTTTTCCTTGTAATAACGGATCAATCTTCATCGTTAAGTCATCAAAGATTTCATGTACGATCTGCCGTAACAAGTCGTTAATATCCTCATAATGCAAATAAAACGTTGCACGATTTAGTTCTGCACGTTCCGCAATTTTTTGAACGGTCAGTTGTGAAATATCGATATTTTCAGTTATTAAGGAAAAAACGGCATTCTTCAGCATCTTTTTCGAACGAATGGCACGAGGATCTTCTTTTTTATATATAGACATTTCATCCCTCAATTATCGATTATTTTCTGACTTCATTAACAGATCAATATTTTCTGTTGATTAGTCAACATTTTTAAAGAGATTGTAGATAGGCATTTTTCTTAAATGTTGATATGCTCTATTTTATTGACACACTGTCGAAAAAGCAACGAAAAGAGGGCTTACTCTATATGCAAGAAGACAACAAGAAAATAAACAAAGGGATATTACTCAGCATTCTAATCGTTGGCTGTTTCTTATCAACATTGAATCAAACGATATTAAATATCGCATTAAGTAATTTAATGGATGTGTTTCGTGTATCGGCGACAACCGTACAATGGATTTCGACGGGTTTCATGCTGGTCAATGGGGTATTGATCCCGGTTACAGCCTATTTAATGAAACGCTTTACAACACGTCAATTATTCATAAGTTCCATGCTATTTTTATTAATCGGTTCGATGATTTGTGCAGCGGCACCAAGCTTTAGTGTGCTATTAGCAGGGCGTATGATTCAAGCTGCTGGTGCAGGGATTATTATGCCACTTATGATGAGTGTCGTTCTTGCCATTTTTCCAATTGAAAAGCGCGGAAGTGCAATGGGCTTACTGGGACTAGCGATGATCTTCGCTCCTGCCATTGGCCCCACACTTGCGGGATTCGTCATCCAATATTACTCTTGGCGCTGGTTATTTATCGGCCTAATCCCGCTTATCGCTATCGTCATTTTGTTGGCATTGAAATATTTAGTGAATGTATCTGAGACGTCTAAGGCGAAGCTCGATACGCTAAGTGTTATTTTATCAACCGTCGGATTTGGATTTATTTTATATGGGTTTAGTAGTGCAGGTAGTAAAGGCTGGGGCGATGTAATCGTGGTCCTTTCATTAGTGATTGGTATCGTTGTAACAGCCATCTTCTGTATTCGACAAATAAAGTCCAATGACCCCATGTTGAATTTATCTGTCTTTAAAAATAAAATCTTTACGTTAACGTCACTTATAAACGTTCTAATCACGATGATGATGTACGCAGATATGATTTTATTGCCTATCTATCTACAAAAGGGTCGTGGATTTACAGCATTTGATGCAGGGCTTCTTTTATTACCAGGTGCCCTCGTGAATGCGTTTATGTCACCGGTCACGGGTAGATTATACGATCGCTTTGGTGCGAAGCCGCTGTTTATCATTGGTTTACTGTTTATTATCCCATCCATGTGGGCGGTAACAGATTTATCTGAATCGACAACTTATATGTATTTAATGATTCGTACGATTGGCCTTCGAATTGGATTAAGCTTCATTACAATGCCACTTAATACGGCCGGATTAAATGCGCTCCCCAAACAACTCGGTATGCATGGCTCCGCTGTGAATAATACCGTTCGCCAAATTGCTGGGGCGATTGGTACCGCCGTCGTGATTACGATTTATACCGCGCAGGCAACAAGCCATGCAGCTACAGTGATGCAGACCAATCCTTCTACTACTGCTGATCACCTTAAATCACTTGCTTCCATTCTAGGCGCAAGTGATGCCTATTATTTCATGATGATTTTATCTATTGCGGCGCTTGTCATCACATTATTTATGCCTATGAGAAGGAAAGCAAAGGTTGAAGAAGAACGCACATATAACAGCTAGCCTGATTCATTTTCATCTACTTATTTCTCTTTCTAGCCTAATTGAAGTTGCTCCTCCGGCGGAGAATACAGATTTAGGTAGAGCCGGAAACTTGCCGCTATTTATGATACGGTTCAGCTTAACGGGTCTATCGGCGAAAAATGCTAAAGGAGCATGCCGCGGCATGCTCCTGCGTTGATGTTCTTATGGATTTTTATTCTCATGATCTACACGACAGGCTGACGATTCGGTGCCGAGGCACTTCGAAAAGTTGGCCTTTTTATTGATTTACCTAGTTGAGTTGACCATGCTTTCGAAATAGGAATGACCGGGCTCCGAACACGAAGTCTCGTGAGGCGTTTTTGGATTGGGTAGAAAAGCCCTTCCTAGTGAATAACCTATGTGTAAAACAAACTTGACATAGGATCTATTTTTAATTACATTATGTATAGTTTGGTTTACATTTTGGAAATGATTCTTTTAATGAGGAGGTCAATATGTCCTATCAAGAAAAGAAAAATTTTGTTTCCATCATCAGCAGTTTACTCATCTTCACCCTCTACACTTTATACGCGGTAAACAAGGCCGAGGAAGGCAGCATCACTTCGGCCAGCGACTTCAGTTTTTGGGGTTCCTTCATTCTGGTGCTGCTCCCGGTGTCGATTGTAGCTAAGATTATTATTCATGTCGTGTTTGTCATCATCAATAAAATCGCCACGAATGAAGATGGGCCTTCTTTTGAAGATGAGTTGGATAAGATCATCGAGTTGAAGGCAGACCGGATTTCGCTTTATGTGTTTTTCTTCGGGTTTATATTATCCATGATTCCGCTCGTTACGGATCTTCCAACTTACTTAACGTTTCTTGTGTTGATCTTCTTCGGTTTTTTATCCGATCTACTGGGACGTATCGCTCAATTCTACTTTTATAGAAAAGGAGTTTAACATGGGAAAGGATGCGATCAGCAATCATATACGGAATCTTCGCTTTCATCATAACGAGATGACCCAGCAGCAATTAGCTGATAAGGCCGGGGTCACCAGACAAACGATTGTTGCTATCGAGAAGGGAAATTATTCACCTTCATTGGAGCTGGCTTTTCGCATCGCGCGTGTCTTCGGAAAGTCCATCGAAGAGGTCTTTCAATATGATGATAAGGGCAGGTAAGGATGAGGAGGCTCATGGATGATGAGGAAGAATCCAAATTCAGGAAGAAGGTCTGCAGTAATTACCGGGGTGTTATTATTAGCCGGGTTGGTTACAGGTATATTTAGTGTTGTTCCAGTTATAGATGGAGCAGACTACCTTGTTCAGGCTTCTACAAATAAAAATCAGGTACTGATAGGAGCGTTTTCCCAGTTGTTAATGGCTGTTGCATATGTGGGTATTCCTATTGCGATGTACCCGATTTTAAGTAAGCATAATAAAGGTTTAGCTCTTGGATCTGCTGCTTTCGGCATCATTGCGGGTGTGTTCATTATTATTGGTGTAATCATTCTTCTGTTGCTATTGACATTAAGCCACGAATTTGCAAAAGTTGGAACTCTGAATGGCTCGTATTTTCAGACCTTGGGTGGATTGTTACGGGAAGGACGTGATTTGGTGAATCATGTGGCCACGACACTGACATCTGTTTTGGGGATGTTCTTGTTTAACTGCATATTTTACCAAACAAAATTCGTCCCACG
>DASYFA010000153.1:0-4420 GCA_036498705.1 Paenibacillus sp.
GTATTGTCAGCAGGTGTTATCATTGCCATATCGGGGCGTATTGCGTTCTCTGCTGTTAGTGCATCCGACATTCCTACGCTCGCGATACCATCAGGACCCATATTGCTTCTAATCCAATAATTCGAAACATTTGTTGCTGACGCTAAATCGGTTCGCTTATCATATGACAATAAAATTTGATTCGAAGCAATTAGCCTTGCCTCCAAAAGAATTGGATGAGGTATCGTCTGTCGCTCCATTTTTTAACCTCCAAAATTTATGAACTAGTCGAATGACTAATTTCATTATATGTGGGGTCACCTGTTTAAGTTCACAAATAAACAAGTCAGCAAGTCATTTCACTATGCTGCCCGTTAGTTAACGCTGCCGAAATTTGGTAGCACAATAAGGATATTTTCATCAATAATTAAAAAAAGCTCCGCCAGCATATAGCCAGCGGAGCTTTTTACCGATGTTTTCGGATTGTGCTGCGGTGTTTCCGCTAACGTAATTATATGTTTTTCTAATTATTGGAAAAAGACAAACTAATAGCTAGAGTAATTAAAAAACAAAGGCCATTGAAATGATTACAAGCAATATGAACAGAACCAAAATCGCTGCAGTTGAAGTCCCCAATCCACCACCACATGATCCTACACCTACACCACCAAGTAATCCACCCATTTGTGCATACCTCCTTGTATATAGAGTACTCACCATCCTATTCATTTTTTTGTATCCAGACTGGACTTCTCTACCCATGATAAAGTTTATTTATTAGATACTTGTACTACAAGTTATATCCGCCACTATCTGGCTTTGTTGGATTACTAATAATACCTAGCGTAGCTAGCAGCCCAAGAGCTATGTCTGACACAGTAAGCAAATCCTGCTTCATCACATCCGTTACGTTGAACAATCCTGTCAAGTGTCCAAGAAGTTGAATGAGGAGCAAGACTTGGGATACGATACTGACCCAAAGTGCATAGTTGCGCCATCATGGGGGCCCGACATGGAGGTCCACTACTTGATTTTTCCATCCCCCCATCATATACTTACAATAATTATGTTTATGAAGGAGGTGGGGAGAGTGGATCGCAAATTTGCGTGGAATCAATTGAGCCTGCTGCCGATGGCAGTTTTTGGCATTACTCATGAGACATTTCGCAACGGGATACGTCTGTCCATTTTTAGAAACTCGATATCCATTACAAATTGCGAAATGCCGCTCCTCCCTTAACCTCACGGACTGAAATACGTGTGTGTTTTAAAGAAGGCTGCAGGTTTTTCCTGCAGCCTTCTTTTGTCTTTAAATAGACGTCTTCGACGGGCAGCAGCGGCATAGGTCGAAGGAGAACTTAATCATGATGATTCAAAGCCAACATATTCAACAATACTACGGTGCCGAATTGGTACTAAGTGATGTAACATTTGAGATCAAAGAAGGCGAGAAAGTCGGCTTGATCGGCCGCAACGGAAGCGGTAAAACGACGCTGATGAAGATGATCTCCGGGAGTGATATGCCGGATCAAGGAACGCTGGCCATCCGCAGAAATGCTCGGATTGGTACTTTAGCGCAAATCCCGGATTACGGGAATGGCGAGACGGTCTACCATGTACTTCAGTCAGCTTTTCAAAACTTGTTAGATATAAAAGAAGAAATGCAGCAGCTAGAAGCCGAGATGTCTTCCTTAGATACAGCTGCGAATCCCTCTACGCTGGAGGCGCTATTAAGGCAATATGGTCATATGCAGGAAGAGTTTGAAAGCAGCGGCGGTTATGAGATGGAAGCTTCTATTGATCGTGTTGCCAGTGGCCTTGGCATTCCGGTGGAGCAATATCACCGCCCCTTCTCTACCTTATCCGGCGGTGAGAAGACAAAGGTTGGCCTAGCCGTAATCCTGCTACAGAATCCGGATATTCTGCTGCTCGATGAGCCTACCAACCATCTTGATATGGAAGCAATCGAATGGCTAGAAGTATACCTTGGCGCATATAGCGGCACAGCCATCATTACTTCGCATGACCGTTATTTTCTTGACGCGGTGGTCGCCAAAATCATTGAGATTGAAGATGGCGAAGCTTTCACCTATCATTGCAACTATAGCAAGTATAAAGAAGAGAAAGAAGCAAGACTGCTTCAGCAGTTCGCCGAGTATCAGGAGCAGCAGAAGAAAATCCAGAAGATGAAAGAATCGATTAAACAGCTAATTGAGTGGGGGAACCGCTCCAACCCGCCAAATCCTGGCTTCCATCGTCGGGCTGCCTCGATGCAGAAGGCGTTGGACCGGATGATCAAGTTGAAAAGGCCCATACTGGAACGCAAGCGCATTGATCTGCAACTGCAGCAATCCGATCGTTCCGGCAAGGATGCTCTCGTATTAACCGGGGTTGGTAAATCCATCGGTGATCGGCGGTTGTACAACGAAATAACGCATACGCTGCGTTATGGAGAGACAGCAGCACTCATCGGCGGAAATGGTTCGGGCAAGAGTACTTTGCTTAAGTGTATTCTCGGTATGGCTTCAGCTGATACTGGAGAGATCCGCCTCGGTTCAAGAACGGAGACAGGTTATTTAGCCCAGGAGTCCGCTCCGTCAGACCTGAATTTGACCGTGCTTGAGTATTTCCGCTCCGAAATCGGAATGGAGACTGGCGAAGCTAGGAATCAGCTGGCTCGCTTCCTCTTCTATGGAGCCGATGTATTCAAGAAAGTTTGTAATCTCTCCGGTGGCGAGTGGACACGGCTGCGATTGACCATACTGATGTACCTTAAGCCTAATCTCTTGCTGCTCGATGAACCGACAAACCATCTGGATATCGATTCTAGGGAAGCATTAGAGGATGCTTTGGAAGAATTCCCTGGCACTGTTCTGGCCGTATCTCATGACCGATATTTTATTAATAAGATCGCCAGACAGGTCTGGGCACTTGATAAAGGACAGATGACGGTGACGTATGGTAAGTTTGAGGACTATCGAATCGAGCTGGAAAAAAGGAAGTCTTCCACCAGCTTCCCTTCTACTACGGAACATGATGAAGCGAAGGCCATAAGCTCAATTCCGAGTTCGACCCAAAAAACACAAAAATCGGAACAATCGGCCAAACCATCGCAAACTTCTTCAACACCTAATCCGGCCACGATCCAGAAGCTGGAGCGAGATATCGCCGAATTAGAGCAGACACTCAAATCGATCCATGCGGCGATGCTGGAACCGGAAGCAACTTACGATGCAAACCGATTATCTGAGCTGCAGACTCAGCAGAATCTTGTTCAATTCCAGCTTGACGATTTAATCGAGAGATATATACAGATGATTGAAGAATATGAGCAATAAATCGGATTGATTAAATTGAGAGGGTGTTAAACAAATGAGCTCAATCGCATTCCATTTACATGCTGATGACCCAAGGGTCAAATCGCTATCTGCTGCCGATCCCCGCATGGGAACATTAATTTCATTGATTGGCGAGGTAAAAACGAACACTCAAGAACCGCAGTTTACTTCAATTGCTCGGTCGATCATTAGTCAGCAAATTTCCGTCAAAGCGGCTACAACAATTAGAGGCCGGGTGATCGAACTGGCTGGGGAGTTGTCCCCAGCCGCCCTCTCTGCTCAGAGTGATGAAGATCTTCGTGCTGCTGGACTCTCCACCGCCAAGGTCGCATATATTCGAGATCTATGCTATAAGACTCTATCCGGAGAAGTCGATCTTGAACGGCTCCATGAACTAAGTGATGAAGATGCCATAGCCAAGCTCGTCTCGATCAAAGGAATTGGCAAGTGGACAGCGGAAATGTTCCTGATCTTCGGTCTAGGGCGTGAGAATATCATATCCACCGGAGATGCCGGACTGCAACGTGCCGCTAGATGGCTGCATAACATGGAGGAACAGTCAGACCGCAAATACTTGCAACAGGTTGCAAATATGTGGGAGCCTTATGGCTCGATCGCCTCGATTTATCTGTGGGAAGCGATCAATACAGGTCATGTGGATTCAGGTGAGACGCTTGAAGAGCGAGTTAGCCAAGCGGCCCGACTCTAATTTAATTGACATCCACCTCGATCCTTCCATATATCTCATGCACACCGTATCATCAAACATGAGTCCTTGATACGGTGTGTTTTTATATCCAAATTAATACCCTAACTCGGCATCGCACGTTCCACTTCAACTACCGCATCAGCCACACTGCATACATGGACCCCGATATTTCTCATCTCCTCCATTCCCTGCTCATAAACCTGAGACATGGCGTCGGCAATCATGACGATCCGGAAATCTCGTTCACTAGCTTCATACATCGAGGTTCTCGGGCAATTAGGGAATTTACAACCTGAAAAAAGAATTGTATCGATTCCCCGTTCCCTGAGAAAGTGCTCAAGCGAAGTGTTATAAAAAGCTCCCCAACGTGGTTTGTACATAATCCATTCCTGAT
>DASYFA010000154.1:0-4226 GCA_036498705.1 Paenibacillus sp.
CTGGGAAACCATCCATTATTCCGTACGCAAAAAAAGCTGGATCAAAGCGCAGTTATATCCGAGAAATTTACCAGTTTGGCTCGAAAACTTGCTTGCCCGCACACCTTATTTCCTACAAGAGCGGATTCCCCTACTAGAGTACAATGACAGGCCACTGGATCTCCGGGTGACTGTACAGAAAGGGATTAACGATTCCTGGAATGTTACCGGTCTGTACGCTAAGGTTGCCCCCTCAGACAGCTTCATATCTAATATTGCCAAGGGAGGGACGGCATACCAAGCTCCTGCGCTACTGAACAATCTGCTACCTGCGCCTCTCGTCACCGGCATCTTGGCTCGTGTTAAATCTCTATCCTTAACTATCGCTTCAGAGCTATCCGCAAATTTGCCGATGTTAGCTGACATAGGGCTAGACATCGGACTTACGGATAACGGACACCCTTTCTTTATAGAATGCAACGGACGTGATCAACGCTACGGATTTCGCAAAGCAGGAATGACAAATATCTGGAAGGATACTTATCGAACTCCAATGGCTCACGCGAGGTATTTATTGAAGCATCAGAAATTGACAGTAAGCGAAGATAGTGACCTAGAACTGCTTTAAGCGATCAAAAAGGCATGTCAAACACGATTTGACATGCCTGTTTACGATTTATTCATAAGTGGTATCTTACATCGGCTACCCCAAATGGTGGCAACAGAATCGATAATAGTAGCGCAGCACCAACGGACGAACACAGCAAGAGAATAGCCCAGACATCATTTCTCGAATACTCCGAGGGATAATAGTAGCTTCTTCTTCCCTTTCCATCAAAAGCCTTCGTCTCCATGGCAACCGCTACCCGGTGGGCCCTCCTGATTCCTTGGACTAGAAGCGGAACAATATATAGTTTAAGACTACCGATCCACTTCATCCCTCCCCGTGAAGAGCTGGCTCCACGGATTTTCAAGGCGTTACGGCGAATCTGCAGCTCCTCCCAGATCATCGGCAACAGCCTGATCGAAGCCATAAAGCTGTAAGCGAATTTAGGCGGCAGCTTCGCCTTCTGCATTAAGGCATAAAACAGAGTGACCGACGGTGTTGTCAGTACAAACAATAAACCTTCCGCGGCAAACGTCACTGCCTTGAACCCGATGTGTATACCGCGATAGAAGCTCTCCTGCGAAATTCGAATTAGCCCCCATGTCCACCAGATCGTATCTCCCTTACCAAACAAGATCATTGTTGAGGATGAGGCCAGGAAGACAATTAGAAACGGCATCATAATAATTGATATTTTCCACAGTCTATGTCCGCTGAAGAATACTAGCAATAACAAAAAGCAAGTCATCTGGTAAAAGATAAAATCAAGCCGGTGCGTGAAAAGCGTCAGCATAAATAGCGAAATCATGCAAATCAGCTTAGCGACCGGATTCGCACGATGAAATGTATTCACACGATTCGGAATTAATAAATCGTTCATGCTCTGGCCACGCTCCCATCGCTACATCTCCGGTTAGCCATTGTCTCTCCACGCTTGGTCAGCCTTCTATCAACGAGTCGCCCATTCACGACTTTCCATTCCGAGGTCGCTATCGTGTCGGCTAGCTTCTCCTCATGCGTAACCATTACAATCGCAATTCCCTGCCTTCGCAGTTCCTCACACAAGCCTAAAATAGCGAAGGTGCTTACAGCATCCTGTCCGAAAGTAGGTTCATCAAGCAGCAGCACCGGCTTATTCAACACTGTCGCTCCAGCCACACTCAGACGCCTCTTCTGCCCAAGCGAAAGCTGATAGGGATGACGGTGCTCCATTCCCTCTAATCCGAACTGCTCTATCGCCTGCTTTACTAAGGATGAAATGTTACCCTTGTCATACCCTTCTTCATACAAGGAGAAGGCAATTTCCTCACTCACTTGATCAGCCACAAACTGCAGCTCCGGATTCTGAAATACAAAGCCAATCTTTCGAGCAACTCTCTCGGTTCGCCTCTGTTTCGCCTTGGCTCCGCTCATATCAATCCCTTGCAGCCTGTAGGTTCCATCTGTAGGCAAGAGCCCCATCAAACTGAGTAATAATGAACTCTTCCCGGCGCCATTTGGCCCTGTAATCACGATGAAATCTCCCGGATATATCGCGGCTTGGTCCACCTCAATCACAGCTTTCCGCTGCCTGTAACCGTGGAAATGCTTCAACTCAATCAGCGGATCTGCAAATGAGGAAAGTGGGACATCAATAGGGGGACTCAGAAGTCTCTCCCCGTTCCGGGACATGAAGAACACCTCCCATACCCCAGGGTACCAGATTCCGAATTTCTCTAATTGCTCACAGAATGAGGCAAATAGCTTCACTGGAGGAGCCTGCCCGAGAATTTGTCCATCTGGACCAAACAGGACTACATTGTCCACGAGCCCAATCATTTCTTCAATCCGATGCTCGACAATGACTAGAGTTCGCCCTTCGGCTATAGAATGAATCGCCTCCCAGATCTGCTTGCGACCTTCGGGATCAAGCAATGCAGAAGGCTCATCTAGGAACAGAACTTCAGGATCGGCAAGAAGCACCGAAGCAAGCGCTAATCGCTGCTTCATTCCCTGTGATAGCGTATTAATCGGGACATGAATATCCTCGAAAGACAGGCCGACCTGATCCAGAACCTGCCTCATTCGCGTCTCCATCTCTTCCCTAGGAATACATAGATTCTCCAGTACGAAGGCCAGCTCTTCATCGATGTAAGGCATGCAGAACTGCGTATCCGGGTCCTGGAACAACACTCCTCGCGATTTGGGCACGATTCTGTCCTTGAATCGCATCGGCACTTCGACCATTTCAGGTATAATCCCACCCAGCACTTGGAGCAAAGTGGACTTGCCACTGCCACTTGGCCCGAGCAGCAGCACCTTCTCACCACGCCGGACTGAGAAGGACAAGTCCTTGAATACAAAATCAGCTTCCCCTGGGAACTTCAGTCGAAGGTCTTGCACCCCCAAAATGATATCGGGTACCACAGCCGCTTGCTCAGCGACCTCAATATCAGACTCTGCAATCAAATTTGCATAAGATGTGTTCATCATTAATCATCCAACGCAGCCAGATCTTTGGATTCAACAGGACGAAGCAGATTGGTTACCCCTGTTCGCTCAACTGCTTTGGCCAAGCTGTGGGCCAGGAAGCCAGCGATTACGACAGAGCTGACCGCACGCATCGAATATTTGGCGATGAACATCCACGGTGCATAATCTCCAACATATCCATAGAAAATATCCGGAATCAACGAACCAATAGAAGCGGCAAGACCTGCCAGACCGGCGACCGGTGCGGAGAAATTACGATAGCGAAATGCGGCAAATACGAGTTCTGCAGCCAGACCCTGAAGCAGACTGTAGACAAGCAGCTGAATTCCCCAGGCGCTGCCGAATAGGATCTCCACATGAGCGGCTGCGACTTCGGCAATCAACGCTACACCCGGCTTGCGGATCAATAGAAATACTAGCGTCGAGGCGATGAACCACATACCGTAGACCAGTTCATCCGCCTGAAAGAATAGCGGAGATAAGAGACCATATACCGAGCTCCACAAATGATACACGACTCCGAGAATGACCGAGATGAGCACCGTTACCAGAAGATCGCTAAGCTTCAGTCCTCTTTTTCCCTTTTGCAAATTAACTTCTTCCATTTCTTATCACTCCTTAATGAAATTATTGCGGGATATTCCGTCTAGAGAACAACAAAAAAACCGGCTGAATAAGCTCAGTCGGTTGTATAGTCCCATAATGTAGACATGAAGAGTCCACAAAACAAGCATGAACAGGACGATAAATTCTCTACGCTGGCATTATCCAGATCAGATTAACGGTCTGCAGCGGAGTATGCTGCCATCTCAGCCTGATTCACTCAAGCCCCCGTATCCCTATGCAATTAACATTACAATACACCACATGTTTCCAAGTGCGCAAGTATCAATTACAATATTTTCATATTTATTGCTTTCACTCTTATTCTATGTCAAGATAGCGGAAGTAGATTACGGCAGTTCCAACTGCTCTTCACCTATGGGAGGAAATAATAATTGGCTACCAAATGGATGATATGGATGACAGAGCTCTCCTCTCGGAAATCGGTTTGTCGGCTCACTGGCCGCTTTTCCCATTCCAAATGGAGTAGGTTCGTCATACCGCGCTTTGCTAAAGCTTATGGAATTACTCTGGATGAAGCGGAGAAAGAACTCAAAGAATATCA
>DASYFA010000155.1:0-3455 GCA_036498705.1 Paenibacillus sp.
TGGAATATTCGGCTGTCTTTATTGTTCACTCGTATCGTATCGGTTTCCTCTTTCCGGCGTCCCATCTCGCGTGGTATTACCTCTGCTAACTCCTGTAAGTCCAGCGCAACCTTATGGTTGCGGTAACGAAGTGACTTCGCATTTTCCTTTTTTACAAACCTCCCTAAATAAGATCGTCTTCTTTCAGCCCGCGACTACTCGAGTTTATCGGGATAGTCCTTAAAGGCTTTGGATTTCGTTGTTGTATTAGTACAACTCATCCGACTAGTCTGCCTTGAATCCAGTTAGAGTACCTTGTTCCATGCATTTCCTCCGACTTCCTTCAGATTCCGTCTCGTGACGGACACCCTTGCTCTTGGCTAACGCTAGGCGCGCTCCAGCCCCCATTCGGCACTTATACATTTGAGATAACGCCCATGGTAGATGTACAAAAAAGGCACCCTAACGGATGCCTAGTACAGTTCAATATTCAAGTCTACTTAAAATCAATTCCCATCACATGATCCAGCGGAACGGGACCAATGCTGCGGCTATCATTGCTATGATTGCGATTATCACCCATTACAAATATATCCCCTTGCGGAACCTCCCAGGATTGAGCCGGTCCCAGGTCCATTTGTTCTTTTATGTAGGGCTCGCTCAACTCTACCCCATTGCGGTACACATGGCCGTCCTTAACCTCTATCGTATCACCCGGCAAGCCGATCACTCTCTTGACATAGAAAATTTCATTATCTGCTTTGCCAGATACTAAATTAATGATAGGATGCTCCAATAAATCGTCTAGGAAAGTACGGCTCCGGTTCACGCGGCTATCCACGATAACGATATCCCCGTATTTAGGCAGCTTATCCAGTGTATGCTTGATCTTCCACGCGTAGATTCGTTGAGTGTCCTTCAGTGTCGGTTCCATAGAGTGTCCATCCACTTTATAAGGTTGAATCACGAATATACCGATCAATATACTAAGTACAAATCCAATGATGATTGCTATGCCCCAGCCTTGAACCTCTTTCCATATTTTTCGCACACAAATACCTCCCATGAGTTCTACTATCCCTATTATACATAGAATGAATCGCCTTTAACAAACATGTTCGACATATATTACCGGAACAGGATATTCTATCTGACTAATTTTGCCTATATATCATATAATAGTTATAGGTAAAACATATAAGCAACGTAAATAAGCGTCGCACTAAATCTATCTATCAAAAGAGGTGCAGTTATGGAACTAAGACAGCTACAATATACACTTCAAATAGCCGAGGAAAAGAACTTCTCACGCGCGGCCGACAAACTGCATATTGCCCAACCTTCACTAAGCCAGCAATTGTCCAAGCTGGAGCAGGAGCTCGGTGTCAAGTTGTTTCAGCGCAACACCAGCGCGGTTGAGCTGACATATGCCGGTGAGAGCTTCATCGAGCATGCCCGTAAGATTATGGATGCCGTTAAGGAACTGCGCCAAGAAATGGATGACATCTCCCAGCTTCGTGCTGGACGCGTCGTAATTGGCAGTATGCCAATAACAGGCTCACATTTACTCCCGTATGTACTACCCGCCTTCAAATCCGCTTATCCGGACATCGATATCATACTGCGGGAAGATACTTCGTTAAACCTGGAGAAGCTAACGGCAGGTGGTGGCACAGATCTGAGCCTGCTTTCTTTGCCGCTGCAGGAGCCAACGCTTACCTACGAACCAATTGGCGAAGAACCGATCGAACTGGCCGTACCACCCCAGCACCCCCTGGCAAGCCAGTCCGCAAATCGAAGCGGAGTCTCCTTGAAACAGTTGAAGGACGAGCCATTCATCGTACTGAAGAAAGGACAAGGCTTCCGGAAAATAACGATCGACCTGTGTCATCAAGCTGGCTTCGAACCAAACGTTGTATTTGAGAGCAACAACATAGAGACCGTTCAGTCCCTAGTTGCGGCCGGGATGGGAATTACGCTAGTCCCTCACTTCATCGCGAGAGCCAAACGCAGTGAGCTAATTCCGGTCTATCTGCCGCTTAGCGATCCTGCTCCTAGTCGCACACTCGTTATCGCCTACCGTAAAGGGCGTTATTTATCGAAGGCAGCGGAGGCATTCATTGAGACGTTCAAGAGGATCCTGGCAGAACGCTACAACTCATAAGCCTCCGGACGACGGTCCTTAAAGACAGGAATCCTTTGGCGCACCTGGTTGACTAGAGTGAGATCGATCCGGCCGCTCACGATCTCCTCTGTCTCCCCACCCTCGGCGATCCATTCTCCCCATGGATCTATAATTGCTGAATGACCGAAGAAATGATCATCGCCAGTGCTGCCAACCGTATTACATGCGATCACATACATCTGATTTTCAATGGCCCGTGCGGTTAGAAGAGTACGCCAGTGCTGCAGGCGTGGATGCGGCCACTGGGCCGGTAAGAATAGCATCTGTGCACCATTTAGAGATAATGACCGGGCAAGCTCCGGGAAGCGAATGTCATAACAGATCGACGCACCCGTCGTTATCCCGTCAAGCTTGAACGTAACGGCTCTATCCCCTGCCACCAAATACTTATCCTCATCCATTAACCCGAACAGATGTATTTTGGAATAAGCTGCTACCTCTGTCCCCGTCCGGTCAAACACCAGCATGGTGTTGTACACCTGGCCCTCTCTTTTCTCAGCAATCGATCCAGCGACGACATGAACCTGATATTTCCGAGCAAACTCTGAAATCCAGGCACGGCTCGTCAACCCATCTAGATCTGCTAGTTCATCGATTTGCTCAAGTGCATAACCTGAATTCCACATTTCAGGCAATACAATAACATCCGGCTTCACTGCCGCTTCTGCAGCCTGCCTCATTTTGCGCTCCAGCATTACCCGATTGCGATCCGGGTCGCCCGCCACTATCTCCGTCTGGATTAGAACAGTTTGCCAAGCGGTTCTCTCACTAATCATGAATTTATCCTCCTTATAAATACGATATTTGCTGTATCTTCGTAACCCCATACTAAAGGGGAGTCTCAATCACTACGCACTGGGCGAATGCATAAAATACCACATCTAATTCAAGCGAAAGGATGGAGAGAAGAGCATATGTCTATCTCCTACATGGATTATACCTCGCCCAATGTCAATTTCACTTACGATTTAAAGAACAACCAATTCTTCAAGAAAGACAATCAAAATTATATTAATACCCTGTCGATCAATCAATTGAATACACTTGGAAACAACTCATTGCTCGATATTTTTCTCAGCACTGGCGGAACGATCGAACCTCATTATCATCAGAATGCTTCCGAATTAGTGTATTGTATCGCTGGCTCGGCCGTCGTCTCCTTGATTAATCCTTTTACCAACCAATTGCTTAACTTCCCAATCACACCAGGCCAAGTTGCCAATGTTCCGCAGGGCTGGTGGCATTATGAGATCGCAACGACGGATAATACTCATCTGCTAGCCATATTCGA
>DASYFA010000156.1:0-6985 GCA_036498705.1 Paenibacillus sp.
CAAGCTATCCGTAGAAATTATGGGCCTGAAGCCGGAAGAATTCCTCTCCGGAGTAGAAATCGTCGATGCCCAGAGCTACTTAAGAGATGCCCTGGAATCTGACATTCAACTATTCATCTAGAGGTAGTTCAAAAAGTTCACTTTCTGATAAGAAAACCGACCTTTTTGAACCACACAGCATAGATAGATAAAGCGATATTCCCGCGACCCCGGTATATCGCTTTTTTTTGGAAAATACAAAAAATCGAGTCTAGGCATTCGCCCCTACCGCTGTCCCCAGCATATACTGAGTCATCAATGAAATGAGCGAGGAACGAGTGTTATGTTGAAAAATGCAACTCATACAGCTGATTCGGTCAGCGTTAATAATCCCGAGACCCTTGAAGCGCATTTCCTTCCCTTCCGGCGCAGAACGATCGGAATCCAGCAGACCTATCCCACTCCCTATGGTAAGCAAAAGATGATCTATGCCGATTGGACAGCAAGCGGACGATTGTACGGACCGATTGAAGCGGCGATTACCGAACAGTTCGGGCCTTATATGGCCAATACGCATAGCGAGTCTAGTCTAACGGGCCAGACGATATCCCAAGCCTACAAAATGGCTCGTCAAATAATCAAGCAGCATGTAAACGCCGGTCCTGACGACATCTTGATGTTGACAGGTTCGGGAATGACCTCGGGCATTAATAAACTGCAGCGTTTGCTTGGTCTTAAGGTGCCTGAATGGCAGACTGCTTCACTTGGATTTACGGAAAGAGATCGTCCCGTCATCTTTGTCAGCCATATGGAGCATCATTCCAACCATATCTCTTGGGCAGAGACGATTGGAGATGTTATCATGCTTGAGCCCGGGGAGGATGGAGAAGTAAGCCCCGCCCAATTAGAGCGATCGCTGAACCTTTACAAGCACCGCCATTTTAAGATTGGTGCTTTCACTGCCTGCTCCAATGTAACCGGAAGAACGACCCCCTATCATCAGTTAGCTAAGGTCATGCATCAGCATAGAGGAATATGTATCGTCGATTTTGCCGCATCCGCTCCTTATGTGCCCATCGATATGCATCCTGCGCAGCCTCTAGAACAGCTGGACGGCATCCTGTTCTCGCCACATAAATTTCTTGGTGGCCCTGGTACCTGTGGTGTTTTGATCGTGCGCAACTCCCTGTGCAGCCATCGAATTCCCGATCATGTCGGCGGCGGTACCGTCGATTGGGTGAACCCTTGGGGCACAAAGCATTATGTCCGTGATATGGAGAAACGTGAGGATGGCGGCACCCCTCCGATCATCCAGACGATCAAGACCGCACTATGTATGAAGTTAAAAGAAAAAATGAGACCGGAGCTGATCCTAGCTCGCGAGCATCAACTAACGGTCCATCTGCTCCGTGGGCTTGAGCGGATTCCCGGCGTTGACGTATTGGGTGCGAACTCCGAGGATCGTCTGGGCATCGTCTCATGGATTATCCAAGGGTACCACTACAATCTTGTCGTGAAGCTGCTGAGCGACCGTTTCGGCATTCAAGCACGAGGCGGCTGTTCCTGTGCCGGCCCTTATGGCCACTACTTACTTGGTATTACCCCCGAGCTCTCTCGCTTTATTGAGCAGAGCGTCATTAATGGAGATTATTCCTTCAAGCCCGGCTGGATACGTACATCGCTTCATCCGATCATGACGTTACAAGAAGTAGACGATATCATCCACGCGGTAACAGAAATAGCCCGTCATATCGAGACCTGGCAGCATGATTATATTTATAATCCGCTCACCAATGACTGGTCTCATATACACGGGCAATTCATACCGGACGTCGCAGCAATGTTCGAAATCCGCTTTTGATCACGAAGTAAATCAAGAAGTAACTCGGCATCGAATCTTGAATTCACCCGGGCCTTCCGGTGCTCACGTACCCAAATCGTACGCTCCGCTCCTCAGGCCCTAGCTTCATCCAACCTTCTCGGTGCTGAAAATCGACTCTTTTTGAAACTTGAAGATCTATTTTATGCCAAGACGCATTCTGTAGCTAAGTATAATTCCCTTCATATGCCCGTTAAAATATTTATCCGTCTGTTCTCGGAAAGAAGCTATATCGCCATCAAGCTCTGTGCTGCCGAGCTTTAGCACGCTCTGCAGGCCGCCCTGGCTTAATGCCAGTCCGACATAACGCTCGGCATTGCACAGTTCGCGATGGTGAAATACAAACTCCCTCGTATATCTGAAGGCTCCGCTAGCCTGTAGATTTTGTAAATGCTCGTTCTTGTTCCGTTTGACGACCTTCGATTCCTCGACCATCTCTCGATCCAGGATCTCATCACATTTTTCATACAATTCCATGTACTGCTTCTCCAGCTCCCAACTTAGCATCGGCGGCCAGTCGCAATCGTAGGCAGCAAATACGCCTCCATTCCGTAGAACACGGTGTACCTCGCGTAATGTACTTACCGGCTCCATCCAATGAAATGACTGCGAACAGGTAATAATGTCAACCGATTCCGACTCCACATTTAGCTGATTGGAATAACCAGGAACAAAAGCGATATCGGAGGACCCCGCCGAGAAATGCCTTAGCTTAGCTGCGGCAACGCTTCGCATGTCATCATTAGGCTCTACTCCTATGATCCGCGCTGCCCGCCTATTCCAGATCAGAGTAGACAATCCTGTACCACAGCCTAAATCCATTACGAGTTCCGGCTCTCTCTGCAGGTATCTGGTCAATATCTCAGTAACCATCTCAGGGGCCTCGGGACGATAAGCATCGTACACATTCGCAAACCCTGAGAACCTCTCAACATTACTCTGCAAATTTCCTTTTGGGATCTCTGGAACCATCCGATCGCCTCCATGATTGTTTTTTTGGATAATGTGGGATAAATGCTATATAAGTTGAACTAATGACTATAAGGATGGTGGCAGCCGGGTGAAATGTTCTTCCGATCGCTGTTGTTCATGGATTTCCTAATTTCATAGAATCTAACGAGGTAGAAATCCATTCACAAAGGCGAACGCTACGCTTCTCCAGAATCATTTCACCCTCTTGCCTATTCCCTGCATTTCTTTTGTTCAACTTCTATAGCTATGTAATTTCGCTAGAACTGGAACTATAACTGCTGCTGCATAATCTCATAGACTTGCAGATTACGATAAATCACCTCAAGCAGCGGGGCTTCAATTTGAAGCTCATTAGCCAAATCGAGTAAATGACCGTGTAGATGACGTCCCTCGATCGATAGCCCCTTCTCCATATCTCTTAGCATAGATGCTTTCATAGTGTAGTCCGTCTTCTCCATCGTGATCATATGCCGAGTAACAATCTCCGAATCCAGTGGCACACCATGTGCTAACATGATCGTCGCACCCTCCTGGAATACACCACGGATGAACTCATATCCATTCTCGCTATCCCGAATCGGACCTAACGGAGCTCGCATCAAAGTCGTTACACCCGCGATAGTAGCAATATACAAATATTTATGCCAAATATCCTGCTCAATATGAGAACTTCGCACGAATGAAGCCTTCGTTCCGCTCAAGGTTTCTTCAATCGCACGGATTCTCTCTGTCTCTTTGTTCCCGAACCCTCCGAATCGGACATAGTGCCCCTTGCTCGTCTGAACGATATGACCCTGCTCATTCAAAGTAGTCTCGATGAAGCATAGTCCACCGATCACTTTGTCCGCCCCGAACTCCTGCTGCAATAGTGAGATGTGAGCAACGCCGTTCAACAGCGGAAGAATCACCGTCTTCTCTCCTACGAACGGCTTCACATCCTGCATGGCCCCCTCTATATGGTAAGCCTTCGTTGAGAACAAGATCAAATCAAAAGGCTCCGCCTGCTCCTGTGCTGTGATAAGCCGCGGCTTCAATGTGAGATCGCCGTTCACACTACGGATCACCAATCCCTCCTGCTCAAGCTGATGCTTGCGGTGTTCTCTTACGAGAAAGGTAACATCCTCCCCCTTCTCAACTAAACGGCCGCCAAAATAACCGCCGACTCCTCCGGCACCCAGCACTAATATCCGCATCGATCGCTTCATCTCCTGACATAGATAGTTTTAACAAAATTATACTAGATAAAAGAAAAAAGCGAATCCGCCCTTCTTCAAAGAGTGAAATCCGCTTATGCATGACTGCAAAAATTTAGAGTATATTACTTAGCGTGAATTGTAGTTGTCATAGACCTTCTGCAGTAGTGTTCTGAGTTGCTCCTTCTCTTCCTCGGACAAGCAGCCGGCAAGACTCTTGTTGGATTCATCCAGAATAGAGACCAGTACAGGCTCGAATTGCTTGGCCTTGGTGGTTGGATATAGCCGATAGGATCTACGGTCGTTATCGTCTACGATCTTCTCGACATAGCCCGCCTCCTCCAATTGCTTAATACAACGGGTCGTAGTAGCCTTATCAAACTTCACTTCACATGTAAGCTGATCCTGGTTCAAGCCGGGATTCATTAGAATCGTCTTCAGGTAGCTATGGTGTCCGCCACCGCCTATATTATAATCTCTCAGTTTGTTGGCCAGTTCCTTCTGATTGATTCGGTTGATAAAAGATATCAGCTTGCCGATCGAGTTCATGACTATTCTTGCCCTTCTATATCAGAAATTTATACCTTTTAAAAATCTTATCGTATTTTTGTTGCAGGTGCAACTAAATTGGAGTACACTTTGAATATGTGATTTAGTTGTACGTGCAACAAATTTATATTGCAATGATAAGTGAGGTCATCAGCATGAGTTCATATCCAGAAATGACACGAAAAACGTATCAGGATGATCCCGCTGTACAGAACAAGCGCTGGTTAATTCTGATTGTCATTAATCTGTTCACCTTCATGTCCACACTGGACGGAAGCATCGTCAATATCGCCCTGCCTGTGATATCGAAGCAGCTTGATTTGCCGGTAGCTCAGACACAATGGGTAGTCACCAGCTACTTAATGATGATCTGCGCAGCGATCCTGTTCTTCGGCAAGCTTGGAGATATCGTCGGCAAAATAAAAATATTCAAGCTAGGCATGATCATTTTCACCATCGGGTCACTGTTCTGCGGATTAAGCCACAACTTGACCACCCTGATTGCCTCGCGTCTCATTCAGGCCCTAGGTGCCTCAATGACAATGGCGAATAATCAGGGGATTGTGACTGATATCTTCCCGCCCCAGGAACGTGGCAAGGCACTCGGGTTCATCGGAACCTTCGTATCGCTTGGCAGTATCGCCGGCCCAAGTCTCGGCGGTATTATCATTTCCAGCCTAGGTTGGGAATATATATTCTGGGTGAATGTCCCGATCGGGATCATCGCCTTTATCGTTGGCGCTAAGACGCTGCCTCAGGATATTACGAAGCTGCAAGTGAAGATCGACAAGCCGGGCAATCTGTTATTCACGCTATTTATTCTTGCCCTATTCTCAGGGCTGTTGCTTGGACAACAAGTTGGCTACGGGGATTACCGTATTATAGCCGCATTAATCACTTCAGTAGTTGTGTTTATCGCCTTTATGTGGGTGCAGATGCACAAGCAGGAGCCGCTGCTTCAGCTATCGCTCTTTAAGAATCCGCTGTTCTCGCTAAGTATTATGTGCGGGTTTCTCGTCTTCGTTGCGAACTTCTGCTACAACATTATCGCGCCTTTCTATGCACAGAGCATTCTTAACTTGTCTCCGTCTCAAGCCGGATTCCTGCTGATGATCTTCCCAATTGTCATGGTCATCATCGCCCCGCTTAGCGGTACTCTGTCGGATAAGATTGGCTCAGAGCTGTTAACCTTCATCGGTCTGATCGTGATGGTCATCGCCCAGTTCGGCCTCGCTTCACTGCACGGCGGCAGCCATATTGCTCTCGTCGCTGTATGGATCGCTATGCTCGGGCTTGGTAGCGGGATATTCCAATCCCCGAACAATTCGCTAGTCATGTCCAAGGTGCCGCGGACGCAGCTTGGGATTGCTGGCAGCATCAACGGTCTAATCCGTAATATCGGGATGGTCGTAGGGATTACGGTAGCAACCACTACCTTGTTCAGCGTGATGAGTCACAAAGCAGGCTACCGTGTTACCGGTTTGATTCCGGACCGCCCGGACATCTTCCTGAGCGGAATGCATGTCGTCTTCCAGACGTCAGCGACGATCTGTCTCGTAGCCGCTCTGTTGACCGGCTGGCGGCTCTGGTCTTCGCGACGCTCGCTGCGAAATGAACCTGTCCGCTCAAATTAACGGTGAGTTGTACGGTGGATATGTGAAATAAGTTATTTAGACGGTGTAAAGTGTAATTGCAGAAATTGGGCTAGCTTGCGTGGTGTGACGTGTGACTTGCATAGATTGAGGCTAACTTGCGCAGTGTCACGTACGAAACTGCATAGATTTGAAGCTCAATTTACGCATAATGCACCTAACAGACTGAATAACTGCAAAAGTGCAGTTATTCCTATGCCAAAGCCTGTGTCCAGCAAAAATCCTGCAAAAATGCAGTTTTTACACTCGAAATGGAGCTAATTTCAAAAAAACATAGAAAAAGCCTGCATTTTTGCACTAGCATTGCATATAACCTTACACCATTTTCTTGATGTATCTATTTATAGATAAAATGATAATTTGTTATAAATATTTACAGTTGGTTATTGTAACTGGAACCTAAAAAGCGAGCACCCATTAAACTATAGGAACATGCTACCAATAAATGTAATTAAATCTATGAACTAGTCTACGATTTGTTTTATTGTCGAATACTTCTTCGGACGTATTCGTGGACGCCCCATTTTAGGTTTCTTTTTCCTACCAACTGAGTGCTTAGCTGGTTCTCGGTTCAGCACACATAAGAACTGCTCCCACGGATTACTTATATGATTTCGTAGAAGCTTAAGAAACGTCCACAATGGTTTTGTGGTACCTGATTCCTTGCGCACGAGCATAACTAAGCCATAGGCGATCAACGTTAAAAAAATCTGATTCCATACCGCATCCGGATGATAGCTGTACAAATGGACTAGCTGCAT
>DASYFA010000157.1:0-3064 GCA_036498705.1 Paenibacillus sp.
AGAATATCGGGAACGCCGCAGGGTTGCTCACTTCCGGAACAAGAGTCAACAAGGAACTACTGGAGAATGCCCCCCAATTAAAAGTCGTCAGCAACATCAGCGTAGGCTACAACAACTTCGATCTGGACGCGATGCGAGAACATAAGGTTCTCGGTACCAATACCCCCGAGGTGCTTGATGATACCGTCGCCGACTTGATCGTCGCTCTCATGCTCTCCGTAGCCCGCCGTGTACCGGAACTTGACAAGTATGTCAGGGCTGGTCGATGGCAGCGCGATGACAACGAACTGCTATTCGGCCTGGATGTTCACCATAAGACGTTGGGAATCATCGGTATGGGTAATATCGGACAAGCCGTAGCCAGACGGGCAAAATGGGGATTCGGGATGAACCTGCTGTACCATAACCGCCACCAGAATCTAGCTGTCGAATCTGAATTAGGCGCCGAATACCGTTCTAAGGATGAACTACTGCGAGAGGCCGATTTTATCGTACTGATGACGCCTCTTACTCCAGAGACCCGGCATTATATCGGAGCACACGAATTCGCGCTAATGAAGCCCACTGCTGTGTTCATCAATGCATCGCGTGGAGCTACAGTCGATGAATCCGCTATGATTAAGGCGCTGAGCTCCAGGCAAATATACGGCGCAGGACTGGATGTATTCGAGCAAGAGCCTGTTGCATCCGACAATCCGCTATTATCTATGGACCATGTCGTAGTCCTGCCGCATACCGGTTCGGCAACAGCTAAGACAAGACGGGACATGGCGATGCTTGCGGCGAAGAACCTCGTTGATGCCCTCTATGGTAGAAGACCGGCACAGTTAGTCAAAGAACTGCAGGATATGTACGAATCATAATTAGTAAATAAAAAGGCCCGCCTTATTCCACGCACTTCCCATTCGCTTCTAAAGCTTCGGTTAGTGCGGCAGTCAGGCGGGCTCCGCTTATTTATAGAGGTTGTTTAAAAAGTCCCCCTTTGATCACGAAGGAAATCATGAAGCTATCAAGGCATCGAGTCTTGAATTCAGCCGGGCCTTCCGGTGCTCACGTACCCAAAACGTACGCTCCGCTCCTCAGTCCCTAGCTTCATCCAACCTTCTCGGTGCTGAAAGTCTGACTTTTTAAACACTCAATTATATAAGTTGCACTATTTATTCAGTCATTACATATTTCTCACAAATGTTATTCGTTACATTATCCATGCTGCTTCGTAACCTCAGCACTCTTCGGCGCTACTTTTGGCTTAATGCGATCCTTCGGCATCATGATAACTACAACTACGGCTAATGCAGTCGGAATCAAGGCCCACATAAAGGTATGAGTGATCGAAGAAGATAACGCACCTGTTATTTTCTCTAAAATCGGTGCCGGAATTTGAGCTCTCTTCTCCGGGCTAAGCATATCCCGCGTGTCTCCGAAGCTATGTCCAGATTGCCCCATCCCTGCAAATGCATCAGCCATATTACTCGCCAGCAAATTACGCTGAACAATCCCGAAAATCGTAATGCCAAGCGTCATGCCAAGCGATCTCAGGAATGAGTTCGTTGAAGTCGCTGCTCCTCGCTGCCGTGCATCAAAATGATGTACCGCAGCCATCCCAAGTACAGAGAACGAGAACCCTACGCCAAATCCGGTCAAAATACTATACAAGGTCAATAGCATACGAGATGAATCGCTAGTCAGCGTACTCAGAGCAAAAATACCGCCCAAGAAGAACACCGCAGAGATCATCATTATACTCCGGTAGGACATTTTCGAAGATAAGATCCCGCCCAACATACTGCCAAATACAGATCCCAGCATCATCGGCATCAGAATAATCCCTGAATTGGTCGCCGATCCGCCGTATACCCCTTGCACATAGATTGGAATATATACCGTCGCAATAATAAATACACTACCATAGAACAGCGCAAGCAAGCTGCTTGTAGCATACAATGGAATTTTAAACATCGAGAACGAAATGACCGGTTCCTTGGCCCGTACCTCCACTAGCAGGAAGGAAACGAACAATACGGCAAATCCAACAAATAAGCCGATAATCACACCAGAGTTCCAGGCATATTTTTGCCCGCCTAGTTCAAGTGCAAACATCAGACAGATAACAGCACCAACCAGTGTAAACGCTCCGCCCCAGTCAATCCGTTGTTTCTCATGTGTCAATGATTCATGATAGAAGACGATAATCAGGCCAAGCGCAATAATACCAATAGGTACATTAATATAGAAGACCCAGTTCCAGCCCCAATGGTCCGTAATGAACGCACCGAGCAACGGGCCGAAAATACTCGAAGTACCGAATACAGCCCCCATCAGTCCCGTCATTTTACCACGCTTCTCGATCGGGAAGATATCGTAAATAATCGTAAAGGCAATCGGCATCAGCGCTCCGCCACCAATCCCTTGAATCGCACGGAAAATGCTAAGTTGAACGATACTTGTTGCAACCCCACACAACACTGAACCGAGAATAAACATTACGATACCAAAAATAAAAAACCTTTTCCGTCCGTACATATCGGACAGCTTGCCGAAGATCGGCGTCCCTGCCATAACTGCTACCATATATGCGGAGGTGACCCATACGAACTGATCCATCCCGCCTAGCTCGGAGACGATCGTTCCCATCGCCGTTGTCACGATCGTATTGTCCATGGCTGACATTAAAATGCCGAGCAGCAAGCCGAACAATATGAACTTGGTCTTGTCCTTTTCCTCAGCGATCACAAAGCGACCTCCTATGACTAAAATTTGAATAACAATATAATTGTATGAAGGAATGCAACAAATGTAAATAACTTTCAAACATTTTTTGTCAATCATTATAACTTATATCGTGATGTATTAGAACTACATCTAACTATACACCCCCACTTCCCATCTCTCCCAAAAAAGTGCAGTATCATTGAATTGTTTTCCAATTATGTTAAGATGAAATCAGGAGGGATCAGCTATGGAAAGCTGGATTATCTGGACAATTGTCAGTTGTCTCGTCGCCTATTTTATTTTCATGGTTGTCATTCAATACCAGTACCTTGGTGAACTTCGCAAGAAGCAG
>DASYFA010000158.1:0-5037 GCA_036498705.1 Paenibacillus sp.
TGGAATATGATGACAGTGGAGGTGCAAGGCAAGTATATCATTTTGCGTGAAATCTCGGACCAATGGGGCGAGGAAACACATACCTTTCTCAGCCGTCCTGCCCTTATAAAATGGGCCAATGACCGATTCCCGAAGGTAGACTTCGTCGACCGTGAAGAGGAATGGAGCGAGATTATGGCCGCCTTTAAGCTCGTTTAAGAGGCCTGTCCTTAATAGCTTACTTGGATGCAATCGCAGCCCCTAACTGGTGGCTGCGATTCTAAAAAATGTAGAAAGCGAGTACTTTCATGGATAGCTCCAGTTACCTTATCTTCATTATTTGCGCATTCTGTCTTGGGCTTGTACTGATCCTTAGCAAAAATTCCGTCCCGCCCAAACTGAAACGCGGACTTGCCACCACCGCTATAGTCATGATTGTGGCAGCCTTTGCTTTAATTGTTTACAGCTTTTGGAACTTAGGTTGATTCAGAAATTCCGGAAGATCACTGCCAGCAAATATAACTCATCAAGTGAGGATATACTAATTCCTATATTTTACTAGGAGGGTATATCCGCTTGAACCAACAATCCGTACTTCCTCTCCTGCTATCTAGCTGTCTGCTGTTCTCCGGAATATTTGCTGACATCACCTTTGATCAACCCACATCTGCAACTTCAATTCACCCAAAACAGAGGAGGATACCAATGAGCACAGTACCAAAACGATCTGACGTTGAGCAAAACCATACATGGGAGCTTAAAGACCTTTTTTCAAGCCAACAGGCCTGGGACGCATCCTACAATGAATTAAAGGATTTGAAGAAGAAACCATCCGAATACGAGGGCAAGTTGGACACTCCACAAATCATCAAAGAAGTGTTCGTTCTTGAGGATGACATCTCGCTCAAGCTCGAGCGTCTGTACGTATATGCTCATCTTCATCACGATGAAGATACAACCAACCCTACATATCAGGCACTGCTTCAAAAAGCCAAGAAACTAAGCGTTGAGGTAAGCGAGTCATTATCCTTCATCACTCCTGAAATTCTGTCTCTTCCAGAGACTGAGCTCGATGCGCTGATCGATAACCCAGTGCTAGCCGATTATAAATTCACCCTACAGGAGATAAAACGTGAGAAAGCACATGTCCTCAGTAAGGCTGAAGAAGCGCTGCTCGCTCAGGTAGGCAATTTATCTCAGGCACCACAGAGCATCTTCGGCATGATCAACAACGCCGATATGAAATTCCCTAACATTGAAGATGAGAACGGCAAGGAAGTCCCGCTTACCCATGGCAGTTATATTCAATATCTGGAGAACCCGAACCGAGATGTCCGCCGCCGCGCCTTCAAGGCCGTCTATGAAACCTATGCCAAGCAAAAGAACACGATCGCCGCTACCCTCAGTGCGAATGTGAATAAGAACATGTTCTATTCCCGTGTCCGCAAATATCCTTCTGTACTGGAAATGTATTTGCAAGGGGATAACATTCCTCAAGAGGTCTATACCAATCTCATCGATACCATTCATGAGAGCCTGCCGCTTCTGCATCGCTATATGAATTTGCGTAAGAAGCTGCTGGGCGTAGACGAACTGCATATGTACGATCTGTTCGCTCCATTAGTTGAGGAATATAAATGGGATATCACTTACGATGAAGCCAAGCAGACCGTGCTAGAAGGATTGAAACCACTGGGTGGGGAATATCTTCAAGTGCTTCGCAAAAGCTTCGAGGACCGCTGGATCGACGTGTACGAGAACGAGGGCAAGCGGACCGGTGCATACAGTTGGGGCGCTTACGGTACACATCCGTACGTACTGCTCAACCATAAGGATAATCTGAATAGCATGTTCACTCTGGCGCATGAGATGGGCCATGCACTGCACTCCTATTTTTCGGATGAAGCTCTGAAATATCGGGATGCGCAGTATACCATCTTCCTGGCCGAAGTAGCATCGACGACAAATGAAGCACTGTTAATGGACTATCTGCTTAAGAAGTCTACTGATCCGAAACAGAAGCTTTATCTACTGACCTACTATGCCGATCAGTTCCGTACGACGATCTTCCGTCAGACGATGTTCGCCGAATTCGAGAAGATTGTACATGAGCGTGCTGAGGCCGGTGAATCACTGACACCGCAAGAGCTGTCGTCCATCTACTATGATCTCAATGTGAAGTACCATGGCAAAGAAATGAATGTCGATCAAGACATTGAGATGGAATGGGCACGGATTCCGCATTTCTACACCAGCTTCTATGTGTACAAATATGCGACCGGGTTCTCCGCAGCTACCAGCTTCTCCAAGAAGATCCTTGAGGAAGGTAAGCCGGCAGTAGATAGCTATCTCGGATTCCTGAAGAGCGGAGGCAGCGACTTCTCCATTAACATTCTGAGCAAAGCCGGAGTAGATATGTCGTCTCCGGAGCCGATCCGCGAAGCGATGAGCGTGTTCGAGGATGTCATCAAACAAATGGAAGAGCTGACGAAATAATCGCCCGATTAGTCCCCTTTCATTCAGCGTCATTAAAAAATCCCTTGCCCCTTGTGGGAGAGGGATTTTATACTGTCTATAAGAAGGAGGTGTTACCTCATGAAAATCCAATGGTCTCTTATCCTTGCTCTGATCTTTGCGTTAATTACAGCGATCTTTGCCGTCATTAACGTGGATACAGTCGATGTGAACTTACTGTTCGGGACGGTCAGCCTGCCAAAGATTCTGCTCATCCTTGGATGTACGCTGCTCGGCGGCATTATTGTCGGTTCTTTCGGTATTTTCCGCGGTTACCGTCTGCAGAAGCAAGTCAAAACATTGAATGCCAAGCTTGTACATATTCAAGAAGCAACAGGCTATGTTTTTCCGGAAGCGAAGCCAGAAGAGCAGCCTGCTGAAGAGCAGCCTTCGACAGATAGCTAATCGGGGCCGTTTCTTAAATTTCGGATTGAACAATACGAAGAGCAAGCGAGTAGTACTGTTTCAAAGTGTAGTACCTGATTTA
This sequence comes from Paenibacillus sp., assembly GCA_036498705.1. Lineage (GTDB taxonomy): Bacteria > Bacillota > Bacilli > Paenibacillales > Paenibacillaceae > Fontibacillus. Next base: position 2,981 of record DASYFA010000158.1, read on the forward strand.
ACAATGGAGGAATATAACCATGAACATAGAACCCAATGAAGCTTATATTCTAGATCTTTTAAAAAGATTGCTAGATACACCAAGCCCAACCGGCTATACGCACGAAGCCATCGAACTTGTTCGCGCTGAAGCCGAATCACTGGGCATCCCTTTCTCCTTGAACGAGAAAGGCGGCGCACTGCTCACTTTGAAGGGTAGCGACTCGGCCCGCCGCATCGCGCTCAGCGCTCATATCGACACGCTTGGAGCGATGGTCCGCTCCATCACTTCGAGCGGAACGCTGAAGCTGACCTCAGTGGGCGGCTTTATGATGAACAGTATCGAGAACGAATACTGCGTGATCCATACTCGTGATGGCAAGAAATATACCGGAACAATCCTATCCCAGCATCCATCTGTACACGTCTATGATGATGCTCGTAGCTACAAGCGCGAGGAAGCAAATATGGAAGTTCGCATCGATGAAATGGTGGAGAACAAAGAGGATGTCCTGAAGCTCGGCATTTCCGTAGGCGACTTCATCTCCTTCGACTCCCGGGCTGTTATTACACCGAGTGGGTATGTGAAATCCCGTCACCTTGATGACAAAGCCAGTGTTGCCGCCCTGTTCGGACTGATCGAATCGAGTAAGCGCGAAGGCTGGACGCCGAAGCATGACCTTGTATTCCTCTTCTCCAATTATGAGGAGGTCGGTCATGGAGCAGCCTCACTGCCGGAAGGCATCAACGAGATGATCGCTGTTGATATGGGCGCGATGGGTGATGACCTCAGCTGTAAAGAGACTGATGTATCGATCTGCGCCAAGGACTCCAGCGGCCCTTATGATTATGATATGACCGGCAAGCTGATCGAGTTAGCCAAGCAGCTTGAAATTCCGTTCGCGGTTGATATTTATCCGTATTACGGCTCTGACGCCTCCGCCGCTCTGCGCGCTGGCAACAACATCCGTGCCGCACTGATCGGCCCGGGCGTTCATGCTTCACATGCGATGGAACGGACGCATACACAAGCGGTGATTAATACAGCTAAGCTCCTTGCGGCATACGTCAAGGAGTAACAGCGATTCCACCCGATAGACAAACTAAGACGCATCTAGCCCCGCAGCATTGTGGGGACAGAGCGTCTTTTTATTTGATGACTTGGCTCAATTGAACGTTTGCCCTTATTCAACTAGTAAAAAAACCTGCATAAATGCAGGCTTTTCCAAATAAATTCTTCATTTTATCAAAATAGCTGCAAAAATGCAGGTATTTTAGAAGTGAATCGAGTTTCGGGCCTATTCTTGAAGAAAAAGATGCATTTTTGCAGGTATTTCTCCTAAACAGCTAACTTTTGCGATAAAAAGATGCATTTTTGCAGGTTTAATTTCGGCTGTCCAGTTGTGTCTTAGCCCATGCAAGTCACGCTGCATATCGTTGCCAACTATTGATTGCGCTGGCTCTCGATCTTCTCAGCCAGCTCGTTCAAGTAGGTCCAGCGCTCGATCAAATGCTCCAGCTCTGCTTCCAATGTCTGCTGCTCCTGCATCAGCTCTTGAAGCCTTACTGCATCACTGGCCGATTGCTCCATCTCCGTACTAATCGCGGTCAATCGCGCTTCTGTCGCTTCGATCTTCCCGTCGATCGCGTCATACTCGCGCTGTTCATTAAAGCTGAACTTCAGCCGCTCCGTACGTGCAGCCCGGCCAGAAGTACCAGCAGCCTCATCCTGAGCAGTAACTCCACTAGAGCTGCCGTTTCCGTGTGCATTTCCCCCGTTACTGTGGGTTCCTTTACCTGATCCAACACGCTCTGACTCCGCATCCTGGCTGCTACCAAAGTCGCCGCGCTGTACCCGCTCCTGATAGTCGCTATAATCACCAACGTGAACAGCTACCTTTCCGCTGCCTTCAAAAGCCATAATTTTATCCACGGTACGATCGAGGAAGTAACGGTCATGGGATACTGTAAATACAGCACCCGGGAATTCATCCAAATATGCTTCCAGCACAGTCAAGGTCTGAATATCCAAATCATTTGTCGGTTCATCAAGCAACAGCACGTTCGGGGCGCTCATCA
>DASYFA010000159.1:0-8730 GCA_036498705.1 Paenibacillus sp.
CCAATGATAAGTACCAGTCCGGACAAGTCGACACCACCAAGGAGGATACCGACCAACGGCATAATGATATCACTTACAAGAGAAGCGACAATCTTACCGAAAGCGCCACCGACAACAACACCGATCGCTAGATCAAGTACATTGCCTTTAAGGGCAAACTCTTTAAATTCTTTGAGAATACTCATCTTTCATTCACCTGCTTGTTTAAAAATAATGATTCCTATTTAAGAATCCATCCTTGGTAATATAACAGTAAATGTTAGAGTATGCAAGGTTTCAAGAATAGATAATGATTCACTATATTGAATATGTATACATAAAATAGTATTATAATTCAAACTAATGAAAGGGGGATATCAATGGATAGCAAACTAATTGAGGAATTATCCTTGAATCATTGGCCATCGTTATCGACGCTCTTATATGATGGATGGCTACTGCGGTTCGCGAATGGTTATACGAAGCGAGCTAATTCGATTAGTCCGATCTATGACTCTACCTATGATATACAGCAGAAGATAGTAGAGTGCGAGAAAATATATGCGAATGAGCAGCTTCCTATCATTTATAAAATAACCCCATTTGTGCACCCAGCTCATTTGGACACATTGTTAGCGGAACAGGGATATTCACAGATTGATATGACTAGTGTACAGGTGCTGGAACTAGGGCATGTTAGACAGCCACAACTGAGAACAGTGAAGCTGGGCGAAGAGGTTGACCCGGAATGGATCAGTGATTTTTGCCGAATGAGTCAGGTTAAGGAGCAGTACGAGCCGACGATCGAGAGACTTCTGGGTAATATTAAAACCCGTAAGGGCTTGATTACCATGTATGTCGATGGAAGGGCCGTGGCCTGCGGCTACGGAGTGATCGAGAGGGAATATCTCGGATTATTCGATATCGTTACGGACCCGGATTACCGGAATCAGGGCTATGCTGAACAGATGATACTTCATTTACTACAATGGGGTAAGCAGCATGGTGCTAGGTACAGCTATCTGGCGGTGGTTGCTAATAATGCGCCTGCCTTGCGGCTCTATGAGAAGATAGGGTATGCAGAGATTTATAAGTATTGGTATAGGGTGAAGGAGATGGGAGAACGGGCAACTCATCGTTATTTCCAATAATAAAAACCTTTTATAGCATTGTCAATTGAGGTTTGGGAGTTTGTTGCAAGTAGTATCCCACTTACGGCTTCTTCCAAAGTATTGTAGGTTTCCCGTTGATGTTCTGGAGCACATTTACCCTCGAATGTTTTATATTGATACCCTTCAGATTCTATTTTGTTTTCTTCTATGAAGTATGTATATAACCATGCACTTTTTCTAAGATCGGGAAAAGTATGCGTCACAATATATTCGACATCTGTACTTTCCTCCAAAAAGGCTGCTTCAAGCTCTTTCATTTTTCGCTTATTCATTATCTCAACTTCATCTTCAGCAATGATTAAATCTCCATTTACAGAAGCAAACTGCCTTTTTCTCATTCTATCAATTTCGATTCTGCGAAGATCTTCCCATGCTCGTATATTTGAATAAATTTCAATCGAGTCTATCATCCCCATCTGATGTATCCTCCTATTAATCAGGCCCTCCGGAATCCGAAGGGCCTGAGATAATTACTCAAATTCCTGATATATATTAAGCTTCAACGGTCTCCTCGATATCCTCATGAACTTTCGGAGTAACTACTGAGAGAAGTAACTCATTAGTGGCCGAGATCAGGACGAGACCATCTGGAAGTTCAATGTCGCCAACGTGGAAGGAATCCCCGATTTCAAGATGACTGATATCTACGACAATCGAACCTGGAATTTTATCCGGGAAGGATTCGATTTCAATGAAGGTACTTTGAGTTTGGACGATTCCGCCCAGCTTCGTACCTCTCGGAGTACCAGCGAACTCGATATTGACCTTAGTCCGTACAAGTTCATCTTTCTTGACACGAAGGAAGTCCACATGAATATATTCCTGTGTTACCGGATCGCGCTGAATCGCTTCCAGAAGAACAGGAATCGAGTCATGATTTTCAAGATTCAGTTCAATAATACCGCCGCTGCCTCGTCTTATCCATTTTCCAAATTCCTTCGTGGACAGATGGATGTTCTGATTATCTGTGCCAGAGCCGAATACAACAGCAGGAAGCCGTCCCGAGTTCCTTAGATGCTTCAATCCCGTTCGATTCATAGGTATACGTTCTTCAACTTGAAAACATGTTCTCATTATACTACACTCCTCTGAAATAGTTGGTATTCAATGCCCTCAAAATCTATCGTCTATATGACTACGGATTTCGCCCCCCGTAGCTGGGGAAGCATGAGCACCATCACATCACCATCCTTAATACATTTAATGTAAAAGTCGCATAAATACGCGCTAAGGCACTTCGTTCCCCGTGGAACGAAATGCCTTATTAATAGGTACGATAACATAGAAAAATGGTTCTGTCGACCACGTGCTGGATTAATTTGGATTTTCGGAGTGCAGGTTTTCATTCGTTCAAATTTTTGCTAATATGAAAGAAATAGTGCTGTATGTGACTGGCGAAGCAAGTGGAATTAACCACGAGGGAGCATACGGCTGATAAACGTTTCCGTTCGCCTGGGGAAAAGTATCTTTGATCGTCTCGTCAATTTGACGGGCCGTTCGCTGATGCTTTTTTTGCTTTTTGCAGTAAGTAGATTAGTCCAACATAATGATGGGGAGGATGCTCAAAATGACATTGCTAATGAAAGCAAAAGAGGCGGCGGATCAAGTATATGCGACGATTCGGGAGAAAGTGGAGGAACGGAAGACTCAGGGGATTCAGCCTCATATAGCAACGATTCTGGTTGAAGGAGATCCGGCCTCTGCCTATTTCGCCAAGGCCAAGCAGAGAATTGCCGAGAAGCTGGGCGTTCAGTTCACGCTTTATGATTTTCATGCAGATGTAACAGAAGGGGAGGTTCTGCGACTGGTCGCCGAGTTGAACCAAGATCCGAAGGTACATGGCATTATGCTAGAGTTACCCCTGCCTAAGCAGATTTCTGCGCCTGAAATCGAGCGAACGATCTCTCCGCAGAAGGATGTGGATGGCGTAACACCGGCGAATAAATTGGCTACAGTGACTGGCGAAGCTGGACTTTATCCTGCTACACCGCAGGCTTGCATCAAGCTGCTTAAGCATTACGGCTACAGCCTGGAAGGCAAGAATGTTACATTGGTTGGCCGGGGGCAGACGGTAGGACTACCGTTATTTCATTTACTGCAGCGAGAGAATGCCACAGTAACCGTATGTCATTCTCGTACTCCAGACATCGCTTCGCATTTAAGCCACGCCGAGATCGCCTTCGTGGCTGTCGGCCATGCTGAAGTTGTGAACAAGCACATGGTTCATGCCGATTTGGTTGTTGTTGATGCGGGGATTAATGAAGCGGAGGATGGGAAGATGGTAGGCGATGTTGCTACTGACGTAGCCGACCATGTTCAAGCCATTTCGCCTGTGCCGGGCGGTGTTGGTACATTAACGACTGCTATTTTATACGAGAATTTGTTAAAGGCCGTTGAAATCCAATTAGGGGAGGCTCCGCAAGCATGAGTGAAATTACATGGCAGGATTCTATTGAAAGTTTCGTGAGCAAAGCTAGCAGTTCCAGCCCTACGCCAGGTGGTGGTAGTGTCGCTGCACTGGTAGCTGTACTCGGCGCTGCGATGACCTCGATGGTGGGAAATTTGTCGCAAGGGGAGAAGTTCGCAGATATCGAGCCGCATATCTTCGCAGTGATCCATACGATGAACCGCCTGAGCGAGGAGTGCAGGGAGTTGTTTGATGGTGATATCGCTTCTTTTAACAACTATATGACTGCTCTGAAGCTGCCGAAGGAGACAGAGGAAGAGAAACTGGCCCGTAAGCAAGCGATCTATGATGCAACGATCAATGCGATCGAAGTCCCGGTTCAGCTTATGGAAGTGTGCAGAACTGGTATTGAATGTGCTTATAGTATCGCAGAGATCTCGAACAAAAATGTCATCTCCGATCTCGGTATCAGCGCCATCCTGTTCGAAGCCGCTGCTCAATCGGCTTTGCTGACCGTTGATATCAACCTGGCCTCGCTGAAGGACCTGGAATTGAAGCAACAGTATACCGATAAGGTGTCCTCATTAATGCAGGAAATTATTGATTTGAAGAATAGAGCGTCACAGATAATACAGAACAGAATTCAGGGTTAATCCATTAGAGTTGACCCGTCATATTAGTTAATGTGCGCTGCCCTCCCTTGCTTTGTATTGCTTTACAAGAGATTTGCAAACTAGGGAGGCAGTCTGCATTTATGCAGTCTGCCTGTCTTCTTAGTTTTGGTCACGGCGTTCGTAAGCTAACGGTTGCCACAGCTCTTATTTTGAAGATTTCGGCCATTTTGAAAATGTAACGGTTATCTGTGCCGCTATTTGCTACCTGACCACCTTATTTCACTGCAATTCCTCGTAATAAGGTCGCTCATATCCGTTAGAATTTCTAAAGTCGCTTTTTCACCCCAATAACGTCTCTCACAACCGTTAGATTTCAATTCAACTCACTAGCCACGACATTTGTACGTCTATATACCGATAGCAGTAAGCCCATTAAGGCCATATTGGTAATAAACCCATATGCGCCGTATGAAACAAACGGAAGGTTGAAAGACATCGGCATGAATATTCCCAAGTTGGTAAGTACATAGAGAATAATTTGGCCTGCAATTGCCAGACAAGCCGCAAAAGACACAAGGAACGCAGGTGCATTCTTCTGTTTTAATACGGAGGAGAACATTCTTGAAATTAGAATGAACAGGATGACGATCACTGCCATTCCAGGAACATAGCCTAATTTAGCAATGATATAAGTTAGTGAAAAATCTGTATTCCACGATGGAAGTATTTCTTCTATCGCCATACTACTTCCCGCAACGTTATTAAATATTGCTGCTCCGATAGGCTTAGAGGAAGAAATGAGGTTCCGCACCGTTATTTGAATATAGCCAGCGCCTAAAGGATCAATCTTTGGATTAAACATCGCTGTAAGTTTCGCTACTCTGTATGAAGCTAATCTATATGAAGATGTGGTTATTAACAATCCTGGTACTAACAGAGCAAAAGTATAGATAAGCGGAAGGACATATCTATTAATTTTCCCGAATACCTCTCTACCAACAGCGATTGTTAGAATAGTTAAGTAAGAGATGGTGAATAGTATTAGAGCAGAAGAGGTTGGTGCGATGATACACATATACGCTGCAATGCAGTAATAAACATATGAATAAATAACTCCCAACCAGCCTTTATTTCTATATCTATATATGATACCAGCCAAGACTGGTATAAATAACAATGATAAATATTGGACATGTATATACGATCCATTTACTTTGGCGGACAGCATATAGAACCCCATTACAGTAATAGAAACGAGCACTAAATAGATTGCAATTGAGTACCGTACAAACCAAGTAAAGTTAAAAAAGTACATAAGTGTAAAAACTGCTAACCCAACGGGCGCATAGTGAAGAAAATATGAAAACGCATCTATTCTTGTTGCATTTGATTGCGAAATAAAGTATTGAAGAGTACCACCGATTAGGACTAACAGTGCGGTAATTAGTAGGATAGACCATTCTGTTATGGGTTGATGAGCTTTATTTAGCGGCTTGCCAATAAGAGTAGGGTCACCCATTTGTTCTATTGCCATTAATGTTGCTGTTTCCTCACTAAATCCTTGCTGGATGTATTCATCTTTCTGATCCTCAATATGGTCACTAAGCTCCCTGCCAATTTTAGCATGAACACTTCTAAACCGAATTTCCTTACAGACCTTTTGCAAAAAATCTTGAACGGATCCGCTAGTCGAGCGCATAGTTGGCACCTCCCAGAACCCGATTGACTACAGTGGTGTATTCCATCCACTGAGCCTGCTGTTCTTGAAAAGCTTCCTTCCCTTTTTTCGTGATGCGGTAGTACTTACGTGGTCGTTGCTGATCAGAAGTCTGTTCATAGGACTCGATCATACCTTGCTGCTCCAAGTTGTGAAGAATCGGGTAGAGAGTTCCTGCTTTCAGCGAAAATACATTCTCAGATCGCAGTTCTAATTCTTGGATCATTTGATACCCGTACATATCCTTTATATCAAGAAGCTTTAAAATAAGCATTGTAGTACTGCCGCTCATGAGGCTTTTATCAATCTTCATCTGATCACATCCTTCGATATATAGATAATCTATATATGATCATATGTAGATAATCTATATATGTCAAGAAGAACTATAACCATAATATACCTAACGATCTACTCCACAATGTGCTAATGTCGGTAGTAATTGCAGTATTTAATAGAATTTTACGATATTTCCAGAATAATAGAAAAGGGCGGGAAGGCAATGATATGGGAGTTGGATAAAAGTGAGTTCAATAAATGCAGACACTTGCTTAATCCACTAGGACAATTGGAAGCAGCAGCCGTTGTTGAGGGAGTTAATCCGGGGAGAATATTTGTTGACGATCGAATGTCACCGACAGCAGGGATCATCTGGTTAGGCAATAATGATGGTTTCTTATTTATAGGCAACGAGCAAAATGAGTTATTCAATCAAGAATTGAACAACTTCATATACTCAGTTATCATTCCAGAAGCGCAGCAAGTTGGATTAGAATGGTTCGAAGCTATAGGCAATCATGATAAGTGGTACGGTACGATTGAAAGAGTGTTTGCACATCGAGATTTAGGAAGCTGGAATCAGAGGGTTTATCGGTTGAATTCGGACGATTATAACAGCAGTAATGAGCCTAAGCTTGAGGAAGGATATGAGGTTGTAAAAATATACGCTGACCTTCTAGCGAATAAGACCGCTATAAATGCTGATTTTCTACGCTCTAAAGTTGATGAATTCTGGTCCAGTCCTGAAGATTTCATCAATAAAGGTATTGGCTACTGTATCGTTCACCAAAAAGAAGTCGTAAGTGTGTGTTTCTCCGGTTTCGTAGTTGGAAATATCCACTGTATTGATATCGAGACTGTTAAAGAACATCAGAAGAGGAAGCTGGGGCAAAAGATAGCCCACTGTTTTGTTAAAGACTGTCTGAACCATGGCCAGGTTCCATATTGGGATTGTATGGAGGTAAACAAACCTTCGGTCACGGTTGTAGAACGTCTTGGATTCCAGATTACATATCGGTATATAGGTTACGAATTCAAGATCAATTAAACGATAAATGGTTATAAGCAAGGGGGTGGATACGCCTTCCAGTTTCACGACCTGAGCGGGAATTACTTAGGAATATGGGGCAGATGGCCAAAAGAAGACGAATAAATCAAGAGGGGCGAAACTGCCATCAAGTTCTTAGTATGATTAATAAGATGAATAAAGAGAGAAGCCAGCATTTCCTAGTCGGAAACTGGCTTCTTTTAATTGTATATGTCCTAAACGGTATCGAATGCCATGCCTCGGCTGCTTGTAACAATAAGGTGCACTGGTGTCCATTACTTATATGAAGATTTCCTGTTTTTAAATTACGGTATATTTTTCTAACCTGTTTGTAAATCCTATAACAAGTTGTACAGGTGTTTACAGTTGCTGCCTGGTACTCACGTTTGTTGATGGGCGTGATGGCGATATGATGAGATGCACGACTTGGAGGTGCCTTCATGGAGAAAATATCTATAAAAGCGAACATTTATTTAGGAAAGGACGCGCTGGGCCGACTACGGGAGTGGCGGGATCAAAGGATTTTTATCGTAACAGATCCGTTTATGGTCAAGTCCAGAATGATTAATATGCTAACTGAACGACTGCATGTAAGCAATGAGCAATACATTTTTAGCAATATTGTTCCTGATCCACCGATCGAGATTGTAACTGAAGGTGTGGAGGCGCTCGGATCTTTCAAACCTGATCTTATTGTCGCAATTGGTGGAGGATCGGCTATCGATGCAGCCAAGGCGATGAAGATGTTTGCCAAAAAAATATTTGATGAGCGACATATTCCATTCGTAGCTATACCGACAACGAGCGGAACGGGGTCAGAAGTCACGTCTTTTTCTGTCATTAGCGATAAAGTCAAGAACGTCAAATACCCGCTTGTGTCCGATGAGATGCTGCCGGAAGAAGCGATATTGGATCCAGTGCTAGTGAAAAGTGTGCCAGACTTCATTACAGCAGATACAGGAATGGACGTATTAACTCACGCGATTGAAGCTTATGTATCGACGAAAGCGAACGATATTTCCGATGCTTTGGCGGAAAAGGCAATCAAGCTCGTATTTGCTTATTTACCGAGAGCCTATAAGGATGGTAACGATATGGAAGCACGTGAGAAAATGCATAACGCTTCATGCTTGGCGGGAATGTCGTTCAACATTGCTTCACTTGGACTTAATCACGGTATTGCGCATGTAGCCGGAGCGAAGTTCAAGATCGCGCATGGCCGGATGAACTCGTTGCTATTGCCCCATGTTATTGAATTCAATGCCGATTACAAGCCAGGTTACACCAAAGAACGTAGCAATGTCACAGCGGTCAGATATGCGGAGATCGCCAAGAACTTGGGTCTGCCAGCTTCGAACGTAAGAAGTGGTGTACGCAGTCTTGTACAGGCGATCAAGCATTTGCAGAAACAATTAGGAATGCCGCAAACGCTGCAAGAATGTAACGTGGACTTAAGCCTACTGGACAAGATGAGAGAAGAGATTGCCGAAGGAGCCCTGAAAGATGGTACCACG
>DASYFA010000160.1:0-7175 GCA_036498705.1 Paenibacillus sp.
CCCCCTTGTTCAAATCTTGATTATCAGTCTACAGTCAGCCATGTATGTTGAATTAACGATTGTTCGGATGCAGCAGCCGGGTGAAATGTTCTTCCGATCGCTGTTGTTCACAGATTTCTTGATCTATTAGAATCCAAATAGGTAGAAATCCGTTCACAAAGGCGAACGCTACGCTTCTCCAGAATCATTTCTCCCTCTTGCATAGTCCCGCTCTGATTCACGCATTATTTGCGTGGGCTCTCAACATCGAATTGAGCCGTTGTCTTTAATCCATCCTCGGTCTCGATGATAAATGTCCATGTACCTGGTGTCGTGTTCCCACCTACCAGCCAATTCCATTCCACCTTACCTTCCTCATCTGCGGTTGCGTCCCCTAAATATTTGGCCTGACTCACGCCGCTCTTGTAGTACACCGTGAGTTTGGCTGTGGTTCCCGGTTTGATCAAGGCTGCGACAAGGGCGCGATGACCAGCGTATGCTGGTTCCGGCTTGGACAGAATAACTGCGGGCTGACCTTCTGCATTCTCCTCGTCTCCACCTCCCTGATCAAGCTCATTCGTATCCCCAATCCATAACCGCTCCACAGCCTTCGCTTGCAGTCTGATTGGTTTCTGCGTGAATGGCATTCGGATCGGCAATTCATAACTGATCTCCAGGCCGAAATAAGGCGTTTGACCGCTTTTGAAATCAGGTACGATTACACGGCTTACATGCAGTCTGTTCTCATTTAACTTCGTATCTGTCACAAAAGGGTGTAGCAGTGGCTTGATTACTGGATCGAGAACAGCCTCCAGAACATTATTTTTCAGATTCTGCAGGGGCTCATCCCCTTTTCGTGCAGCGGCTCTGATCCAGTCAGAGATCGGCTCCGGTAGAGCATCAGCATACTGCTCAGCCCATTCTGTGAGCGACAGGCTAGGCATCTTCCAGCCCGATCCTGAATCCTCCTTACTTTTCTCCGTATCCCCCTTTTCATCGTTCGATATAGCTGAGATCGCCAATGCGACCGGATATATATGGGAGGACACCTGCTTCACTGAATTCGATGCTACAATCTGCATCTGGCTAGAGATCACAGTCATTTGCACCATATAAATAAAGAAAAAAATAACGATGATAAATACCGGCATAACCAGGGCGGCTTCAAGGACAATACTGCCTCGAGAATCCCTGCGCTGAACCGAAGAAGGTTCCTTTGAATTAATAGGAGAAGTCCGCTTGTTTATCGACATAATATCGACTTCCTTCCACTCTTCCTTTCAGGGCCCCAGAGGCTCCAAGCGTCTTCGCTACTCCCGGAAGGAACCATAGTGGCATCGAGACACTTACTCCTCCTCTTAAGTAAGTCGCACGCTGTTCCACGGGAATTCCGGTATCCATACGAATCAGCGCAAGCATCCGCGACAGCCTCCGCTCACTTGTCCCACGCATCAGCAGGAAGATACGCAAATGATCCCTATAGGTCAGCTTCACCTTAATAAATTCACTGAGCTCTACGCTTCCTTCCTTAGTCAGCGTCAGCATGTCCTTCGTAGCATGCTGGATTCCATACAGCAAAGCAGCGGCAAGAATCAGCAGTGGATTGCCTTTATTTAAATTTTTCAGCAATCCCTCCATCGTTCGAATTGCAAGACGCAACGCGAATATCTCTCCATAAGCCGCAGCAATGTTTCCCGTCGGATTATGAAAGCCGTACAATATGTATTCAACCTCTTGCTTTCCAGGCGCAAACGAATCACCTATAGTGTCAATCACCCCAGAACCCTCACTGTGCATCAATTCATCCAAAGTGCTTATGTCGAATAGCGGATAGTAATGTACGACATATTCTCCCTGAAGAGCTGCATCTGTCATCGATTGTAGTACGCTGGACATTCCGCCAAAGAAGACATCCATCCCACTCATCGCCGCGGCTCCGGCATCAGCCGGATCATCCCCTGCTCCTAACCCACCCTCCTCCCCGGTGGAGAGTGATTGATTGAACTCAAGATTATCGTTATAGAAGGTCTGTAGCTCATCAAATTGCTTCTGTGCATCCGCTAGTTTATCTTTGAGTGCGGAGATCTTCCCTATCAAACCCTTCGCATCCTTCAACGATGTTTCTGCTTGTTTCTCGATCGTTTTACGCTCCTGATCAGAGGCACGATGTTGTTCTAGCAATCTTTTGTTAGCTTCAAGGATATTGCTACTGCCCGAATCCACATATTTACGTAAATAAGCATCTGTTGAACGGTCAAGACTGCCCACTGCTGAAGATAAAGAGTAGTCCGAGATTGAAGCTGTAAGAACCGAGCCCTCTAAACCTAAAAAAGAACTTACCTCGGCATAGAACAAATTAAAATCAGCTTCCTGCTGGCCGATATCCTTCTCCAAATTAGCAAGTAGTTCAGCCGTCAGAAGCAACGAACCACTCTGCTCGCGGATAGCGGCGATCTCATCATTGGTAACCGCCTCGTTATCACTGAGACCTTCATGTGTAGCTACCTCATCGTAGCCATCAAGCACGGGACGATGCTCTGCTTCTTCAATTGTCCTCTTCATCTGGTCATTTATAACGATAACTTCTTGGAGCAGTTTTCTCGCTTCAGGAAGAAGAACAGCATGTCGCTCCGAAGCCTTTTGCCCACTACGCCCCAAACCGCTAAATACCCCCGAGGCCATCGATTGGTACTTTTGAATAAAATACAAGTACTCCTCCTCCTCATCCAGGTCCCTTACCTTTTCCTCTTTGTACCTTGCTGTAAAGTCCGGATATTCCTGGGCTACGTTCGAAGCTGTCGCTCCACCTCCAGATGATCCTCCAGAGGCACCAGAACGCGGGATAAGCGCTGCAATATTATTCACGGTTAACGCTACAGAACGCTGCTTCTCTAGCATCTCATCCAACTTGGCTTCCCGCTGATCGTACAACTTCTGCAACTTGCTAAGCAGATCGACGGTATTCGAAGCTTCTTTCATTACCTTCGACATCGGCTTGAAACGATTAATGATCTCTATTGCAAAATCTATCGGAGCCTTATATTTCATTTCTTCGCGGATCTGTTGTTCGAATACTTCATAAGTTCCTATCGGCCGCAGCAGTTCAACGGTCGATGAATCTAGCCTCGCTTTCATCAGCGGAATATCATCGCTCCGCTTCGATAGATCCATCTGGTCCTGCAACACCTTGGACATAATATAATTTGCATCAGTGTTCCCAAATGCAAATAAACCATATTGCTCCACCAGCTGCGGATCATAAGAGGACAGGACCGACCTTGATGCAGAATGAGCCATCATCTCCGTCTTGGCCTGCAGCGCCGCCATTCTTGCAAAATCAATAAATATCGACACAAATGCAAATATCGAGGCGAATATAACGACTAGAAACACGGTAACAGCTCCGCTCTCCGCCTGATGTCGCTGCTTCTTAAACACCGGCTTCCCCCTCTTTCAGAAATGAAATCACTAGGGTCTCTCCTCATCCTTCATCAGTTGGTCAGTCACTGCCTGTTCACTTCAGCAGTCCGGAACTAAGGCTTTTCTCCCTGCCTCCCGAATAACGTCAATGCTTTGCCTGCTTCCTTCTGATCCATCTTTTCCCCACCGCTGCCTTTGAATTTAGCTCCGTAGTATCTTGCTAAATCCACTGTCCTGATCCACTCCACTGGATCGACAATATAAGAGACGGCCTGTCCAGATTGTGTCACATCCCCGATCACCCGTTCCAAAGGGACAAACGGCACAAGTCTATCCAATCCTACCTTGACTTTGCGCAGTAGAAGCTTGTTCTCATATTGCATTCTGCCATGAATTGCAGCAGGAATCGCCGAACCGGTTGTCGTAAGCTTCTTCAGAGGCAAAGATCCCCACCCAGACTCAGCCTGTTCAGCGGGAAGGGACAATCCTGAAGTGGGCAAATCGCTGGACCAGCCGAATATCGCCTGCAGCATGCCATCATCCTTAAGCCGCCAATAGAGTGAATCATACTTTCCAGTCTCATAGGCGCCCGTTAGAGGCTTCCGATAGCTGTTATCCCAGGAATACGCACTCCGTTCAGCCGCGACAGCTGCAACCTGTCCAAGTGCGGCATTTTGATATAAATACAAACAGAAGAACAACAGAATTAGAATCGCTACAAATATGGACGGAAATATGAGTGAAGATTCGAGAATAAAACTCCCCTTCTGATCACGTAGTAGTCTCTTCATAGATACTTAAGCATCTTCATCCATAAATTTCTCTGTTCTGCTCTTCGCTTTTCCAAGCAAGCTCTCCAGGATTTCCTTCAACTGCTTACGGAAAACAATAGCCAAAATGACGATAACAGCGATGATCAAAATCATCTCCAGCATTCCTAAGCCATCCTCATCTTGCGAGAACGTTTTGATCTTATCTGCAACTATACTTAGCATCATGTAACCCTCCTAAAAATTTCACTTATAATTCCTCTTATAATGCGTGTTCAAAAAGGCCGTTTTTCAGCTTTTGAACTTCCTCTTATAATTCCATGATCATCAATGCAGGAGCACCTACCATAACAACGATAATTAGAAACAACAGCAGCATAGGGAATACCAGCTTAGACGAGGCTTGTTCGCCGAGGGTCTTGCTCACAGCCTTGCGTCTTTCCCACAAAGTATGAGACAGATCCATTAACGCCAGCACAAAGTCATTGCCACCACGGCGATAATTAAGCAATACCGAGGTTACAAAAGCCGACACCTCCTGAACGCCTAGCCGCTTACTAACTCCCTCCATCGCCTGTTGAAAGGAGTACCCACTCTCCCATTCCCGCTGCATTCTGAACATTTCACGATACAACGGGTGCTGTTCTGCATCTGCCTTACGCTCCAGACAACGCTTAATAGCCTGCTGAACGGTAGAACCCGCACCAACCAGTAGCACAATCTTATTAAGCAGCTCTGGCAGCTCCAGAATAATCTCTCGCTCTCGCTTGACGACTTTCTGATGTAAATCCCTTGCGAGTGCAATCGGAATTAGAACAGCAAGAAAGGCACCAAATATCATAACGCTAGAATCGTCTCCGAGAAGCAGAGAGAACAAACTACCAGCGGTTAGAATAAGCCAGCCGTACGAGAGCATTTCAGCCAGGAACAGCAAAGTGTACTCACCACCGCGCTTATCACCGCTAATCTTCTGGACCGAACGTTGTATTTTGAAGAAAAAAATCGGAAATCTTTGCGATATTCTCAGCTTCTCCAACAGTAACAGCATTGGAGGAGCTATGATCTGCAGCCTGAGGCCATCCATCTTCATTTCCCGGCAGCCCTGATATTTATGGCGTGAGTTCCGGTACAGGATCAGCCAGGTCAGCACCAATATCGTAATTGCAGCGATGCTATAAACTATCATCTTTGCCTCCTAGACCCGGATATCCATAATTTTGAGCATTAACCAGAAACATAACGCGAACACGACCAGCGCACCGAACGAGATAGCCAGACCGATTCCGCTATGCATCGGCTCCATATAGTCCGGTGAAGAGAACTCCATAAATACGAGAAAAAATATTGGAGCGGCGGACATCGCTTTTGCTTCAAACCGTTTCTGGGCAATCATAACGCCGATCTCCTGACTAATCTCGAGCTTCTCGCTAATTATCGTTGACGTGCGCCGAATGACTTCGACCAAATCGCCTCCGGAACGCTTGCAAATCGTAAAGACGTCAGCAAAGTTGCTGATATCCTCCAGCCCGGCCCGCTCGCTGAAGTCGAGTAGCGCCTCTTCAATCGGCTGGCCGTACTCCATACGGGTGCAGATGATACCAAGCTCAATGATCATATCGCTTGAATTGCCGGGATAGAGCAGCTGTAGATCTTCAATAGCTTCGCGAAATCCATTCTCTACCGAGCGGCCCGCTGCCAAAGAAGAGGAGAGCGAATAGAGTGCCTGCTTGAAATGGAGGCCCAGCGTCTCTCTTCTCTTGCGAAGAAGATAACTGCTCCAATATTTCGGAGCAAAAGTCGCTCCGAAGACGAGGACCAAGCTAATCAGCCATGAATGAAAGAAGATGTAACCGATGAGAAAGAAGCCTACCCCACCAACCAGTAATGCAGACAGCCTCTGTCTATGCGATAGAACATAGCTGCGATAATCCGTCAATCTGGTTGGCTGCTGAGCGTCGCTCCTCGCCGCCGCTTTTGCCGATGATTTTACCGCACCCGACCTCCAAAGTCCGCTCATCTCTTCCCACCTCCTCTCATAGGATCACCCCTTCTATAGAGATGCCAGCCATGTTCAGCTTGTCCGTATGCATCAGTCGATGCGCCGTTCTTCTCAAGCTACCAATAACTCTCCCATTCTTCTCCGCTTCCTCCTCAAATACATAGAGCGGATTTAGCATCACCTCCCCATCCTTCATTCCGCATACTTCTGATATTTCCAAGACCCTCCGTGAGCGATCGCGAAGCCGGCTTAGATGGACGATGATATCGATCGCAGAAGAGATCTGCTGTCTGACCACCCCAAGCGGCAAATCCGCACCGCTAAGCACCATCGTCTCCAGCCTGCTGATCATATCAATCGAGGAATTCGCATGGCCGGTGGACAAACTTCCGTCATGTCCAGTATTCATCGCTTGTAACATGTCTAGCGCCTCCCTGCCCCTGACCTCGCCTACAACGATCCGGTCAGGCCGCATGCGCAATGAGGAACGAATCAGATCACGGATCGATATCTCCCCTCTTCCTTCGGTATTCGCATTGCGAGTCTCCAGCGATACCAGATTGGGTAATGTTACGATCTGTAGTTCTGCCGAATCCTCAATCGTAATAACCCGTTCATCAGCAGGGATATATCGCGACAGGGCATTCAGAAATGTCGTCTTGCCAGAGCCTGTCCCCCCACTAATAAAAACATTGTATTTACTACGAACGAGAGTCTGCATAAAACGGGCAGCCTCTTCGCTGAGTGATCCCTTCTCAATCAATTGCTCCATCGTTAGCGGGTGTTCGGGGAACTTACGGATCGTCATCGTTGGCCCCTTCAAGGCAATCGGAGGCAGCACGATATTAACCCGGGAACCATCCTTCAGTCTTGCATCTACGATCGGCGACGATTCATTCACCACCCGGTTGACTCCGGAGACAATGGCTTGGATAATATCCTCTAGCCTCTCCTGGGATTCAAAGTGGAGAGCAAGCTTACGTACTCTGCCGTTCTGTTCTACGAAA
>DASYFA010000161.1:0-17771 GCA_036498705.1 Paenibacillus sp.
GGAAAATTGAACCTAGGCACAGCAATGCAAGCCGCAAGATCGCTAACAAATTTACGTTCCAATAATTTATATTAAATAAGCCAGAATATATCTAAGGAGCTGCCGAATCCGATATGAAAAAAAAAGAAGTCGCACATATACGCAAGCAATTTAAGATGGATAACGATTTGATGAATATTGAAGATATTCTCAATGTGTACATTATGAAGGAAAGCAATGAAATCTATCACTGGGAGCGGCGGCCATTTGGCCTGTTGGACAGAGAGAAGCAGGAGCTGTATATGGGCAATTTCAAAAAACTGCTGACCGGCGAACTGGATCAAAAATTGTTTGAATTGAGGTTTCAGGAAGCAGCGGAGGAACCGGCGCAGGTACTGCTTCACCAAGCTCTTGTGTCGGGTGATCCGGAAGAATGGCAGGACTTGATGCTGATGCTTGTGGAGAGAATGCTAACGGATGCCAAATATGAGCGGGATATGGTGGTCACCTTCGTTCGGGGACAGTATTATTTACCGACCAAGGCGAGAAGCGATGAAGCGGAAGAGAGCGAGAAGAACGAGGTGTTCACCCATCCGTTCATTTTATGCAGTGTGAATTCTACGGAGAAACAACGGAAGACTCTCTTGTTCGATTATGTGGAGAGGGAGTTCAAGTACAATGTCATTGTAGATCCGATTATCAGGTTAAGTACGCCGGAGCAAGGATTCCTGTACCCTAGCATGACGGACAATTATTCCGATGTGAATCGTATTTTGTATTGTACGGGAAAATCGAATTTTCCGGATCCGCATTTTGTCGAACAGGTCTTGAACGGAGAAAGATCCGTGACGGCACTGGAAGAGCGAGCGATCTTCGAAAGTATCGTCAAGGAAGTGACCGGCGAACAGCTCGATTCAGCCACCATTGCACAGGTGTACGAGGAAATCAACCGGGTGATCGAAATTAACGAGGAGACGAAGGAGGAAGAACCTCCGAAGCTGGATTATAAAGATCTGGAGCGCGTGCTGAACGCAAGCGGCGTAGAGGACGTGACGACCGAGAAGGTGGAGCGGGCATTCGAAACCATCGTGGACAACAAAAACTATGAAATGAAAGCAACCAGCGTTATGCCGAAGTTTACTTCCAAATCCATTAAGATCGAAACCAAGGTAGCTACGATTTCGGTTAGCCCGCAGGATTTAAGGTATGTAAAACAGGTGAATTTCCAAGGTAAACGCTGCATCATGATTGAAGTAGACGAAGATGTCGCGATTGAAGGCTTTACGCTTAGTACAGAAACGCTATTATAGACACGTTCATCTATAATAGGGGACATGCATGCAATGGCAAAATTCAATATAGAATTAGTCGCACTTTGCGACAGTCCTTCAACGATATTAAGCTAGGACTATAAGGTGGTAGAAAGATCAGTTCAACTGCGATAATCGTCGCGACAAAATAGTTATAGTAAATATAGAAAACGGAGGGATGTATCATGACCAAACATCGAATTTATACAACGAGTGTCGCGAGTGTTTATCCCCATTATGTTACGAAGGCAGAGAGGAAAGGACGTAAGAAAACGGAAGTTGATGAAATTATCCGTTGGTTGACAGGGTATAGCGAGGAGGAGTTAGAAGCGCAATTGGAACAAAAGACAGACTTCGAGACTTTCTTTGCGGAGGCTCCGCAACTGAATCCTTCGCGGGATTTGATCAAAGGAGTGGTCTGCGGTGTCCGAGTGGAAGATATCGAAGAACCAACAATGCGGGAAATTCGCTATTTGGATAAGCTGATCGATGAGTTAGCAAAGGGAAAAGCAATAGAGAAGATTTTGCGAAAATAGTATAACAAACAGAACTATTGGGATCTGAGAGCATAGAGTATGAAAGGACGTAGGAGGCTACGTCCTTTTCTATGTAATAAAGTAATTTACTCATGGTTCTATTTATCTGCAAAATACTCGCGTCTGTTATCCGTACCTTCGATCGTTAGTAAAGTATATTGCGGTAATGTATCCCCTTTACATCCCGGAACGAATGCAACCCCAAGACCTGCCTGTACCAGGCTCCCCAAAGCAGTGGGTTCCTCTACTTCACAGACAATAGTTCGCCTAATTCCCGCTTTGCGACTTATCTCGTCATTGACTTGGAGAAGCGGGTGTCCAGACTTGTAATCGATGAATGAGTCATCGGCCACTTGGTCCAATGTAATGCAATTAAGAGGAGAAATCCTAAAATAAAGTTGTCGATGAGTATACACAAGGAAATTATGAGTTGGTCGAGTCATATCCGAACACTGAATATTCCGATGGCACATTAGGAGATATATTCTTTTTAACTACAGTTTGTGAACGTAAATGGTTAACTCTAGAGTGCCCCATCAATCAAAAACACGCCATTAGGCGTGTTTTTTGATTTGGAGCTAGTTGATGTTGGATTTATCCGGTGAAGCCGGAATGCCTTCCGTCGTAACATAGCTGTCCTTCAATACATAGAGAAGCGGTTTTTCGGCTTGATTCGTGGCATCGTAAGCCGAGACGAAGGCATATTGGCTATTTTGCAAGTCTACATCCAGCTCTGTTACCCGTTCTGCCTCGAGACTGAATTCCTGCGTCAATTGCTGCTTATCGCCGTTCAATACCCTGATCTTCATTGCCGAAGGAGAATACAGAACCAGATGCAAGGTTTTGTACTTATTGCCAAAGTCGATTTTCAAGTAAGGTGATCCCTCGTACCAACCCAACCCCACGTTTTCCGCTGTAAAAGCGTAGGCTCCGTCATACTGATGATTTCCGAATACAAGTTGCTTTTTGTCGATCACATCGTAAAATTTCTCGCTCCAATAATCCACTTTCACGTCTTTGGAATACAACGTAAGATTGCTGCTCTCGCGAATTCCGATGGTTTGCGTAGAGCCATCCCATGTAATCGGAACGTCCAAGGCGTTGGCTATGACACGAAGAGGCAAGTACGTAGTTCCGTTATATGTGATCGGAAGCACTTCTTTGCCTTTGTCGTCGAGCGGGTGCCAAGCCTTGCCGTCCAGACGGAAGTTGATCCCAGCGTTGAGGTACGCTTTGATCTCGGTAAGATTGCTGGCGGCAAACGCTCCGGTCGAAAGCGAGAACATGGCGGTGATGACGAGCAATAGAATAACGCGTGACTTTTTCATCAATGATCCTCCTCCAAGTCTCATAATAGATTCAACTAGCAAGAGCATAACAGGATAAACGCTTCAAAAGCGTTTCAAAAACGGGTGACGGGCAGGGAAACGCTTTTGAAGCGTTCGTTGTTATAGAATCGTTCAGAAAGGAGGAATTATGATGTCTTCTTCCAAACCCAAATTCGCGATCATTCTATTGTCGGCCATAATTTCAGTGTCGGCTCTGTTCCCCTTGTCTGCCTCGGCAGTCGAAGCGCCAAAATTTACGATCGATTCCAACCTCAAAATCAACGATTTTGTGATCCAAAATGCTCCTCTCGTACCCGGAAATCCGAAAGCTCAGGTCCGGTGGGAACACCCAATGGAGAAGCCGTCTACATCCCCGGTGCTCAGTGAGGACGACGACGTCTATTTGGGCGGAGGATATAAGATCTATGCGTTTCTTCCGGATGGCGGCGAGAAATGGGAATCCGATCTGGGGGGATTCGCGACCGGCACTCCCACCCTGGGCGCTGACGGAACGCTTTATGCGGGCATCATCAAGCTGGATGCGAACGCATTAAAAGCGTATTTGTACGTCTGTGCCATCGATCCGAATGGGAAAAAGCGGTGGGAATTCCCCATGGGTGGTTTAAAGAAGCTTTGGATCCCGGATCTCAGCCCGCCGTCGGGGTGGACGGCACAATCTACGCAGGAGGTGCAGACAGCGGGAATCTGTATGCGCTCAACCCGGACGGATCTCAAAAGTGGGTTTATCATGCCGACGGATTCACCATAAGCCCTCCTTCCGTCGGAGAGGACGGGACGATTTATGCCGGGACGACGGCGGGGCTTCTCTATGCGTTCAAGCCGAGCGGCGGAGTGAAATGGATATTTCCGACATCCAACCCAATCTATGAACATCCCGTGATTGGAGCCGACGGGACGATTTACGTAGAGTCTTATACGTATGATTCAGGAGCCGTGCTTTATGCCGTTCATCCGGACGGTACGAAGAAGTGGAGCCGCGACCGCCAAGTCTATTCCTCCCCGGCTATCGCAGCCGACGGTACGATTTATATTGGAAGCAATGACGGGGTGCTTGGCTTCGATTCCGATGGCAATGAAAAATGGAAGTTCAAAACTGGAAATAGGGTGAATCAGACGCCGGCGATCGGACGGGATGGCACCATCTATGCCGGAAACGATAACGGCGTTTTCTACGCGGTAGGCCCGGATGGAAACGTCAAGTGGGAATATGCCGCCGTAGGCGTTGAAACTCACGCACCCGTTATCGGGAGCGACGGCACGATCTATAAGTCATCATTCACGTCCTTGCTCGCACTCGGCACCGTCGGGGTAAGTACCGTGAGTTTGAATAAGAAAACGACCAGCCTTCAGACGGGAGCAACCGAGACGTTGACGGCAACGATCGTCCCGAAGGAAGCGGTGGACCAACGGATTCGATGGAGCAGCAGCAACGGCGCAGTGGCGACGGTAGATGGCATGGGGATAGTGACGGGCATCGCAACAGGCTCGGCGAATATCACCGCTACGACCGTTGATGGAGGTTTAATTGCTACTTGCGTCGTGACCGTAACTGCCGTAATGGTCGACAATCCTCCTGTACAGACTAACAATCCTCTTGCTCCGCAAGCAGATGCGGCCAAGCTGACAGACATTGTGGGGCATAAAATGGGTGCGGAGATCACCAAAGCGGTGACGCTCGGTATCGTGTTCGGTTATCCGGACGGAACTTTCCGACCTGATGGGAAGGTTACTCGGGCGGAATTTGCCAGCATGCTCATCAGAGGGCTGAAGCCTGGGGAGGAAGGTGTGCCGCTCGCCTTCAAGGATAAGGATAAAATCGGAGCCTGGGCAGTGAAGGCAGTGCAGCAGGCGGTGAAGCTCGGCATCATTCACGGGTATGAGGACGGTACGTTCCGACCTAATGCGAACATTACTCATGCGGAAATGATCGCGATGGTCATTCGCGCCTCTAGTCTCGTGGCGGACAATGCGATGCAGACTAGCTTCTCCGACGATGCGGACATTCCCAAATGGGTGAAGCCTGCCGTTTCTAAAGCCGAGGAGAGCAGCATCATCAACGTCGGAGATTTCCCGGACAGTAAATTCGCATCGCAAGTGATGTCTACCCGCGCAGAAGCCGCGTCGGCCATCGTCCGCATGCTGAAGGTCCGAGAATAGTGCAGATGAAAGGGGGTTCCCTATGTTTGATAAGAAATCGCGTTTTGCAGTTTTCTTTGTTGCCTTATTACTGGCTTGTTTCAATCCGCTTCAATCAGCTAAGGCGCTTGATCTTCAGTTAAATCCGGATTTAAGGATTGAGGTGAACCCGAACATTATCACAAATTTATATATGCCAAGTTCAAATGGCCTAGAGAGATGGGCGTTCGAGACAGGAGGAGGGATCAATTCGTCCTCGCCTGCAGTCGCTGCAGACGGCACCGTATATGTTGGATCTACAGATGGGAAGCTCTATGCAGTCGATAAAAAGGGGAAGAAGAAATGGGAGTTCCTAACGATAGATAATGTGTACTCATCGCCGACGATTGGTGCGGATGGCACCGTATATGTAGGATCTGGCGCCAATTTATATGCAATCAGTCCGGAAGGAAAGCTAAGGTGGGAGTTCGAAGCAGGAGGCGTCGTATACTCCATACCGGTAATCGGCGCAGATGGTACCATCTATTTCGAATGCGAGGATGGGAAGCTCTATGCACTTAAACCGGACGGTACCAAGCGTTGGGAGTTCGCAACAGGAGGTGGAATGAGTGGTAAGCCTGCCATCGACTCTAACGGCACCATCTACGTTGGTTCTCGCGATAAGAAACTCTATGCGATTAAACCAAACGGAACGAAGAAATGGGAGATTACAACAATCGATGAAGTGAAAAGCTCGCCAGCGATAAGCTCAGACGGCACTATTTATATCGCTTCTGGTGCTGAGAGACTGTACGCGATCAAGCCGGATGGAACGATTAAATGGGAATTTAAATTGGATAAAAAGCTCTATGGAGGCATTGTGTACTCCTCGCCAACGGTCGGTGCGGATGGCACTATTTATGTAGGCTCTGGCGGCTCAGGTATTTATGCAATCAGACCTGACGGAACGAAGAAATGGAAGTTCGATACGGATGGCATTTTGATAGCTACGCCTGTAGTTGGTGCAGATGGTACCGTCTATGTTGGATCGGCAGATAGTAAGCTCTATGCAATTAAACCGGATGGAACGAAAAAATGGGAGTTCAAAACCAACGCCCAGATAGTTGCTGCATCGGCGATTGCTCATGATGGAGCGGTATATATAGGATCTGGCGACCACAAATTATATGCAATAGGCATGGTATACGTTAACGGAGTAAGCCTGAATAACATCGTACTCAAATTGGTGGCCGGACAAAGCGAGACGCTGCAGGCGACAGTTGCGCCGGGTAATGCAACATATCAAGAAATCACATGGTCGAGCAGCGACGATCGCATTGCAAAAGTGGATGCTACAGGTCAAGTGACAGGCATTGGTCCAGGTACGGCTAAGATAACGGCTACATCAGAGGACGGAGGATATTACAAAGAATGCATTGTAACGGTAACTGGCGTAATGGTCGACAAACCTCCTGCACCGGGAAATGATCCCCCTGCCGCAGTAAATAATCCTCCATCTCCAAAAACGGATACGGTGAACCTAAAGGACATTACTAGTCACAAATTCGGTGCGGAGATCACCAAAGCGGTATCGCTTGGCATCGTATTCGGTTATCCAGATGGCACTTTCCAGCCCAATGGGAATGTTACTCGCGCGGAATTTGCTAGCATGCTCATCAGAGGGCTGAAGCCCGGGGAGGAAGGAGCGCTGCTCACCTTCAAAGATAAGGATAAAATCGGAGCCTGGGCAGTGAAGGCAGTGCAGCAGGCGGTGAAGCTCGGTATCATTCACGGATATGATGACGGTACGTTCCGGCCCAACGCGAACATTACCCATGCAGAAATGATCTCGATGGTCATTCGCGCCTCTGGTCTCGTGGCGGACAATGCGCCTCAAACCAGCTTCTCCGACGATGCGGATATTCCCAAATGGGCGAAGCCCGCCGTTTCCAAAGCCGAGGATATCGGCATCATCAACGTTGGAGATTTCTCGAACGGAAAATTCGCACCGCAAGCGATGTCCACCCGCGCAGAAGCCGCATCGGCCATCGTCCGTATGCTGGAGATTCGCGAATAATTTTTATATTAGAAGAAGGAGTGGGATTACATTATGCGAGTAATAAAAGTCGTTTGTTTGGTCCTACTGGGCGGGCTGCTGACGATAAGCGCCGCCGGGTGCGGCGGGGGTGGCAGCGACAAGGCATCCGACAAAGAGGTATCCAGTCCGTCGGAGATACAACAAACAACTAGTTCCACGAAGAATACGGAAATCCAAGAAACGACCAGCCCGACGGAGACTGAGAATAGTAACACGCACCCTTCGAACGATGCTTCCATGAACATTGTAGATATGCCTAACCAGGTTGTCATCAAAGATGGGGACGCGCAGAATGGAGGCGAATCACCTGACGCTGTTCCAGATGACATTCCAATTTTGGATGGTGCCCAAAATACAACAGCTGTTAAAATAGGTGA
Source organism: Paenibacillus sp. (assembly GCA_036498705.1). Classification (GTDB taxonomy): domain Bacteria; phylum Bacillota; class Bacilli; order Paenibacillales; family Paenibacillaceae; genus Fontibacillus. The sequence continues at coordinate 7,765 of DASYFA010000161.1, forward strand.
CGGAGCGAGTTCGGGAGACCCCTATTACCACATTCAATTCAATATGAAAGATTCAGTTGAACAAACCGTTGAACGCTATCGGCAAGTTCTAAAAGATAGCGGATTGGATATTGCTTCGGAGTCGGATGAGGACGGAATGATGCATTTTACTGTCGACACGAAATCGTGGGAAGCACAAATGATGATCTTTACCCTATTGGAGAAAACGACGGTTTGGATCAACTACGTGAAGAAGTAAACATTAAGGAGATACAGATTTCATTTAGATCTTTTGACTTTGTCAAAAGATCTTTTTTATTCCGCCTACCGATAGGGATTTTCACACAATAAGCGAATACAATTTAGAAAGTTCGATTTACGTTCGGAGGTGAGCTGTTTGGCAGGCTGCAGTTTTCAGTTGTTAGGCAGTTTGAAAATTACCCTCGACGACGAAGACCTATCGGAAATCCCCGGCAAAAAATCCGCACTACTACTGGCTTACTTAATTCTCGCTTTTGATGCACCTCCTAGCAGGAAGCAAATTGCATTTCATCTCTGGCCTGACTCCACTGAGAAGCAAGCGTTGTCTAATTTGCGTAAACTTCTTCACGATCTTCGGATATCTGTTCCAAGAATCGACCGTTATCTGAAGATTACGCACGCATCCATCCATCTGAATCGTGAACTGCCCTTCTACTCGGATGTACGTGAATTCGAACAAGTCTCGCAAGGAACAACGGCTTATGAGCTGCGAAGAGCCGAGGAGTTATATAGAGGAGAGCTGCTGCCCGGATACGGCGAAGAATGGCTCACAGTGAAGCGAGAGCAGTTGGCGCAGACATATTTGACTACACTAGACAAACTTGTTGTCATCTTGGAACGTCAGCGGGAGTACACATCGGCTCTGTTATTTGCGCATAAGCAGCTCGTTCTGGATCCGTTGAGAGAGGAGACGTATCGTACAGTGATGCGGCTGCACGCTTCGAATAAAGATATAGCTGGTGTCGTGCAATCCTATCGAAAACTATGCGATGTGTTGCAGGCTGAACTCGGAATTGCACCTTCGGAGGAGACACTATATCTGTTTGAAATGCTGACGAAAAATGGGGGCGGCATATTTACGGCCTTGCCAAGCAAGGCACCGCTGATCGGCAGAATAGACGAATGGGAAAATCTGCTGAGTGCCTGGAGGCAAATCGCGGTCTGCGGAAATACCTTGCTTCTATTAAAAGGGGAGTCAGGGATCGGCAAATCACGAATAGCTTTAGAGTTTAAAGCCTACTTGGAAAGCTTGGGTGTTCAAACCGCCTTTGCCGGCTGCTATCCGTCGGTCAGATCGCTATCCTATACGCCGGTAGTCAACTGGCTCCGTAGCCTCCCGTTGCCAAAGCTTGGTTCGGTGTGGTTGTCTGAATTGTCACGTCTGCTTCCCGAACTGTTAGAACGGTACCCGGACTTGCCGAAGCCGTCTCCAATTCAAGAGAAATGGCAGTTGAACCAATGGTATGAGGCGATCGAACGAATGCTGCTGGCCAGTGAGCCTCTGATGCTTCTTCTTGACGATATCCAATGGAGTGATGAGGAGACACTTCAGCTCCTTTCCTATCTGATCCGCAGTGATTCCAAGGCTAAACTGCTCATGGTGGCGACAATGAGAACAGACGAGGATACGGTCGATGCAGTCACGAATGTTCTGGGCGAGCTCCGGACCGAACGCAGGTTGATCGAAATCGAGTTGGCCCCGTTAAGTCGGGTCGAAACGAACCGCCTAGCAGTTGCAACCGTCGGAGATGTGTTGGCGGACCGAGCTTCCTCGGATTTATACTCAGAGACTGGCGGCAATCCCCTGTTTATTGTAGAAACGTTACGGGAATGGCAGACGAGCGTAGATAGCGGTGAATTTCGTCTGGCGCAAGTAGCCAGATCCGTTATTAAGAATCGGTTGAACAGACTATCGCCAGCCAATCGCCAGCTTGTATCGATCATCGCTGCCGTCGGAAGGCCCGTCTCCGTAGCGCAACTAATGATGGTGATGGACATGGACATGGAGGAGGAAGGAATTCTTGCGCGCGCGGAGCAGTTGGTACAATTGAAAGTTCTGCAGGAGGCGGGAGACGGGAAATATACCTTTACCCATGATATTGTCAAGGAAACCGCGTATAAGTTGAACAATCAGAATAGGCGGCGCAGGTATCACAGGCAAATCGCGGAAGGTCTGCACACTTATTATCAGGGACAGGTTGAAGCGGTTGCCGGGGAGATCGCCTTTCACTACGAGCTTGCGGGTATGGAACGGGAAGCGATTATTTACTATGAAATGGCTGCTATGGCGGCAGAGAAGATCTATGCCAATGAGACGAGGATCACTTATTATCGGAAACTATTTAGCCTGCTTATTCCTGAACAGACTTTGCCCGTTCTGATGAAGCTAGGCGACGCTTTGGTCATGATGGGAAATTGGAACGAAGCGGAGAACACTTATAAAGACTGGCTTGATCGTTACGGATACTTGGTTATGCTTGGTGAGCGATCCTATTGCGACGTCGCACTCGGTAACTGCTTGCGTCTGCTAGGCAAATACGAGGAAGCTAGGTTCCACCTGGAACGGGCATCCTATCATTTCAAGCTAACGGAGGACCATGATGGACTTAGCTTCGCATACGGAACGCTTGGAATTCTCTATTACTATATGGCGAGCTATGATAAGTCACTTCGATATTTTATGGAGAGAATGGAGTTGCCCCAGAACGGAACCCAAACGGGGGACGATGTCCGGTTCCTTGGCATGATCGGCTTCCTGCATTATGACCAATGCCTGTACGACCAAGCGATTCATTGGTTCCATAGACAGATCAGCCTCGCTACGGAAATCCGGGACACTTTTTTTGTAGAAGAAGCGATGGGTGGACTGGCTATGGTTTATTTTGAATTGGACGATATGGATCTCGCATACGACCGCCTCGTCGAGAAGTTAGAGATCGCCAAGTCGGTCGGGGCGCGAATGGGCTTCGCCATGGGTATAGGCATGTTGGGCAAATATTATCATTTGCTTGGTTCTCACTTGCAAGCGGAGCAATGCATCGCCTTCTGCCTTGAAGAAGCAGTACAGATTCAAGATTGGCATATTGCCTCTGTTGTACTCGGCATCGAAGGCTGCAATCTTATGGAGCAGCATCGGTATGAGGAAGCCGGCCAGTGGATCGAACGCTCAGCGCAGTTAACGAAGAAGCTACGCATTCCTTTCTTCGAATGCGAAGCTCTCTATTTTACGAGCTTGCTGAGGGAACGTCAGAATAAATACGATAGCGCTATGCATGCCGCAGAAGAAGCATTGAAGCTTGCTATTCGACTTAAGCGACGGGATTTGCAGGTTAAGCTGCATGTACAGTTGTTGCAACTAAAGTCTTGCTTGGGACAGATCAGTACTGGCGATGCAGTGGACGAACTACAAAATATGTCGGAACAATACGCCAGTGAGCAGGACCAGGCAATCATTCGTTTCGCGATGTGGCTACTGAAGCCCGACTCGCCCGAACTTCGGACTGCAGCTCTCACCTTAAACGAGGCGCTGTACCGGAAGTCGGGTAAGTATGAATATTACACGCGATTGCGCGAGCTTGGCAGCTTTAGTCAAGTCATAGTAGCACGTCCGATACCTAAGATCGCGACCGAGGCTGTGCAGCAGAAGCAAATTTCCTCGAACCTATTGGGGGATATCGATCGTTTTTTAATGCTCGATTGAGTCGGATTTCATTTATTATTCCATTAAGGGAACAGGATGAGGATAAATCAGCCCCCATTTTTGTCCACGCCATTGTACGGCTAAAATCGGTTCCGCTACTTGATGCGTTCCGGAGCCCCAAGGGCCAGACCCTTTAAAACCCCCAACAATAAAACGGCGATATGCTGCCCTTTCCGGGAGCATATCGCCGTTTTATTGTCAGTAGCTCGCTCACTGTTTGAGTGAGTTCCTTGTAAACTGACCTAAATGGGACTCCAAATGCCACATCGTATTTGCGCCGAAGCAACTTCCTTGCCAATCAAGAGGACGGCACAAACCCGGGAACAACGCAGTGTCCTAGGAAGGCCGTATTCAAGAAAGACTGACATGCTCAGTCGCTTCCTAACGATTCAGAATGGATGAGTTTCGTACTTCTTCATGTCGAGTAGTTGTAGAGATTTTGTATAGTCTTCCTAAATATAATGGGGGGTACGCTGCGTAAGCTTGTCGTATTATGTCGTTTTACAGCAAGAACAGGCGAAGAATGAAATGTCGAAGGAGAGGGGGGGAGTTACTAAGCATGATCAATGGCCTGCACCCCCGTGGTGCTTACCTGGTCATCTAGAATTCCGCAAGATTTCGATGATGTAAAGGGCCGCTGGGATCAAGCAAATACATATATCTATTCGCTTGCTATATCGGACAGATGATCTTTCTGTCGACAACTAAATCGGGAATGGAGGAGATTATTAATGAAACAAAAACGCAGTATAGGCAAAGCTATGCTATCTTTCTGTCTGGCAATTATGCTTATATTGCAGACGGTGGCACTCTCTCCGGCTGCATATGCGGATAGTTCGCCAGGCGATTCCGGGACCGAAGCCGTTAGCAAATCTGATACGCCGAATGCGGATGAACCGTCGGTAACGGAGGCGGTGTACGATGTGCCGAACAATTTCGTAGTGATGACGGCAGCCCCGACAGACAAAACGGCGGTGTTTATGGGAGCTAATACTTCCTTTCCGCTGGAGGTGAAGCAGGGAAATGCTGTTATTGATCCAAACGGTACTATTCAGGGTAGACAGCAATTTACACTCAAATCGGAAGGCCTCAAGGTGCCAGTGAATGGTGATGACGCAAATCCGACTAATGCGGATCCCGAAAATTACATCCAGAAGGGTGACTGGATCGAACTAAAAAGGGATGACTACTTCAAGGAAGTGGTACTGCCGACGGCTACTAAAACCCTGAATGCACAGACTGAATCAGGCATGAAGCAGCTTGGCACCGTCTATTTCACTCCGACCAGCATCAGGATTGTGTTTAACGGTGATGACAACTTTTTCAACGGTGTCGGACGAGGTATCGTCTTCAGCTTTGAAACTACTGCCGATGCTGATCTAACGGGAATGGAGTATGGCGACACAAAGTCTATCAACATCTTTGGGACAGCTTACCAGCTAAACAACCCGGATGTTACAGCAGCGTATAGCATTACTTTAAGCTCGCCAGGAATGATCAAGTGGGATCAATATAGTTATCGCGGAATTCAACCCGCACAATTTGTTGAGGGAGCGATTACTTGGGAGTCAACCGTATCTGCTTTCGATCAGTTTGATAATAAAATCAAACTGTCGTTAGATGGGAAGACGTTTTTTACGGACCCTGCATCTTACAATATCAACTTTGGTAATGTCCGCGGTATTTATGCGGAGGATTCATTCAAAGTAAACGGTAATAATGTAACCCCAAACATCGGTGCAGACGGATCACTGACCTATACTTTCCCGCCAGGAACAGGTGTAGATCCGAAGGTCGAATATAAAACATGGATTCCAAAGGAAGGCTATTATTACGAGTACAAGAGTCCGCCAGGCAATCTTGGTCGTAGCTATCGGGACATGCTTGGTAAAGTGGAACTGAAACAGGGCAATGATAAGTTGGTGGAGGCAGGGCAGGAGATTTCTTTTGCACCTGACTGGATTCAAGCAACCGCCTCGTATGACCATCCGAATGAAACCATTACATGGACAGTCGTTGTGAACCAATATAACAAACAAGGGTTAAAAAACTTTACCATCACAAATGTACTGCCTGCAGGGCTGGAGTTTACCTCGGCCACGTGGCAGACATGGGTGAATGGTGTGGCATCTAAAGTAGAACCAATTATTCCGGATAAAGACAGCGTTTACTCCTTCGGGAATATTGACGGTAAAGTTCAGCTGATCATTAAGTCCAAAGTGAAAAGCGGCTCCAACTTCAGAATCGACCCTCGTGCCAACTGGGATTTGGATACACCAGGTGGCATACAGAATAACGATGTAATAACCGGTACAAGACCTAACGCAGTGACTGACGAAGCAATTGTCACCATTGGCGCGCACTCTTTTACAAAAACAGGCTCTACTTCGATGGAGGATTATAACCTAGGTGGTATCACATGGACCGTCAATCTAACGCCACAGTATGCCCTTCCAAATGCGGCGGTATACGATGTGCTGGTGCATGGCGGAGATTTGAACGTCTTGGACAAAGCTGTGGATGAAACCGGCGAGGTCAACAAGGAAACGATTGCGAAAATCAAAGCAAATGTAAACGATGCGCAAACTTGGAAAAAGTATCATGTGGGAACCTTGAAGGGCGTGACCAATGCGACCGGCTTGACCTTGAAGGCTATTCCTTTGACAGTGAACGGTGAAGTCGTGGCGGATTTGATTAAGGTGACGGGATACACCACCGACCAAGCTACATCCTTCAGCTTCCGTGCACTTGAGACCAATCCGGACTTCCTATTTAAGCAGAATATTGAGGTAGGAAAAGGACGCTGGAATCGGGCCTTGCTCTTTGAAGGCGAAACCGTAAAACAAGCGCAAATCAGTATAAACCTTCACCTGCGTATGCTAAATAAGGATATGCTCTTTGCGTCGAAGCCATTGAAAGCAGATGGAACGGCTGAAAATGTTACCCCAAATAACGTTAGTAGCTACATTAGAGACGATAACAATGAAGCATGGACGATTTCTGCCTATGACAGGACAACAAAGACTGTCACATTCCGATTAGGGGTGAATATGCCAGGATACAACACAGAAGAAATGGCTAAGGACGGCGGTAAGCGAGTAATTAGTAATATCAAACTAGTGGACACACTACCCGAAGGCTGGGAATTCGTTCCGTTTTCTGAGGGCAAGGATTTTGAGCTTTGGAAAGGCTTTTCGGACAATGGTGCAGGTACAGAATATGGTATTAGAAATGATGCCAAAACACTTATTGAACCAGGTACCAATGCTCATGTGGTAAGCTTTTCTCATAATGGAAATGTAGGAACATTCACCTTCTCTAAACTGGAAAGCCCTTATGTCATTTTAGTAAAGGCAAGACCATCCAATGCAGCATTAGAGAAATATTTGGAAGCATACACCACCAATGGCACAGACAAGCAGGTGCTCTATAACAAAGCTGACCTGCACATGACATGGGGCGGTGTGGAGAAAACGGTCACTGAACAGCGTAAGGTAATCGTCCCGATCCAGACATTGAGCAAGTCGGTAAGCAAGCCGACGCCGGGCGTGCTGGAATGGACAGTAAATTATACCCCACCATTTAATATGGAGCAGGGCGTGTTTTTGCAGGATACGATAGGTGCTAACATGAACCTGCGCTATGATGTAGACGGCAAGCTGGTGCTGACAGCACCTAGTATGGCAGTGTATCGAGCAAAACTGACTGCTAGTGGTGCTCTGGAAAGAGAGGGCGCAGCACTCGACCTAAACGATCCGAATGCTGAAGTTCAGGTGGAAGCCAAACCGGATGCGAATAGCAAGACGATCCTAACCTTTAAGATGGACGACCCGAATCAGCTCTACCAGTTTGTGTACCAGACCGAGGTGGACAACACTAAAGCAAAAGCCGGCGACAAGATGGGCAACGAGGTCAAGCTGGTGGGCGATGATAAGCTGAAATCTGTCAGTGCCAAAAGTGAAAGCACGCTGGACAGTTCGGACGTAGCTGGCAGTTCAAGCTCCAATGCCCTGCTGCCCCTGAAAAAGGTAGATCCCAATGGCAATCCGCTAAAGGACGTAGAGTTCACACTGTATAAGAAAGACGATGGAACTCAAGTCGCCAAAGGAAAAACCGGCATTGATGGCAAGCTCAATCTGCTATTCCCAGATCCAGGGTATTATGAGCTAAAGGAAACCTATATTGACACAAATACTTGGCTACCAACTACAAGAATTTATCAAGTATATGTAGGTAATACGCCAGGCAAGCCTATCTGGGTAGACGGTGTAAAGGTAGATACGAATAATCCGCTCGTTGTTCCGACCCCTGCCCAGGGTAAGCTGACGATCAGCAATATCGTGGAAGGCAACGGTAGCGACAAGGCGAAAGAGTTCGTGTACACTGTAACATTTGACGGTGAGGGCAAAGGTGAAACTTACCCCATCATTAAACCGAACGGTTCGAATGACACGATCAAATCCGGCGACAGCATCATCATCAAGGATGGACAGAAGGCTGTGCTGCCAGCTCTGCCTGCGGATCTGATCTATACGGTAACCCAGACCGATTATACCGCCGACGGTTACACGACCGACCCGGGGAACAAGCTATACTCCAGTGCAGTTGAGAATAAAGGTGACCACAAGGCAGCCTTCATCAACAAGAGAGTCGTAAACAAGCTGACCATCAGCAATACGGTCATGGGCAACGGCGGCGAGAAGACGAAGGATTTCGAGTACATCGTGACCTTTGACGGCGTAGGCAAGGGTGGAAGCTACCCGTATACAATGTCGGACGGCAGCACGGGTACGATTAAATCCGGTGATGACTTCAGACTCAAAGATGGCCAGAGCTTGGAGATTACAGGTCTTCCTGAGAATTTGAAGTACACGGTAACCCAAAAGGATTATACGGCAGATGATTACACTACCATCCCTTCGGAATTGCATCTTACCGGAACGATGGCGGGTGTCGATCAATTTGTTCCATTCACTAACGTTCGAGTTTTGTCTGGCAGCTTGCTGATCGGCAACACTGTGAAGGGCAACGGCGGCGACATGGCGAAAGAATTCCAGTATACCATCTCCTTCACAGGTGACGGGGCGGACGGTTCTTACTCGTATACCAAGCCTGACGGCAGTAAAGGCACGATCAGCCATGGGGATACTTTCGTGTTAAAGCACGGCGAGGTGCTGCTCATAGAAGGACTTCCCGTTGATCTTGAGTACACCGTCACCGAAAACGATTATTCAAGCGACGGCTATACGACGGATCCCGGAAATCGGGTACATTCCGGTAAAATTGCGGGTAAAATCATCGCTGAAGCGCGTTTTGTCAACACCCGGCAGCTTCCGGAGTTGAAGGGCGTTCTGCGTGACAATACCACCGGCAAGATTATTCCGAATGCGGAAATAATAGTGACAAACAAGAAGACCGAGGAACAGCAGACGATCCGAACCGATGAGAATGGCGAATATTTCGCTATCGTTGAAGCGGACACCGACTATACGATTACATTTACCAAAATGGTGTCGGTAGGCGGAAAAGAGGTTCCGGTTATGTTCACGCAAAAGGCAAGTATAGAGAGCGGCGTGACAGACGAAACTGTTCCAGCTGAAATTACGGCTGTCGGAATCGTACTCTTCAAGCAGTCCAATGGACAAAGTGCGTTCCTTGACCCTGCCTTTACCACCAAAGCGCGCATCTATTTGAAGGATGCCAAAGGGGACTATATTGAGGAGAACGGCAAGCCTAAAGCGTTCCCTCTGGAAGAGGACGGCACCTTCGCAGCGGAAGGCTTGATCACGGGCACGTATACGATGGAAGTGCGTTATGAAGTTGCACCGGGCAAAGAACTGACGCTCATTCGGGATGTAGAGCTGAACGTGGGAGCGGACGGTGAACTGAATATTTCTCAGGAGCTCATTGACCCGTATGGCATCATTACGGACGCAAAGACTGGAGCAGTCATCGAGGGAGCTAAAGTAACGCTGTATTATAAGGATGGCACGGAAGTAAAGTTGCCTCCGATTCCTGGCTTTGCTCCGAACGATAATGCCAGCCCAAGCCAGAACAGTGACGCTAACGGAGCATATGCGTTTATGGTGTTCCCGGACACGGATTACTATCTGGTTGTAACGAAAGCCGGGTATGAGACGTATAAGAGCCCAATCATCTCGGTCGGAAGCGACATCGTACGCTATGATGTACAGTTGAAGCCAGTAAGTTCCGGCGGCGGTAACGGCAACGGCAATAACGGCAATAACGGTAACAATGGAACCGACAATGGTAACAACGGAACCGA
>DASYFA010000162.1:0-2945 GCA_036498705.1 Paenibacillus sp.
CGCTACGAATCTCAAGGGTGTCTTCAACGGAATTAAATCCGTAACCCGTCCGATGATGAAGCAGCGCTCAGGCCGGATTATTAATATTTCCTCCGTAGTCGGCGTGCTAGGCAATGCAGGTCAAGCGAATTACGTGGCAGCTAAAGCGGGCGTAATTGGATTAACCAAGTCGGCGGCACGCGAGCTAGCTTCACGCAATATTACCGTGAACTGTATCGCACCAGGGTTCATTGAGACCGATATGACGGATCAATTGCCGGATGAGGTGCGTCAGGGCATGCTAGGGAATATTCCGCTGGCACGTCTTGGACAGCCAGAGGAGATTGCTAAGGTGGTTTTGTTCCTCGCTTCGGACAGCGCGTCCTATATGACAGGGCAGACGCTGCACGTAGATGGCGGAATGTATATGTAATTTGCTTCTTCCTTCTATGGCTTTTTAACTTAGATTCTCGTATAATACCAAAGAGGAGGTGAACCGGATGTCCGATGTATTGGATCGCGTAAAACGCATTGTAGTGGATCGCCTCGGCGCTGATGAAGCCGAAGTAACGCTTGAAGCGTCTTTCAAAGATGACTTGGGTGCTGATTCCCTTGATGTAGTTGAACTTGTTATGGAATTAGAAGATGAGTTTGATCTGGAAATTTCAGACGAAGATGCAGAGAAGATTACGACTGTAGGTGAAGTTGTTAACTACATACAATCTCATACCTAATGTCATGACAAAGTCCCGTACCTCCTTTCAAGTAGGCGGGACTTCTCTTCTATTGCTTTTACGTCCGTATTCGAACATGTAAATTGAATTTACACATGAAGTCTATATGAGGTGAGTGTGTTTGAAACATAGAGTAGTCATAACCGGTATGGGCTCAGTTACAGCCCTCGGCAGTGATTTGGATACGCTCTGGAATAACTTGATTCAAGGAAAATCTGGTGTATCGCAAATTGAATCTTTTGATGTTAGCGAGTATACAACGCGAATTGCCGCTTCGGTTAAGGATTTCAATCCTGAGGATTATATGGAACGCAAGGATGCGCGCAAGATGGACCGATTCGTCCAGTTTGCCGTTGCTGCTGCTAGCCGTGCGCTGGCCGACAGTGGTCTGAACATTGCAGAAGATACGAACCCAGAGCGGGTTGGTGTCATGATCGGTTCTGGGATCGGCGGCCTGGGAACTTGGGAAGATCAACATTCCATTTTGCTGGAGAAAGGTCCAAAGCGGGTTAGCCCGTTCTTCATTCCGATGATGATTGCGAATATGGCTTCCGGCCAGGTATCGATTACGTTCGGCGCGAAGGGACCTAACAGCACTGCGGTGACTGCGTGCGCGACCGGAACTCATTCCATTGGCGATTCGTACAAGCTAATCAAATACGGCGATGCTGATGTGATGATTTGCGGCGGCGCGGAAGCAACGATCCGTCCAACTGGACTTGCTGGATTCTGTTCAATGCGGGCGATGTCAACTCGCAATGACGATCCTACAAGAGCGAGCCGGCCGTTTGATTCTGAACGCGACGGTTTTGTTATGGGTGAAGGATCTGGCGTATTGATTCTTGAATCGTTGGAGCACGCTCAAAAACGCGGAGCTAAAATTTACGGCGAGGTTATCGGCTACGGCTTGAGCGGAGACGCTTATCATATGACTGAACCGAATCCAGAGGGTCCGGAGCGTTGTATGAAGATGGCGATTCGTGATGCCGATATCGATCCAAGCGAGATTGATTACATTAACGCGCATGGTACTTCTACCCCTGTTGGCGACAAGTCGGAGACGACTGCTATCAAACGTGCGTTTGGCGATCATGCTTACAAAGTGGCAATCAGCTCGACCAAATCGATGACAGGCCATCTGCTCGGTGCAGCCGGTGGTGTGGAAGCGGTAATCTGTGGATTAACGATGCAACATGGAATGATTGCGCCAACCATTAATTTAGAGCATCCGGATCCGGAATGCGATCTGGATTACGTCCCTAATGAAGCAAGACAAGCGGATGTTAGAATTGCTATGTCTAACTCTTTCGGATTTGGCGGTCATAATGCCACCATTATTCTGAAGAAATTCGAAGCATAAGGGGTCAGTCAGTTGAGTGGAGATTTAAAGCAATTACAGCACAAACTTCAACTGGTATTTCACAATAAGCAGTTATTAAAACAGGCTTTTACCCATGCATCTTATGTGAATGAGCATCGCTTCAATCAGCATGAGGACAACGAGCGTCTGGAGTTTCTAGGCGACGCTGTCCTTGAGTTGACGGTGTCGGAGCATTTATATGGCTTGTTTCCGGATCGTCCTGAAGGCGAGCTCACGAAGCTTAGGGCAGCCATTGTCTGCGAGCCGTCGTTAGTGCGGTTTGCAGAGCGCCTGGAGTTCGGGAAATACGTATTGCTTGGCAAAGGAGAGGAAATGACGGGCGGACGAACCCGTCCTGCTCTGCTGGCAGACGTATTTGAATCTTTTGTAGGAGCTCTGTATTTGGATCAGGGCCTGGAGGCGGTCACCGCTTTTTTGCATCGCTACATTTTCTCGCAAATTGTGTTTGACGGGAAGCTTCAGACCACCGACTATAAAACGGAGCTTCAGGAATTAACCCAGCATCATAATATGGGAGCCTTGGAGTACCGGATTGTTGAAGAAAGAGGACCGGCACATGAACGCGAATTCGTCTCCGAAGTCTGGATGGACGGACGCAGTTTAGGGCGCGGGACCGGTAGGTCGAAGAAGGAAGCCGAGCAGCAGGCAGCGCAGGTTGCGCTGGAGCAGCTACGGCAGGCATAAATATAATCGCTATTTAAAAGTTTGAAAATGGCGGATTAACTTAAGGGGCTGTCCTGTTGCCATAAAGATGGTAATAGGACAGCCCCTGTTCTTTTCTACCGTAAGATATCTCGTTTATTACTTGACCTGAACACGGTTACCTGGCGAATAAATTACGAATATCCCCC
>DASYFA010000163.1:0-2509 GCA_036498705.1 Paenibacillus sp.
AATCTATACATTGAAGAGGGCTTTGCCCCCATCGGTCACCTATGGGAAGCCTTATCCGTAACGATAGGACGTCAGGTACAGATCAAAACACCGCAGGGAGAGAGCAGCGGGATTGCAACGGGCCTGGATCCGTCAGGCGCCTTATTGATCACCGATCAGCAGGGAACGGAACGAACCATCTACTCTGGCGAAATCCAGATGGGTAGAGGTTGAACTTGTTATACCTAACCTCTTTATTGATAAAAAATAATTTGTTATACTGTTCGCAGGAGGCGGTATCGAGTTATCGAACTGCACTCTTGTCGAGCGGTATTGCATGGCGATTTAGCAGATTTAAGTATTCATCAAGAAATAGCTTGTTACACAAGCTATAGACGCGTATAGCTACAAGTAAATATAACGTCAAGTAGTATGCGTTGGATTCTGCTCAGAGCCGAAGAGGACCGAGACAGAAGGGACGATCGAAAGTGACTCTTCTTTGGATTCGGACCTTTTTAGTGCGTAACTAAAAGGTTTTTTTGTTGTGTTCGAGATACCGCATCGAAAACGACACGTAAGAGGAGACATGATTATGGCTGGAAAACAAATGTTAAACATTGTGAAAATGAAACGGATGAAGCAGGATGGCGACCCGATCTCTATGATTACAGCTTATGATTATCCATCGGCGACACTCGCCGAAGAGGCTGGGGTCGATATTATTCTAGTTGGAGACTCGCTTGGAAATGTCGTGCTGGGCTATGATACGACGATACCTGTCACACTGGATGATATGGTCTATCATTCCCGGTCGGTAGCCAGAGGCGCCAAGAATACGTTCATCGTGACTGACATGCCGTTTATGACATATCACGGAAGCATCGACGAGACGCTACGCGGGGTAAGCCGGATTATGCAAGAAGGGCATGCCCAAGCCGTCAAGATGGAAGGTGGAGCGGAGATCGCTGATACCGTGAAGAGAATTGTTCAGGCCGGAGTTCCGGTACTGGGCCATATCGGACTTACACCGCAATCTGTCAATCAAATTGGCGGCTATCGGATTCAAGGCAAGGATGAAGCCGATGCGAAGCGGCTGCTTGAGGACGCTAGAGCATTGGAACAAGCAGGTGCATTTGGCATCGTGCTGGAGCTTGTGACAGAAGAGGTTGCAGCCTATATCTCATCTGAGCTGAGTATTCCTACCATTGGAATTGGTGCTGGTCGTGGATGTGACGGGCAGGTGCTCGTATATCATGATGTACTTAAATATACTTCGAATTACCGCAATAAAAGGTTCGTTAAGACCTATGGAGATATAGGGGAGCAAATTCGCAGTGGTATCTCTGCTTATGTGCAAGAGGTTAAGACTAAGCAGTTCCCTGCTGAGGAGCATGTATTTGCCGCCGAAGATGGAGTACTGGACAATCTGTATGGTAAAGGAAAGGCGGAAACTCATTCATGAAAGTATTTACTACGATATCTGAGCTAAAAGAATTTCTGAAATCTGGGCGTATCGCCGCTATGCAGGAAGGCAAGGAACTGCAGGTTGGACTGGTTCCTACAATGGGATATTTGCATGAGGGCCATGCCAGTTTGTTGAGAAAAGCGAGAGCCCAGAATGATCTGGTTGTACTGAGCATTTTCGTCAATCCGATTCAATTCGGACCAAATGAAGATTTGGACCGTTATCCGCGAGATGCGGAACGTGATTTAGCATTGGCAGAACACGAAGGTGTTGATGCCGTATTAATGCCAAGTGTGGAAGAAATGTATCCACAGCCAATTAAGACGAAAGTAGCTGTAGCAGAGCTAACCTCGAAGTTATGCGGAGCTTCCCGTCCTGGTCATTTTGATGGGGTAACTACAGTGGTCAGTAAGCTATTTCATATCGTTGCACCAAACCGTGCTTATTTCGGTCAAAAGGACGCTCAGCAGGTTGCTGTTGTCGCACAAATGGTCAAAGACCTTAATTTCGATCTAGAAATAATTCCTTGCCCGATCGTTCGTGAGAACGATGGTCTGGCTCTGAGCTCGCGAAATGTATACCTAAGTGCTGAGGAACGCCAAGCGGCGCTGATTCTGTCGCGAAGCTTAAAACAGTTGGAAGCAGATGTATATGCCGGCGACGCGGCAACGGTTCTGGAAGCAAGCCAACAGCTTACTCAGAAGATTGAGAGCGAACCTTTGGCAGAGATCGATTATGTGGAGATAGCCGCTTTTCCAAGCTTAACCGCGCTTCAGGAGACAAATTCCTTCAATAGTGAGCTTGAGGTACATGGAGCGATTCTAGTCGCTGTGGCCGTTAAATTTGGTACGACAAGACTGATTGATAATGTATTGTTAACGGGAAAGGGGGAGGCTATCCATGTATAGAACAATGATGAAATCCAAAATTCACCGTGCAACGGTTACAGAGGCAAATTTGAATTATATCGGGAGTATCACAATCGATGAAGATTTGATGGAAACTGCCGACCTTCTGGAGAATGAGAAGGTGCAAATCGTCAACAACAATAATGGGGCGAGGCTG
>DASYFA010000164.1:0-14759 GCA_036498705.1 Paenibacillus sp.
TTGGCTTCGGCGAGGAAGCGAACGGACACCATGCGATTGCTTCCGGTTTCCAAGGCCAACGGCAATGGACGGACCATTTCCCGAACGGCGACTTCATGGAGACGATGCTGAACTCCTCCTTTGACTGGAACGGGTTGAGAGCGCCATTTACCGTTGCTACAGAAAATGACAGTTTGAACGGAGTCGGCATGCTGTTTGGCAACCTGCTTACGAATACAGCGCAGATCTTCGCTGATGTTAGAACGTATTGGAGTCCTGCTTCCGTGGAGCGCGTTGCTGGTTACAAGCTGGAAGGTCGTGCTGCGGGTGGCATCTTGCATCTGATCAATTCGGGTTCTGCGGCTTTGGATGGTACCGGAGAGCAGCAGATCGACGGCAAACCAGCAATGAAGCCGTTCTGGGAGATTACCGATGAAGAGGTTCAATCGACGTTAGAAGCTACACAGTGGCGCCCAGCTTCGGTAGAGTATTTCCGCGGCGGTGGATTTTCGACGGACTATCTGACTCGTGGCGGAATGCCGATGACAATGACTCGTCTGAATCTCGTGAAGGGTCTTGGCCCGGTATTGCAAATTGCCGAGGGCTATTCGGTTGATTTGCCACAGGACGTGCATGATACGCTCGATAAGCGTACTGATCCGACCTGGCCGACTACCTGGTTTGCACCGAACTTAACAGGAAGTGGTGCTTTCACCAGCGTCTATGATGTTATGGACAATTGGGGAGCGAACCATGGCGTGATCAGCTATGGACATATTGGTGCGGACCTGATCACGCTCGCTTCTATGTTGCGCATACCAGTAAGCATGCACAATGTACCGAAGGAGAAATTATTCCGTCCGCGGGCATGGGGCCTGTTCGGTACGGAGCAGAGCGAAGGCGCGGATTTCCGGGCTTGCGAGAACTTTGGACCGCTGTATAAATAACTCCAGACAGATCGTGGATCTTGGCTTTACCTATGAAAGGGGAATTAACTACATGCAAAACATAGATATCCGAAATGAACTGTGCAAATACGCGCAAAAAATAGTAGACCAGGGCCTAGTTGTAGGCCCTGGTGGTAACATCAGTGCTCGTGCCGGAGACAAAATGTATTTGTCGCCAAGCGGCTTCGCTCTGGAAGAGATCAAGGCTGAAGAGTGGGTCGAGGTAGATATTCCGAGTGGGGAAATAACCGACAGCGGTTACCGCCCATCCTCCGAGGTGCTGATGCATCTGTATGGATACCGCAGCAATCCGGACATTACAGCGATGGTGCATACCCATCCGTCACATTGTATTGCGTTTACGTTAATCGCGGAAGAGCTGCCAATCATGTTCCCGGATCAAGCGGCATTGGTCGGACGTACCGCCTTTATTCCTTATGTTATTCCGACAACCGATCTGCTTGCTGATGCAGTGGCCGCTAAGGTGAACGAGGCCAGCTCGATTTTATTGGGGAACCATGGTCTTGTGACTACAGGCAGAAATCTGCGCGAAGCCTTCTACCGTACTCAGGTCGTTGAAGAAAGCGCCAAAATCTATTTGGCCGCGAAGGCGGCTGGAACGCCGTCCGTGCTCACGGATGAAGAAGTGGATGCCATTGCAGCGCTTGAAAGCGAAGACTACCGGATTCAATTACTTCAGAAAATGAAATAAACAAGGCGGTGCCAC
Source organism: Paenibacillus sp. (assembly GCA_036498705.1). Classification (GTDB taxonomy): domain Bacteria; phylum Bacillota; class Bacilli; order Paenibacillales; family Paenibacillaceae; genus Fontibacillus. Next base: position 1,654 of record DASYFA010000164.1, read on the forward strand.
GAATGACTTATACACCAACAGTTCTGGCGTTCGATCTCGGAGCCGGTAGTGGGAGAGCCCTGATTGGAGAAATGGTAGAAGCTGCTCCAGGCGGCTCCAAGCGATTGCAGATTACTGAGATTCACCGATTCTCGAATACGCCCGTTCGCATCGGTGAGCATCTGCATTGGAACACGCTTGGATTGCTTCACGAGATCAAGACGGGCATCAGCAAAGCGTTCCAGCTCGGCTATAAGCCAGAGAGCTGTGCGATTGACACCTGGGGTGTAGATTTCGGTCTACTTGATGCTAATGGAGAACTGCTTGGCATTCCGTATCATTATCGCGATCACCAGACCGAGGGATTGGTCGAGGAGTTGTCTACGAAGCTGGGTGCGGAGCGGCTGTTCGCTGAGAGCGGTCTGCAATTCATGCCGTTTAATACGTTGTATCAGCTCTATGCGATGAAGAAGGCGAACTCTCCGAAGCTGGATGCGGCCAAGACCTTGTTGCTGACACCTGACCTGCTGAACTATTTTCTAACGGGTCGCAAAGCATGTGAATTTACGATGGCGACAACGACTCAGCTCTATGATCCGGCGAAGCGAGCTTGGAACAAGCAACTGATGAGTGAGCTGGGACTGTCCGATTCCCTGTTCATGGAGCCAGTTCAGCCGGGAACGGAAATCGGTCAGCTAACAGAGGAGATCTGTGCAGAGCTGGGTGTACCACGGCTCAAGGTGATTGCTGCTGTATCGCATGATACGGAGTCAGCAGCTGCTGCGGTGCCTGCATCATCGCAGAGCTTTGCCTATCTTGTCAGCGGGACATGGTCCTTACTTGGAACGCAAATGCAAGAACCGCTCCTGCACCCTGATGTATTGAAGTTGGAATTTTCCAACGAAGGGGGAGCAGGCGGAACTTATCATTTACTGAAAAATATTATGGGCCTATGGATTTTGCAGGAGTGCAGACGGATCTGGGAACAACGGGGCGAGTCGCTCCCTTTTTCGCAACTTGTTGCCCTGGCTGAGACAGCGGAGCCGTTCCGCAGTTTGATTGATCCTGACGATCTGCGATTTATGAATCCGGATTCTATGCCGGAGGAAATAGCTGACTTTTGTCGCGAGAGCGGGCAGCCTGAGCCGCGGACGATTGGCGAGACGGTGCGTTGTATTCTAGAGAGTCTGGCGCTCAGGTACCGTATGGTGCTGGAGCAGGCCGAGCATCTGAGCGGGGCTAAGTTTGACGGGCTGCAAATGGTCGGCGGTGGTATTCAGAATGAATTGCTGTGCCGCTTCACGGCGGGAGCGATTGGACGGCCAGTCTGGACCGGCCCGGTTGAAGCTAGCGCAATTGGCAATATGCTTGTGCAACTGCAGGCCGGAGGCTATCTAGCCAATATGCAGGATGGCGTAGAGCTGGTGAAGGCCTCTTTTCCAATAAGCACGTATGAGCCTGAACAACAGACCGAATGGGAAAACGCTTATGCTCGGTATCAGCAGCTGATGGAGGTCATGCCATGTTAAAAGGAATTTCTAGCTTGATTTCGCCCGATCTGATCAAAATATTGATGGAAATGGGCCACTCCGATGAGATTGTATTCGCTGATGCGAACTTCCCGGCGGCAAGTCACGCCCAGCGGCTCATTCGCTGTGACGGACACAGCATACCGGAGTTGTTAGAGGCGATCTTGCCACTTTTTCCGTTGGATATCTATGTGGATCATCCTGCAGCCCTTATGGCTGTAACTCCTGGAGATCCGGTAGAGACGCCGGTTTGGGATCGTTATAAGAGTATCGTTGCGAAGCATGATGCGAGACCGGAAACTTTTGAAGAGATAGAGAGATTTGCTTTTTATGAGCGTGCCAAGCGGGCATATGCGGTCGTATCGACGGGGGAACTAGCGCTTTATGCCAATATTATTCTTAAAAAGGGCATAGTGTCCTAGCCGCATTAACCCTATAATGGAAGGAGAACCAACTATTTTCTTTCCAAAGGAGCTTCTATCTCATGATGTTTACCGCTTTGGTGACAGGTGCCGATCGTGGCGTTGGGTTTGAAATGGTCCGCGGATTGCTGAACGAAGGGTATCGTGTGATTGCTGGCAGATATAACAAGCAGGAGAAGTCGCTTTCCGAGCTGAGTACAGCTTATGGAGAGCGGCTTATTCTCGTTGATCTGGATGTAGGCAGCGACGAGAGCGTGAAGGCAGCGGTACGGATTGTAAAGGAGCAGGGCTGTGAGACGGTCGATCTGCTGATCAACAACGCGGCGATTCTCGGCGATATTCAGTCCGGTGTTGGCGATGAGCTCGATTTTGCGGACATGCTTCAGGTGTACAATGTCAATGCACTCGGGGCGCTACGAATGACGAATGCGCTGCATGAGATGATTGTGAACAGCGTACATAAGCTGATCGTTAATATCTCCTCTGAGGCGGGAAGCATAGAGGAGTGCAGCCGGGACCGCTGGTTCGCCTATGGCATGTCAAAAGCAGCTATGAATATGCAGTCCAAGCAAGTGTTCAACAGCCTGAAATCGGATGGTGTACGCATGTTCGTTGTGCATCCTGGATGGGTGCAGACCTATATGCGCGGAGCACTTGATGCAGAAGCAGCTTTGACACCGGCTCAGTCAGCGGACGGAATTCTGAGGCTGATCCGTGAGCGGTTCACTGACCCAACAGCTGTAGTGGCCGAGCAGAGGTTGGACTTTGTTGATGTAGATGGGAATAGTTGGCCATGGTAGAGAATAGTGATGGTGAGTAGTAATAGTAAGTAATGATGGTAGGTAGTAAATAGGGTGCCAGAGTGTCAGGTCAGAGTTTACTATTTTGATAAGGAGATGTGTTTCTAATGAAGTATACCGCTCTTGGACGTTCAGGATTGAAGGTAAGTAGATTGTGCCTGGGTACGATGAATTTTGGCGTATCGACAGATGAGAAGGAATCATTTCGCATTATGGATGCAGCTCTAGATGCTGGAATTAATTTTTTTGATACCGCTAACATTTATGGTTGGGGTGAGAACGCTGGACGGACCGAAGAGATCATTGGAAAATGGTTCGCACAGGGCGGCAACCGCCGCGAGAAGGTCGTACTGGCAACGAAAGTGTACGGAAGCATGAGCGATCCACTCGATGGCCCTAATGGAGAAGTCGGCTTGTCCGCCTATAAAATTCGCCGCCATCTGGAAGGCTCGCTTCGCCGTTTGCAGACGGATCATATCGAGCTCTATCAAATGCATCATGTGGATCGTAACGTATCATGGGATGAGCTGTGGGAAGCGTTCCACATCCATCTGATTCAGGGCAAGATTGGCTATGTCGGCTCAAGTAATTTTGCTGGACGTGACTTGGTCAAGGCTCAATATGAAGCGAAAAATCACCATATGCTCGGCCTTGTATCAGAGCAGCATAAATACAATCTGCTCTGCCGTCTGCCAGAGCTTGAGGTGCTTCCAGCAGCTGAAGAACTTGGCATCGGCGTTGTTGCCTGGAGCCCGCTCGAGGGCGGACTGCTTGGCGGGAACGCCTCGAAGAAGGTTCCTGGTTCAAGAACGGAGAAGAACCCGCGCTACGAGCAACATGAGAAGCAGCTCGGCGAGTTCGCAGCGTTATGCCGAGAGCTTGGCGAGAGCGAAGCCAATGTTGCACTAGCTTGGACGCTGGCCCATCCTGCCATGACTGCTCCGATTATTGGCCCGCGGACGCTGGAGCAATTGGAAGGTGCACTTCGCGTATGTGAGATCGAGCTTGACGAAGCTGTGTTGAAGCGTCTTGATGAGATCTTCCCAGGCCCTGGTGGCTCCGCACCGCAAGCCTACGCTTGGTAAGGTAGATCGTAAAATCGCAGATTGGTAAGGTAGACCGTAAAACCGCGGTACTGCCGCAAAAACGGGAAAAACTGTAGTGAGTTGGTGAATAGCCAATGTTCTGCTGGGTACAAAATAGTGAACTAGGAATTGGACAGAATCCTGGTTCGGCTGCTGGTGAAATGATGCGGAGCAGTGAGATCTGAAGCAGAAGCAATAGCAGAAACTACTGTAGGTACCGTTGGCCCGGCCGACCGAAAACAGAAAAAACTGCATATCTGCAGTTTTTCTAGTCCGATTAGGGGCTAATTGAGGAGAAACCTGCAAAAATGCAGTTTTTTCTCTTTAAATCACGCGAATTCATAGAAATCGTCTGAAATTCCTGCATATTTGCATCAATTCTACTAAACACGCTGATAAAAAGGAAGAAAACCTGCATTTTTGCAGGTTTTCTTTTTGTGACCGACGATATAGGGGGCGGAGTGCTCCATGGCCGCTTGGAGGATCTAATCTTGTCGTCATGCCGTCTCCTCTCCAACCTAACCTAAACACCAAACTCAGTCTTTCGCCTATACCTCATTCAACTTCCGTCCAGCTTCTGAGAGCGCGTTTACTCGGGCACTCATTTACCCTAGCTAACCCTCGGCTCAAACGTCTAGCTCCCACCTGCGGCGAAAGTCGACTCCCGAACAATCAGCTCGGGGTCGATGTGCATGCCGGCGGCGCGCTTCATTTTGCCGGAAATGCGGCCCAGCAGCATGTCGGCGGCGGCCCGAGCGATCCGGTCTGCCGGCTGACGGACGGTCGTGAGATGCGGGCGCAGCTTGGAGGCGATATAATGATCGTCATATCCGACGATCGAGACTCGCCCGGGGACGGATACGCCGCTCTCTTGCAAGGCGTTGATCGCACCGAGAGCGATATGATCGTCACCAGCGAAGATCGCGGAGGGCAGCTTGCCTTCCACGAGCCAGCGCTTACAAGTTTCGTACCCAGAGTCGATCTCGAATTCCCCGTGCACGATTTCAAATGGGGTAAGCCCTTTATCTTGAAGTGCCCGGAGAAATCCGCTACGCCGCTCCCGTGTACTACGGAACATTTCCTGTCCGCAAATATGGGCAATGGAAGTATGTCCAAGCTCCAGCAAGTGGGTCGTTGCAGCGTAACCTCCCTTATAATTGTCGATCGTCACCGAGTAGGCGTCGTTCTCCGGTTGCTGGTTATCGATCAACACGTAAGGGATGCCACGGCGCTTCAATTCCAGGATATACTTACTCTCTTCCATCGGAGAGAGGAGAATCAGGCCGTCGACCCGATCCTCCTGGAACAGATAATGGCTCTCGTCCGACTCCATGCCAGTTGATACGGAGACGGCCAGGAAATACCCCTGTAGGGCAAGAATTTCATTAAGTTCCTTGACGATGGCGTCAAAGAAAGAATCTTGAAGCGTCGTAACGATCAGGCCGATGATTCCCGTCTTTCCCCGGGCCAGACTGCGCGCTGCCGCACTAGGCTGATAATCGAGATCTTTGATCGCTTCCAGTACTTTTTGGCGATTTTTCTCCCGTACGGTTTCTGCTCCGTTTAATACACGTGATACGGTGACTACGGACAGACCGGATTTTTTGGCAACATCAAAAATGCTTACCTTCATCTGATATTCTCCTAGTGTGTGTTATTCCATCAACTTTACTTATCTCTTAATAATTTCAGTCACTTTCTTCTGAATCACCGGCATAACCTCTTCTACGGTCTTATGTCCGGTCTCAATCGGCTGCATCTCGTTGATGAACATATCATTGATTTGTGAGTAGTTCGTAATCAGGTGGTTGAATGATTCAAAGCCGTATTTCACAGCGCCCTCGTACACATTTTTAATATCCTGCGGATCGATTCCATCAAAATGCTTATAATAGGCCTCAGCAGCTTTTGTGTTCACCGGCGGATTGCCGCCGCTCAGATCGATCGATTTCTCTTGAATGTCCTCACGGATCAGATACTTGATCCATTCGAACGCTTCCTTCGGATGCTTGGAATCCTTCAAAATGAACAGCGGATCGACGTATAAGGTACTGCGGACCTTATCATTTCCGCCCCAAGGTACAGCAGCTACACCAATATTGAATGGAAAATCATTCGCTCCGGCCAGGTTCCATGAACCGCCGACAGACATGCCGATTTTTCCGGCAACGAATGGATCTCCGTTCTGTCCGGCTACACTTTTGCTCCATTCTGAAGTGGGGGACACTTTATCCTTGAAGATCAGATCGAACAATTTGTTATAGGCCGCCATCACTTTTGGTGTGTCAAAATAAGTTTCCGAGGGTACTCCGCCATTGGTCCACGTATCTGCAGAATAAGGATCGGCCCCGAAATAGAGCGGGCGATTATCGCGTTCGGACCAGAAGAAGTCCAGCCCATACTGTGTCTTAGCAATATCATCGGAGATGACCGTCATCGGCCGTGCATAATCGACCATTTTATCGAAGGTCCAGTCCTTGTCTTCATAATCACTGGTAGGATAAGGCTGCTTGGCCGCGTCAAACATGTCCTTATTATATAGTAAGAGCGTAACATACATGTTCAAAGGAATGCCGTATACATGATCATTGATCGTATAAATCTTCATCAAATTATCGGGAATATTGTTCGCCTCGGCGCTAAACCCATCTTCCTTGATCAGGTCCGTCAAATCAAGCAGCATCCCTTTATTATAGTACTCCGCGAATCCGCCATATCCGTAGTGGCTTGTGACGTCCGGGGATTTGTTTGCAGCGATCAACGTCTGGAGCTTGCTGTCGAACTGCTCATAAGGTGCTTTATCCACTTTAACTTTGATGTTCGGATGCTCTTTCTCAAAGTCAGGCACCAATTTCTCAACGAAGGTGCGGTCCTCTGAATCGATGGTGTAGTATGTGATCGTTACTTGCTCATCCTTGCTTCCGCCTGATTTAGATGAATCACTGTCTTTGCCTGGCGCAACATCCGCAGCGGATTTGCCACCAGTGCAACCTGACAATGCCGTAATGGCCACCAATATCAAGGTTAATAAGAAAATAGAACTAAGTCGCAGCTTATTCATCATTATAAACGAACCCTCCAATTAACGTAATATAAGTACCTTCCCTTAAATAAGCAGATAAGCACGTGTGCTTGGAATTATTTAATGCCTGTAAGCACGATTCCCTCAACAAATTGCTTCTGGGCGACAGCGAAGAGGGTGACGATCGGGACCATCGCCAGCACGGAAGCGACCATGAGCAAATGCCACGGTGGGATGCGGAACCTGGAAGAGGTTAAGGAAGCCATCCCTACCGGCAATGTGAAGTGCTCCGTAGAACTGAGGTAAAGCACTGGTGCCAGCAGATCATTCCAGCTGTAGATGAAGGCGAAGATTGCCACGGTCGCCAGGGCAGGGCCAGACAAAGGCAGGGCGATTTTGTACCACATTCGCAGCTCCCCACAGCCATCAATCCTGCCGGCGTCGAACAATTCCTCAGGCAGGGTCGAGAAGAATTGCCGCAGCAAGAAGATGTTATAGGCCGACCCGAAGAATGATGGAACAATTAACGGTAGAAAAGTGTCGATCCAGTTCAGTTTGGAGAAGAAAATAAATTGCGGAATCATAATCGCCGGATATGGCAGCATCATCGTTGCCAGCAGTAGCATGAACCATAGCTGATTCCCTTTGCCCTTGTAACGGGAGAACCCGTACGCGGCCAGAGCGGAGGAGATTAATGTTCCGATTACAGTGACGATGCCAATAATCAGACTGTTCTTATACAATGTGCCGAATTGCAGTGTGTCGAAGATTTCGCTGTAATTGCTCCATTGCCAGCTCTCCGGCAGAAAGGTAGGAGGGAATTTGAGCATTTCCCGCTTCGATTTCAGCGAAGTGGAGACCATAAAGAACAAAGGAAGCAGCATGATAAAGGTCGTAATGATCAGCGCGATGAAACTAACGATTTGCGCAAGGTTTGTTTTGCGTTTGGCGCCTGAGTTTGAAAATGCAAAGCGGCGTTTGGGTATCGGTACGGTGCTCATTTGCGCCCTCCTCCCTCATAGTGAACGTAGCGGTCGGATGCTTTCATGATGAGTGCGGTACAGATCATAACGACGATTAGGAGTACCCAGGCCAGAGCCGAGGAGTAACCAGCGCGATATTCTTTGAAAGCGCTTGTATATAAGTTGTAGACATAGAACCAGGTAGAATAATTAGGCCCGCCTTGCGTCATAACATAGGCTTGGGTAAATACTTGGAAGGAATCAATGATGCTCATGATGAGTTGAAAGAGAAGTACCGGTGAGAGCATAGGGAGTGTAACATGGAGGAAGGTTTTGAAACGGCCGGCTCCGTCAAGTTTTGCCGCTTCGATCAGACTGGAAGGAACACCTTGCAATCCAGTGAGGAACAGTATCATTCCAGTACCCGCGGTCCATAAAGTCATAATAATCAAAGCGTACAGCGCAGTATCGGGGTTCATCAGCCAGGCAGGTCCATGGATTCCGAACCAGGAGAGTATGTAGTTGAATAATCCGATCTGCGGGTTGAAGATCCAATACCATAGCAGCGACATCGCTACTCCAGAGACCATACTCGGAAAATACATAGCGGTTCGGAAAAAGCCGCGGAGTGGAATCGTCTGATTCAGCAGTAGAGCAAATCCGAGCGCCAACAGCAATTGTACAGGCACGCCTATAAAGGTATATTTTAGCGTGACGACGACAGACTTCCAGAACAACTCGTTGTGGAACATCTCGGTGTAGTTAGCTAGCCCGATAAATCTGGGCGGATGGATGATGTCGTAATCTGTGAAGCTGTAATAAAGCGATGCTAAAATAGGATACAACGCAAATACTAAGAAGCCGATTAACCAGGGAGCGATAAAGAGATACATATAGAAGGTTTGTCGCCGGCTTTCTTTAAAGGTCACAGCAGCACCAGCCTTTCTTTTGATTAAAGTATAAGCGCTTTAACTTTTGATTAGAACAATATTGAAATAGTGCAGATATTTCGAGCTAATTCTACAAACCAAAATTAAAGCGCTATAACTTTACTGCTTTTTGATAACATCATCATAGTGGATTGATCCAGAATTGGCAATAGTAATGTGATAAGTGATTGCATTAAAATTCCACCTTATTATTAGAGGGCATAGATGGTAGATTCCATTGTTCACTTGCACAATGAATTTCGTCTTTTAATCAATATTATTTTAGCGGATTAAGACCTATAATGAAAGCGTATCCAAGAGAAGAGATAGAAAATTACAACTTAGGAGGAACAGCAGATGGACGGATTTACGATCAGTTGGATTGGAGCGCTGGTGGGCTGAATAAGATGACAGCGACGGTATTGATTTTGATCGGTGCTGGCGGTATCGCTGGACTCATCTCTGCTTCTGACTTGTCTTCACAGGTTGTATCATTGATTCAGGCTTCCGGTATCTCGGGCACATTCCTTGCTCCGATCTCTGGTATTCTTATGGCCACTGCAACGGCTTCGACTTCCACTGGGGTCATCCTTGCTACCGGTTCATTCGGACAGGCGATCCTTGATATGGGAACTGCGCCGATGGCAGCCGCTGTTATGGTGCATACCGGGGCGACTGTGATCGATTCCTTGCCACAGGGCAACTACTTCCATGTTACTGCAGGCAGTATGAATATGAGTATTAAGCAACGGATGGGATTGATCCCTTATGAAGCCATCGTCGGCGGGACGATGACGATTGTAGCCACATTGATGTATGGATTCTTACTTTAAATATGAGTTCAAAAAGTCTGGTTTTCAACACCGAAGCTTATGCTTCCGATGTGCGTTTTTTTAAAACGCTTCAGTTGGATGAAGCTAGGACTTTTTGAACAACTTCTAAAAATGCTGGGTGGGGTGAGAGAATAATGGAGAAGACATTTGTATTGGCGCCGGATTCATTTAAAGAGAGCATGACGGCCAAAGAAGTGTGTATCGCGATGGAGAGAGGGCTGCGGAAGGTATATCCTCAGGCGAATTATATTCATGTTCCAATGGCTGATGGTGGTGAAGGAACGGTTCAGTCGCTAGTTGATGCCAGCGGTGGACAACTATATGAGAAGGAAGTTACTGGTCCGCTGGGTCAGCCGGTGAAGGCCCAATTCGGTATACTTGGTGATGGGGTAACCGCAGCTATTGAAATGGCATCGGCTAGCGGTATCCATTTGGTAACCAAAGAGACCAAAAATCCTTTAATTACAACGACCTACGGGACGGGAGAGCTTATCGCGGAGTGTCTTGACCGCGGAGTAGAGCGGATCATTATCGGTATTGGTGGTAGCGCAACGAATGATGGTGGTGCAGGGATGGCCGAGGCGCTCGGGGCGAAATTCCTCGATTCGGAGGGGAATCGTATTTCGCGCGGCGGTGGAGGTCTGGACAAGCTGGCCACGATCGACGTATCCGGGCTGGATCCGCGCCTGCAGGAGGTAAGCTTAATCGTGGCTAGCGACGTCACGAATCCGCTATGGGGTGAGCATGGTGCATCTCGGGTGTTCGGCCCGCAGAAGGGAGCTACGCCGGAGATGGTGCGGCAGCTTGACAATAACCTTGCTCATTATACCGAGGTGATTAAGCAGCAGCTTGGCAAGGACGTACGTGATTATCCCGGCGCAGGTGCAGCGGGGGGACTCGGAGCGGGCTTGCTCACTTTCACCCGTGCTACGATGCGTAAAGGGATTGAAATCGTGATTGAGCATACTAATTTGAAGAATAAGCTGGCAGAGGCTGACTATGTATTTACCGGCGAAGGCGGTATAGACTTCCAGACGAAATTCGGTAAGACGCCTTACGGTGTAGCTCAGGCAGCCAAAGAGCTCGGCAAGAAAGTCATAGCCGTAGCAGGCTATATCGGCGAAGGCATCGATACCCTCCACGATGAAGGGATCGACGCAGTATTTGGCATCGTACCAGGGGCAGCTGACTTGGAGAAAGTGCTTGCGGAAGGTGCTCAGAATGTGGAACGGACCTGCGAGAATATCGGCAGATTGATTGCGTTGAGCTCAAAATAAGGTGACCTCATAACAAAATAAGAACCTTCATTTCCGTATGGATTGGACTTGAAGGTTCTTTTGCATCTGGTTGAAGGCCGCACACCATGCTGAGTACTACTCGACGATACTTTAATTGTACAAGGCGAGTAGACTTTGGGTTAATTCGAACAGCTCGAGTATATTTCTCGGATCTTTCCCTGTAATAGTCTTGATCCGCTTGAGCCGGTATTGCAACGTGTTACGGTGAATGTTCAGCTGCTCGGCGGTGCCCGAGATGCTGCCATCCTGGTTGATAAAGACGCGCAGCGTCTCCAACAGGTCGACTGTATCTTCGAGCTTGCTAACGATATTCCCATTCTCGTGTAGGTAGGCATTACTTAGCTTGACGAGAAATTTTACTTCTTCGTAATGAACGACTTGCTTTGGGAGATCAAGTGCTTGTCTTACATTCATCGCGCTCTTCGCCTGGGTGCAGCTAGTGGCAATACTCGCTTCATGATCGCCAACGGCAACCAGAATATTCGGCTGCCCGGCAAGTATCCGTTCAATGAAGCTGTCCACAGAGTTCTTGTCTTGAATCAGCAGTAGCCGGGTACTTTTATCGATCATAAAAGAGGGAATGAGCAGCAGTAATTTAGAGTATTCTTCGGTTAAAATACAATTTTTGACGAGTACTGCCGTCGTTTTCAGCAGGAGGTCGATCTTGTATTGCGCGGCTTCCTTTTGCAGCCTTTGAGAATAAGCCCCAACATGGCTGAGCAGGCTTTCCAAGAAAACCTTTTTACGGTTAGCCTCATCCTCCAGGCTTTTCAGGGCGATTCCTTGCTCGATGAGGAGGGAGACCGTCGTCTTCACGATCCGGCAGAAAGGACTGACTTCCTCGGGGTTACCGCTGATTCCGATCACGCCAACGCGCTTATGATTGATGACGATCGGCTCGTTGGTGCCCTGTTTTTCATAGTGTCCGTCCTTCCAAATTTTCACCATTTTCCCGCTCGTTAACGCCTGAACTGCACCTTGGTGAACAGAACCGACCCTCGACGGATTTCCGCTTCCGATAATGATCCCTTCATGATTCATAATATTGATATTGTATGGGATGTCCTTCATCATTTTATCGACAATTTCCTGTGCTTGCTCTCTGGAAAGCTGGAACAACACGAACCCCTCCTCTATGATGTAAATGGATCAAAGTGAAATGTAAAAATTAGGAATGTATATTGTGCAATTGAACGAAATCTTTTGGTCAAATCATAGCATAACTTGCTTACGATGGACATGCATACATTTCACAAGGATTAAGCTAAGATGAGGATATTAAACGGCTTGGGTTCGTTAAACTCAGATATTTAACAATTTATGGATAATAATATACTGAAGGTAAACTATCCGTTATGATAAAGGTAGAAAAACTAAAATTAATATGTTTAAGTTTAGGGTGTAGAGAGGCTCATCGAATAAGAAGTCGGGGCTAACGGAACTGTATGCTCTTATTGGCATGGAAAAAAGGTGGTTTAAGTTCTAACGGAACTGAAAGCGCTTAATCGTTTGAGGGAGTGCTGTCTATCGGCGTGAAACGCCAAATAGGGTTTCATCCTCCCGCTCGAGTACCGGACGATTGAACTGCAGTAGAACCACAAATAGAGATAAAAAATGGGGGATACAGATGAACATCTTAATTATCGAGGATGATCCTAGTATTCAGATGCTGTTGAAATTGAGTCTGAAGGTTGAAGGGTTTCATCCTGTTGTTGCTGGCACGGTCGCGGCTGGTTTGAAGGAGCTTGAGGCCGGAGATACAGATTTGATCCTGCTTGATCTGATGCTGCCGGATTGCTCCGGTTTTGAATTGCTTCAGGTGTTACAGCAGAAATATAAGACAGTGCCCGTAATCGTGCTAACCGCCAAGAATGAAATGAATGACAAAATACTTGGCTTCCAGCTCGGAGCGGATGATTATTTGACGAAGCCCTTTGAGACCCGGGAACTCATTGAACGAATCAAGGCCGTCATACGACGAATGCAGAAAGCGGTTACAACTTCTTCTGAAGTGATTCAGATCGGGATCATTGAGATCGATAAGGATGAGCGTTCCTGTACAATAGCTGGGCATCCACTCAAGATGACCTGCAAGGAGTTCGATTTCCTGTGGCTGCTGTGTAGCAATCCCAAGAAAGTGTTCACCCGCGAGGAATTGCTGGACCAGGTCTGGGGCTACGAATATTACGGCCATACACGCTCCGTCGATATGATGGTGAAGCGGCTGCGTGAGAAGCTTAAGCCTCA
>DASYFA010000165.1:0-47255 GCA_036498705.1 Paenibacillus sp.
GAGATTGCACCGAGGAAGAAACCCTCACAAAGGGCATAAATCGGTACTAAATAAGGAGAAGCAGATGGCTTGAATGCGAGTATTAACGCAATGACTAGCCCGATAACAGCTCCGCCGATGGCAAAAGGAACCACATTCTTCTCATCGAAGAACATCATCCATGTACTGAAGGCACTAGCCAGCAAAATAATGAGCGTAATAAACGACTTATTTACTGTACCTCCAACTGTCATCCGGTCCAAATCACTAAACTGACCGGCTCTTTCAAAAGTCTTGTCATTTAGAGTGGGGTTACCGCTACGACCTATCAAGAATTAATCACCTCATCAATGAATTTGCTTATATATTACCATACTACTCGAGCCAGTCCCATAAAATCCCTACAATTTTGAAAAATAGCACTACATCATCAGATCATCTGCGTAACTTCCACTTATCCAAGCTATGACGCGTTTGCTCCGGTTGCTCCATGACTCTTCATCATCTTCTGCATCCCGTTCGTTGCTCTCACCGTACCATCAGGCATCACCCACAACGCCTCGACCCCGTCCAGCTTCTTCACAAGTGCAGCGCTCTGCTCATAAGGCAGCAAAAAGACAACCGTCGACAAAAAATCCGCCAGACCCGAATCTTCGGTAATCACCGTCACCGCTCGATAATAATCTCCCGGCATTAAGGTCTTCGGATCGATCAAATGATGGTACTTCACGCCGTCTACCGTGTAATAACGCTGATAATCACCACTGCTGACGACAGATGAATCGTGGATAAATACCGTATCCAGTAGATTATCCTCTTCTATCGCAATGAATTTATTCGGATTCTGGATACCAACGCCCCAACGCTGCCGCACACCATCCAGCGGTCTCCCTACAGAGCGGATATTCCCGCCAGCGCTGATCATAAAGGAGTTCATTCCTTGCGCCTTCATTTCCTTGGCCACCAGTTCAGTCGCGAAGCCCTTGGCTACAGCGCCGACATCCAGAGTCATTTTCGAATCTTCCAAATATACCGTGCTATTGGCTTCATCGATAATAACCTTGCTGAAATCAATATGCTCCGCAGCTTCCTTCAGTTTCTCCATCGGCGGCAGTTTAGCCTGATCTGGATTGGCAATGCCCGCTTCACGATAGTCATGCCATAGCTCCAGAACCGATCCCATAGCAATATTGGTCTCACCAATCTTGTCATACCATTCCTTAGAGAACTGGATTAAATCGATGATCTCCTTGCTGACCTTAACAGGCTCAACTCCGGCTTGATCATTGATGGTCTTCACGTTGTTCAGACCTTCATAGTTGTTGTAAATATCATATAACTGGTGCAGTTCCAGAAATCGTTCATGGATTTGCTCGAAGTATTGTTGGAATTGTTCCTCACTCTCCGTGTACGCTACAACCTGAGTCATCGTATCGAAAGCGTCAAAGAAACTATCGCTGTATTTAGAATATACCACGTTCAACTGATCAGCCTTGGCCGTACAGCCTGTCAATAACACAACCGCAAGTATAATCCCTACCCACCATCTGCTCTCTTTCACTACTCTATACATAAATTCACCTCTCTACTACTTCGCCTGATACCTTCTTCTCGCATAATGCGGTGTTTAAGCCAAAACTCCCCCATAAACATGGGGGAGTCCGTATCGTTCGATGATTATAGAACCATATTATTTAGCGTTATCGTAGGATTCAGCCAAGCCTGCGATATAGTCTTGAACACTGATTGTAACCGAAGAGGTCAGATCCGCTTCATCCGGAACAGCTGGGTGAGCTTCGTCTTTTTGCTTCGTCTTCATGCCTTTGATCTCATCCACGGACTTGCCAACCATCCAATCGCCAAGTGCTCCCGCTTGCTCATACCAGTCCTTGCCGATCGAGGAAGCCTTCTTCATGCCGTATTCATCGCCAAGCTCAACCTTCGTCTTGATCTCAGCATTCTTATCAGATGTCACTTTACCGTTCTTGTCAAAGTTCACTTTCGTCTGTGCGTTATCGATAATCGTGCCTGCAACCTTACCGTCTTTATCAAAGGCTGTAGCTACCATTACCGTGTTAACCTCAGCTGATGGAAGTACTTCCTGACCATCCTTGGTGGACAGACCCTTTGACTTAGCAATGGAAATGTTATGTCCAAGGCCAAATTTCTCAGCACCGGCCTTCACATCAATCGCATGATCGTATGCCTCAGTTACACCCGCGATGAAATCAGATACATTAATTGTTACCGTAGAAGCCAAATCGGCTTCATCCGGAACAGCCGGGTGATGGTCATCTTTTGCTTTTGTTTTCATAGCCTTGATTTCATCAATGCTCTTACCAACCATCCAATCGCCAAGCGCTTTCGCTTGCTCATACCACTCTTTACCGATGGACGATGCTTTCTTCATTCCATAATCTTCGCCAAGCTCTACCTTGGTCTTATTGTCGGCATTCAGATCAGAAGTCACTTGCATATCTTTATCGTATTCAATTTTCGATTGTGCATTATCGATCTCAACCTTTACTACTTTACCATCTTTATCAAATGCGGCTGCAACAATCGTTGTATCCACTTGTGCTGTAGCCAGCGTATCGCCTTCCATGTCCTTCGAGCTGCCAATAGATGTAATGTGACCAAGGCCGATCTTGGCAATTTGTCCTGATGCTGCAGTATCTGCGTTATTCGTTGCTCCATTATTCGTGGAAGCATTGTTGGTTGGTTCATTGGCAGGTTTGTTGGAATTAGCTGAATTTGAGTTCTTTGAACCGCAGCCAGCCAGCATGGAGATCGCAACCATAGATACTAACAACGCATACATCATTTTCTTCATATTCATGAAAGCCCCCTAAGATATACATATTTAAATTAAGTGAAATATTTCACTATATAGGTGAATTCTATCACAAACATTTTTGGTATACAATACCTCTATTTCCTATTCAAAAAGTGAAAATTCTGTGAACGCAAAAAACCTGCAGAGCTCATAGGGCCCTGCAGGTTGAACAGAAAACGATTAGCGTTCTGAAAGTCTCTATTGCTGATTCAGTTTAGCAAGTCTACTCTTCTCATCAACCAGCATCTCTTCAGCCAATTCAACCCCCTGAGGCCCTAATGAACGGTTCACCTGCCGAATGGATTGTTCGGTATGCTCAAGGCTGTTATGAGCCTGTTCCACGGTCTGTTCATTCGGGTGGCTCAGCGCCTGAGATACGGCATTATGCAGCTTGTTAACAGAATTTTGCGCGCGAGCTACAGTGCTGTCTGCTTGCAGACTGGAATCGTAACGTTTCATGAATGAGATACTCTCCCTTCTGAAATGTTTCTGTTCCTCATTAGCATGATGTAACTCAGTACTTCTTATACCTTTTGAACCCCGCACTATCCTCATAACGTGTGAAGTTCTGTCCCTCTATGCCTAGCCGTACATATCTCGCTTCCGATTCTGACAAGGTCTACAGAACAATGGGAAAATTAAAGTAAACGCAAGCGTTGCAATCGCCATAAGTGCTCCCGCCATCCCCAATGTCATCAGATAATAGACAAGATAGCAGATTGGCGTTAGCAGTACGAAGCCAGGTATAGCAAATAGAGTAGACAGCCAGCCCTTCGTCTCTTCCTCCATGAACAAGAATAAATTCAGACCAATAAGGCTGAAGATCAGCGGCCACGTGAACACATAGCTGCCGCCGGGCAAGGAAATACTCGTTCCAACACACAGCAGGAGCCAAAGCGTCAATACGCCGAACCATATATTTTCTGGCCGGATAAATCGAGATCCTACCCTAGCAATGCAAATTGCCAGTACCAGCGTGATCACCAGCGAACCTACCAAATAATACACACTCACCTGCGGATCCACAAGAATCTGCCTGTATCGTTCTTCAGATATCCTAGAGCGGAGCAACCCCCATAACAAGGTGTTAACACCATATATAACGACCAAGGCAAGCAGACTCACGAACAGTCCGCCAAATAACCCCTTCCAACGGAACCGTCTTGCATATATTCCGTGCCACACAGTCACAATAAACAGCAATACGGCAAGGATAGTGAACCATAGTATCCAAGACTCTGGATAACTGATCATGCTCCAGCCGATCGTGTTGAAATAGACCCGATCCTGCTGCTTGATCTGGTTCAGATCGAGATTACCGAAGTGACGGGCTAGACTCAACATATAATCGCCTTGGTGCTGTAAGCTGGACGGATCTAGATTAGCCGCTGTATCCAGTTCAGTATGATAGGCATTCAGACCAATCCCGAAGGCAAAGTTAAGGCCAGGTATCCCTGCATTTTTAAACATCGTTAAATCTGTATCATTTGGCATCAATTTATATAGGTTGTAAATGAGCGAATAGGCTACCGGATGCGGAGCGGCCTTAATAAACTCTTGAATAATCCAACCGTTCTGATTGCTAGTCTCGAACATAAATGAAGGGCCCTTGTTGCCGCGTGCTTCATAATTTAACACCAAGCCCACTTCACGAGTCCATGGCTGTTCGTTCACTAACGCCTTGGCTCCAAGCAACCCCTGTTCCTCGCCGTCTGTCATCAACAGAATCAGATCGTTCTTCAGCGGGCCCGATGCCTGTAGCGCCCTTACCGTCTCCAGCATAGCAGCTATGCCTGAAGCATCATCAGCTGCTCCCGGTCCTGACGCAACGGAGTCATAATGGGCCGCCAACATAAGCGGCTTGCTTGGATCCGTTCCAGGAATGCGGACGACAATATTGTCGAGCCTACCCGAATATCTCGCGGACATCCCTGGCATAACGTCAGCTTGTTGAATCTCCGGATGCAATCCGAGATGCTCAAGCTCGGCAATAAGATAATCACGTACCTCATCATGAGCCGAAGAACCCGACGGATGTGGTTCTCTGGCGATCATCTTAACTTTCTCCATTGCCCGTGCGGATGAGAAGGCTTCTGGCGGCGCATCCATACCAGCTGGCTTCGGAGAGCGAATCTGTAGCAGACCAGCCAATATGGCTGCAATAAGAATGATAGTTATCAATATTCTCCGTAACCAAGTGCCATATCTCGGTCCGGTCTGGTTGCTTGCTCGAATCGGAGTTACATAGTAATTGGGCTTCACAGCGTCCCCCCTATAATCATCGTAAATTTATTTTCTTCGTTTATTAATTCTATATAAGGGTTAATTTACCTTTAAGGGAGCTACCGCTTCACCCCAAATACGATAAAAACCGACGAAATAAGGGTCGTCGGTTTTTCCGAATACTATTCATCCACTTCCTCCTGAACTTTTCCCTTAACAAAAGGTGATTTTCTGATACAATAATGAAAAACTATCAAGCGGGGGGAAACCATTCTATGTACTATAAAAGCACGAGAGGCCAAGTCGCTGGAATCGGCTTCATCGACGCCATCCTAATGGGTCTGGCTGACGACGGCGGCTTGCTTGTACCTGAACACATTCCGCAGGTGTCTGCCGAGACGCTAAAGAGCTGGCAGTCTCTTAGTTATGCGGAACTTGCTACCGAAGTATTCTCGCTCTTCGTGAATGACGAAATACCACGCTCTGATCTAGAGAAGCTGGTCCAAGACAGTTACGGGACATTCCGTCACCCTGATGTAACGCCAGTCCGTAAGATCCGTGACGACCTTCATATTATGGAGCTGTTCCATGGCCCAACCTTTGCCTTCAAGGACGTTGCTTTGCAATTTCTAGGCAATCTGTACTCTTATATATCCCGTAAGACCGGCTCGGTTATTCATATACTCGGCGCAACTTCAGGGGATACGGGAGCCTCAGCTATTGAGGGTGTTCGCGGCAAAGAAGGGATTCGCATCTGTATCCTTCACCCGCATCAGAAGGTAAGCAAAGTGCAAGAGCTTCAGATGACAACGGTCGATAACGAGAATGTACTCAATCTGGCCGTAAAAGGAACCTTCGATGATTGCCAGCGGATCATCAAGGAACTGTTCGCAGACGTTGACTTCAAGCACCACTACCATCTGCGTGCGATCAATTCCATCAACATCGCTCGTATACTCGCGCAGACCGTGTATTATTTCTATGCCTATCTGCAGCTTGCACAGCAAGGCATTACTGGCAAGCTGAATTTCAGTGTACCAACAGGTAATTTCGGCGACATCTTCGCCGGCTACCTGGCTCAGCGCATGGGCTTGCCAATTCATAAACTCATCCTCGCTACGAATGAGAACAATATTCTGGAGCGCTTTGTGAACGAGGGAGTCTACCAACCCGGTGATTTCCGCGGTACTTATAGCCCATCCATGGATATCCAGGTCGCCAGCAACTTCGAACGTTACCTGTTCTATCTGTACGGTGAGAACGCAGCAGAGGTAGCTTCATTGATGGAGCTGCTCCAAGCGGAGGGCACAATTGTAATCCCTGGAGACAAGAAGGCGGCAGTCAACGCGGAGTTTGCTGCACACGCCGTGGAAAACGACGAATGTCTCGCGGTCATCAGCAAATATTACGATGAGTACGATTACCTGCTTGATCCGCATACGGCCTGTGGAGTAGCAGCTTCTGACGAGCTTACATCGCCGGGCGAAGTGACGGTTACACTGTCCACTGCGCACCCAGCCAAGTTCAATGAAGCTATTGCCCTATGTGAAATTAAGCAAACTTATCCTGAACAAATTGAGGCGCTCTTCTCCAAGTCACAGCATCAAACCATCGTCGATGGGACCAATGAAGCCGTTCGAGATAAGCTCGTCCAATTCTTCTAATCGCCACATAGAACATACAAAAATGGCCATCCCCTCGGGATTGGCCATTTTTCTTTTTTTAAGCTCTATGTAAGCTTATATTTGTTCGACCTTAACGTGCTTCATTAATCATCTTAACAGCAGACTCTAGAGCTTGAATGACTTTATCGCACCATACGTCGAACTCCGGATCCTCGACTTGATATTCCGGATGCGTCAGAATATGCTCTACTGTCCGCTTGATCCCCTGATCCAGACGCGTAGTTGCCACGAATTCCGGAACAAGCCGCTTCAGCTTGGAGTTATCGAAGACCACGGAATTAGCCTTGTCCCCTAACAAGCCCCCACGGAAATCCTCATCACTGCAGGCGTCAAGGAATTCCGACGATACATGCACCGCATGCAGCTTGACCCCAAGGGCATCAGCGATGATCTCATAGATTTGATTCCAGGTTACCGTCTCATCAGTAGTAATATGAACGGCTTCCCCAATCGCATGAATATTGCCCATCAATCCGATGAATCCTTTAGCGAAATCGCTGTTATGCGTCATTGTCCACAATGAGGTACCATCCCCATGAATAATAACCGGTTTATTCTCCAGCATCCGTTTCGCCACTTGCCAGCTTCCCTTGCTTCCATGAACACCAAGCGGGATGGAACGCTCATCATACGTATGGCTCGGCTTTACAAGTGTAATCGGAAAGCCATGGTCCCGGTACTGCCTCATTAGATATTCCTCGCAAGCAATCTTGTTTCGAGAATACTCCCAACATGGATTGGATAGCGGTGTTCCTTCCGTAATTCTATAATCCGATAACGGAGTCTGGTAAGCAGAAGCCGAGCTGATGAACATATACTGCTTGGTTTTATCTTTAAACAGACGATAATCCCGCTCAACGTGCTCAGGATGAAATGCGATAAATTGCGCCACTACATCAAATTGCATATCTTGAATCAGTTCCGCAACCTTGGCCTCGTCGTTAATATCGGCCTGGATGATTTTTGCTCCAGATGGCATAGAATCGTTACGGGTTCCCCTGTTCAACAGATAGAGCTCACAATCCTTGTCCAATAACTGTCTAGTAATCTCCGAACTGATTGTACCTGTTCCTCCGATAAATAGCGCTTTCATATTCCACCTCCGTAAAAGTATAAGTTCTCTATTCCTGCCCATGCATGGCATTACAGCTATAACGATAGCACCAGTTCCCAAGGTTGACAATCCACAAAAACGAAGTCCAATTGGTGTCATGGTTTGTGTCATATCAATACGATTGACAGAATAAGGATAACAACTTAATATATGATTGAAAAATAATTCAATGAATATATTTTCAACGAAAGGTGATCCATCATGAATAAACGTACCCAACATAAAGAACAGCGCAGGACAGATATTCTCCACGCCGGATTAAACTTATTTATCCGCAAGGGTTATGGCTCAACTAAGATAGCCGATATCGCTAAGGAAGCGAATATGAGTATGGGGTTGCTATTCCATTATTTCGCTTCCAAAGAGAAACTGTATGAGGAACTGATTCGCCTTGGCTGTACGGGCACGGAGTTAGAACTCAATAATACCAACGGGAGCCCATTACAAACATTGAAAACCGCTGCGGACCAAATACTAAAGAATCTTAAAGATAACCCCACCTATGCGAAGATGTTCGTTCTCATGGAACATGCCCAGAACAATGACATCATACCGGAAGCAGCCAAAGCCATGCTGTCCCAAGTTAACATCATCCAAAGCAGCATCCCTCTTATTTCTGAAGGACAGAAACAAGGCGAAATCCGTGAAGGAAATCCCTGGGCATTATCGGTTGCCTTCTGGTGTTCTCTCCAGGGAATCGCCGAGGAAATAGCCCTCCATCCCGAAACCCCATGCCCTAAGGCGGATTGGCTGATCGATATTCTCAAAAATCAAAATTGAGTGAGGTATTGTTCATGGGAAAGAAAAAAACAAAAAAAGTGATTCTATCTGCATTAATCCTATGCTTATGCATTGCCCTTACCGGATTATTAGTTAAGCAGACAATCTGGAGAGAGAAAAGCTCAAGTCAAAGACTGGACATTATATTCAATAATACACTGGACCATAAAAAGGTATTTGATATGACGGTCAATGTAGAATCTGGCGATGGGAGCTTCTCCTATATCCGTTCAGCTGGCCAAATGAAGGATGACAGCCCTTTTGCAATCGCCAGCATTACGAAGATGTTTACCGCTGCGGTTATTTTCAATCTAGTGGATTCTGGCCAGCTCTCCTTAAATGGGACGTTGGATCAATTATTTGAATTCGATTTAATCGCCGGATTGCATGTTTATAAAGGAAGTGATCGGACCGGTAGCATTACGATACAGCAATTAATATCTCAAACCTCCGGGCTTCCCGACTATTTCACAGAAAAAGGCCCTGACGGTACTTCATTTGAAGAAGAAATACTCAAGAAAGATACCACTATTGATTTTGAACAAATTTTATCCCGAAGCAAGCAGCTCGAACCTCATTTTATTAACGGGGATGAGGGCAAGGCCTTTTACTCCGATCTTAACTTTGATTTATTGGGGAAAGTTGCGGAACAGGTGACCGGCGAGCCATTGGAGGACCTGTACAATAAATACATCATCAAACCGCTTAATCTGGAGTCCACCTATTTAAGCAAGAACGATAGCCGCTTCATTCCGATCCATATTGGTAAAGAGCTGGTTCATCGGCCAATGGCTATTTCGAGCCAAGGGGCCTCCGGTGGCATGATCTCCAATTCAACAGATTTAATGAAGTTCCTGAAGGCGTACTTTCATGGTGAGCTATTCTCACCTACCCATATTACCAACGTGACCTGGAACAAAATCCAGTACTTCCCGCTGCAATACGGTATGGGGATGATGCGCGTCAAAATGTCCCGGCTTATGTCGCCATTCTTCCCGGCACCAGAAATACTCGGTCATTCTGGCTCGTCAGGAAGCTTCGCATTCTATTGTCCATCCAGGGATCTCTTCATTGTCGGGACATTGAACCAGACTGAGAAAAATCCTTTCCAGCTTATCTATCAAATGTTGGATAGTGTTGATTGAATTCCGTCCCCCTACTTCGCTTCTACTATTCTGCTATAATAATCGACAAATACAGATCGCATAAAAACTCTTGGTGGTGTCCAATTTGTTCAAGATTATGCTAATAGAAGACGATGCAAGTCTCTTCCGTGAAATCAGAGACCGATTGTCACAATGGTCCTATGATATCCATGGCGCCAGTGATTTCAGCAACATTATGCAGGACTTCACGGCTGTGAAACCTGATCTAGTCATTATCGATATCCAATTGCCCAAATTCGATGGCTTTCATTGGTGCCGGATGATCCGTGCGCATTCGAATGTGCCGATTATCTTCCTGTCCTCACGCGACCATCCAACCGATATGGTGATGTCCATGCAACTCGGCGCCGACGACTTCGTGCAGAAGCCGTTCCATTTCGATGTCCTGATCGCAAAGATTCAAGCGACGCTGCGACGAGCATACGACTATAACACCGATGCGGTCTCCCTAAAAACCTGGTGCGGAGCCGCTGTCGATTACGAGAAGAATACCGTAACCAATGACCGAGGATGCATCGAATTAACCAAGAATGAGATCTTCATCCTTAAACAGCTAGTGGAACAGAAGAACAAAATTATTACCCGGGAAGAGTTAATCCGAAATCTATGGAATGATGAGCGCTTCATTAGTGACAATACCCTTACCGTGAATGTGAATCGTCTTCGCAAGAAGCTGGAGACGATCGATTTAGGCAGGATGATCGAGACCAAGGTCGGACAAGGATATATCGCGATTGAAGAGGGGACTCCGTAAATGATCAGAAAATTCCTATTAGAACGCCTCAGCTGGATTATTTTATTCTTCTGTTTACAGATCCTCACCTTATCCATGGCTTTTTTGGATCCGGATATTCCTGTTGGCCCCCTGCTCTATGTCACCTTTATATCAGCGATCATCTTCGTCGTGTTCCTGGCCATTCGCTACTCTAGAGAGACTCGCTTCTATAGGAGCTTGGAAGAGTGGGATCCTCATCTCGATTTGACTGAATTATCGCCATGCAGTAGCCCATTCGAGCAGATCGTACAGACCCATCTCTATGACCAGACGGAGCGGCTTAGGCAGGAGGCCACCTTGAATCGCAGCATGTTGGAGGCGGAGAAGGATGAACTGCTCTCATGGATTCATGATGTGAAGACGCCCCTGACAGCGATGCAGCTCATGATTGAGCGTCTGGATGATGAGGCTGCCCGAGAGCAACTGACTTATGAGTGGCTGCGCATTCACCTCCTGCTCGACCGTCAACTGCATCAGAAGCGCCTTCCTTTTATGGAGAATGACCTGTTCATTGAACAAATGGAGCTAAAGTCTCTGCTATCCCAAGAAATACGTACTCTTCGTCCATGGTGTATGCGCCGCGGAATCGGCTTCGAAGTAGATCTTGAGCTAAGTGAAGTGTTATGCGATGCCAAATGGCTCGCCTTCATCGTCAGACAGCTCCTCTCCAATTCCGTAAAATATAGTGAGAATGCGGATATCGTCATTACAAGCTACCTGCAATCAGAGCACCCAATTCTCGAGATCAGGGATGATGGACGGGGCATCGATCCCAAGGATCTGCCACGCATATTCGACAAGGGCTTCACTTCAACCCTGGTGCACAATGATCCGAAGGCAACCGGCATGGGCCTCTATTTAGCTAGAAAGGCGGCTCAGCCGCTGCATATTCGGATTGAAGCCAGCTCACAGCCTAGCGAAGGCACCAGTATGAAGCTGATTTTTCCATCCAGGAATGAGTTCGTGCAGATTAGGGGCATGTGACAACAATGTCACATGCCTCTATCTTTTGTTCGGCGATTCGAAGGATCGGTGCGGACACCTCGCCTTATAATGGAGCTACCAAGTGAAGGAGTGTGGAGTAATGAATATTCTCGAAGCAACTAAAATTCATAAAAGCTACGGCAATAAATTCAATAGACAAGAAGTATTAAAAGGAATCGATATGGCGATCGGACAAGGGGAATTCGTCAGTATTATGGGCGCCTCCGGCTCAGGCAAGACGACCCTGCTGAATGTGCTGTCCTCGATCGACAAGGTCAGTCAAGGCAGCGTCATCATCAATAGCCAGGAGATGACCACGCTTCGAGAGAAGCAATTAGCAGAGTTCCGCAAGCAGCATCTCGGCTTTATTTTTCAGGATTACAATCTGCTCGATACGTTGACTGTCAAAGAGAACATCCTGCTCCCGCTATCGATTACAGGGATCTCTAAAAAAGAAGCGGACCAGAAGTTCCAGACACTAGCAAATGAGCTGGGAATTTACGATATCAAGGACAAGTACCCTAATGAGATCTCAGGGGGGCAGAAGCAGCGGACGTCGGCCGCCCGGGCGTTCATTCATGAACCGAGCGTTATCTTTGCAGATGAGCCGACCGGGGCCCTCGATTCGAAATCAGCCTCCGACCTATTGAACAAGCTGAGTCAGTTGAATCAGCAGCGCCAAGCCACCATTCTGATGGTCACTCATGATCCAGTCGCTGCCAGCTATTGCAGCAGAGTGATCTTTATCAAGGATGGGTTGATCTACACCCAGCTTCATCGCGGGAACGAGTCGAGACAAGCCTTCTTCAAGGATATTATGAAGACACAAGGGGTTCTGGGAGGGGTACAGGATGAACAAGCTGAGTATTAATTACATCATTGCCCGCAACTTCCGGAAGAACATCAAGAACTATTATTTATACGTCTTTGCTCTCGTCTTCAGCGTGGCACTCTATTTCGCATTCGTCACATTACAGTTCGATCCAGCGCTCGAGGAGATCAAGGGTAGCATCAAGGGAGCTGCGGCCATCAAGGCAGGTTCGGTGCTGCTGATTTCCATCGTGACTATTTTCCTGCTCTATGCCAATCAATTATTCATCAAGAGGCGAAGTAAGGAAATCGGGTTGTACCAATTGACCGGCTTGACCAAGCAGAGAATCTTCCGTATTCTATCGGCTGAAAACTCCATTCTTTATTGTGGTTCCCTGGCGATCGGTATCTTAATCGGGTTCTCCTTCTCCAGGCTCGTCGCGATGGTATTGTTCAAAATTACGAATATAAAGATTTCTGCGACGCTACAGTTCTCTATGAATGCGTTCATTCAGACGGTGATTGTATTTCTGGTCATCTTCTTACTCATACTGCTGATGAACTATTTATATATCCAGCGGCAGAGCATCCTGTCTCTGTTCAGAGTACACTCCTCTACAGAGGAGAAAGTTAAGCGTGTTACGCTGAATGAGATGGTTATCGGTCTGTTCGGGATTGCACTGATTCTAACCGGGTACTACATCTCGACCAGATTGTTCTCCGGGCACTTCAACAGTGTCAATCAGCTTGTGCTGGCTATGATAACGATTCTGGGTTCGGTCATCCTCGGTACCTATTTATTCTACCGTGGGTCCGTCCGCTTCATCTTCTATCTGATTCGCAGACAGAAAGGCGGATATCTGAACATTCGCGAGGTATTATCCCTCTCTTCAATTATGTTCCGTATGAAGTCGAACGCAATACTGCTTACCGTCATCACAACGGTATCGGCTCTGGCAATTGGTCTGTTGTCCCTCTCCTATATCTCTTACTACTCTGCAGAGAAGACGGCGAAGAGTGATTCTCCAGCCGATTTCTCCATCATTAACGTACAAGATGCGGAGCAGTTCAAGCAGAGCTTGTCCAGTAAAGGTATTGATTACAAAGAGACGCGCATCGATGTCATCCACAGCATCATAGATCTGAGCCAGATTATTGACGTCTCTATGAATAACATGATGATGAATGTGCAGAAAATGGAGATCGCCGTAGTTAGCGCCAAGGAAGTGAAAGACGTCCAGCTTGCCAATCATGAGATCATGCTGGCCGGATTCAACGATATGCTCAAATCGATGCTCTCCTATAAAGAAGCCGGACCTGTTAAGTTCCACGGTTTGCATCAGGCTATGTCCCAGGAGTTGGTTAGCCTAAAGCGGGACACCGTCGTCTCCTGGCAGTTCACACGGGGAAGGGGACCGGTTGCGATTGTCTCGGATTCCACCTTCACACAGTTGAAGCAAGACCTTGACCCAGAGCTCCAGCTCAAACGTCCAACCTACATCGGCATCGATATCGTAGACCGTCATCAACTGGAAGCAGCGAACGGGGTATTCCATACCTTGCCGGAAGGGGATGGTCCATACCACAACGAATCCCAGCTTGATTCCGCCAATGAGCAGAAACAGACAATAGGGATCATTATGTTCATCGTTGGCTTCCTGGGCCTGACCTTCCTCGTCACCTCCGGCTGCATTCTCTACTTCAAGCAGATGGATGAAGGCGAAGAAGAGAAGCCGAGCTTCACAATTCTGCGCAAGCTCGGCTTCACCCAAGGAGATTTATTAAGCGGAGTACAGATCAAACAGCTGTTCAACTTCGGCATTCCGCTCATCATCGGCCTGTCGCACAGCTACTTTGCCGTCAAATCCGGCTGGTTCTTCTTCGGAACCGAGTTGTGGACGCCAATGTTCCTGGTTATGCTGCTGTACACTGTGCTCTACTCCATCTTCGGTATCCTGTCTGTCCTCTATTATAAAAAAGTGATTCGTACGGCCCTGTAAACACAGGGCTTTTTTCTATCTTGTACTAAGCTTCACACTTTCAGCACTTATTCTTCCGGCTCGCCGGCTACTTCCCAACGCGAAATTTCATCTCGCACCCGCGGCGCTACTTTCGTACCCAGCAGCTCAATTGCGCGCATCACGTCAGCATGTGGCATTGTGCCGAGCGGACAGTGCAGCATGAATCTTGTGATGCCCACTTTCTTGCGAAGATGAATGATCTTGCGGGCTACCGTATCGGGATCACCGACATAAAGTGCACCTTCCGGACTGCGAGCCGCATCATAGCTGGCCCGAGTATAATGTCCCCAGCCGCGTTCCCTGCCGATGACATTCATGCTTGCCTGAGTAGGCAGAAAAAACTTCTCCACCGCATCATCCAGATTGTCGGCGATAAAGCCATGTGAATGCGAAGCCACCGACAGCTTCGATACGTCATGACCCGCCTGGGCTGCTGCCTTCTTATACAGCTGCACCAGCGGCGCAAACTGTACTGGGCGTCCGCCAATGATCGCCAATACTAATGGTAGACCTAGGAGGCCAGCGCGAACGACAGACTCTGGGTTCCCGCCGCTACCGATCCAAACCGGAAGCGGATTCTGCACTGGTCGTGGGTACACGCCCAGATTGTGAATTGCCGGGCGATGTTTGCCCTCCCAGGTAATAAATTCGGATTCACGGAGCTTTAGCAGCAGCTCAAGCTTCTCATCGAACAATTCATCATAATCATCCAAATCATATCCAAAGAGCGGAAAAGATTCGATGAAAGATCCCCGACCAGCCATAATCTCAGCGCGTCCATTAGAGATGCCGTCCAAGGTCGCAAAATCCTGGAACACTCGCACCGGATCATCTGAAGATAGCACAGTCACGGCACTAGTCAGCCTGATCCGCTTCGTCTGTGATGCGGCGGCGGCCAATACAAGCGTGGGCGAAGAAGCCGCATAGTCCTTGCGATGATGCTCCCCTACTCCATATACATCAAGCCCCACCTGATCGGCGAGCACGATTTCTTCCACGATTTCGCGTAATCTCTGCGCGTGGCTCATCACCTCGCCAGTATGTACATCTGGCGAAGTTTCTGCAAAAGTACTTATCCCTATTTCCATCCTACAATCCCTCCTACTTATCTTGATTTGAATGCAATATTGTCTATATTGTGACGCTTATACTAAGCTTTTTCAAGCAATTAGGAGAAAAGCATCAAGCCCTACCGAACTTCATTTCTCACCTAAGAACAGTGTACAATGGAGTGTGTACTTACTTTCAGTCATTAGAGAAAGGAAACAAGGCAGCGATGGAATTGCAAACGAAGGAAAAATTGGACATGGACCGACTGCTCCGGCAAGCCAAACGTGGCGAGGCCGAGGCTCAATTTGCTCTAGGTGAGGTATACCGCAATTTTAAAGACTATTGGCGTGCTATTTATTGGTTGAAAAAGGCCGCAAAGCAGGGATGGGCTGAGGCCGGACTAGCCATCGCCGATATTTATCGTGCCCAGAACAAGCACAAGAAAGCCGAGAAATGGTACAGTGTAGCGGAACAATTGGGCTTGGACGTTTCCGGTCTGGAAGATCATGATTATCGCGATGACTACGAGGATGTAGCGGCATCTGACTCTTCCAGCCTCTCCGAACTGGCCAGCGATGAACCAGAATCATTCGAGGATTGTGAGTCCGCGGCAGCAAAAGGTAATGTAGAAGCGATGTATCGCCTTGGTACCTACTATGAAGATCAGAACAACACCCAGATGGCCGTCCATTGGTACGATCTGGCCGTCGTAGAAGGACATATCCAGGCCGCATTTAATCTGGCCTTGATCTACTCCAAGGCAGGACAGAAGAAATATGCCCTGGAGCTGTTCAAACTGGCGGCCGAGGAAGGACATGATCAGGCCCAGTACCGGCTATCGCTGCTGCTCATTGCCGAAGGACAGAGGAATGAAGCCAAGAAATGGTGCGAGATGGCGGCCAGACAAGGTCTAATTAGCGCACAATTCCAGATGGCTGCCCTGTTGGAAGAAGAACAGCGGTTCGATGAGGCGATTGAATGGTATACGGTTGCAGCCAACAAGGGAGACATTGACTCACAATATAATCTTGCCAACCTACTTGCCCAGAAGGGTGACCTAGCGGAAGCGATGAGATGGTATCAAGCTGCAGCAGAGCAGGGCGACGCCATGGCACAGCATAACTATGCCATCTTATTGCAACAAGAAGGTCGGATTGACGAAGCATTAACAATGTACAAGGCAGCCGCCAGACAAGGCCTGGAGGTTAGTCAACAAGTGCTGCTGAGGAAAAAAGAAACTTGGTAGAGGTTATTCTGCGTTGTGGCTAGACGGCTTTGCGGTGCAAGAGACATCGCATATGCCGTCTTTTTCATAGAGCCTGAGTATGGTCAATCGTTCACTGCCCGAAAATATCGGCGCACTCGTTCCAGCTTCTGTTCATGCCTTCCCTTCATGCTCTCCATATTTCCAAATTCAAAAAATTTAACGCTGCGAATACCGACATACTGGAGCAAGGCCTTGCGCATTAACACCTTGTGCGCATTATTTAACCAGAACAGTGGATAGAGCGCCGGTCCCTTCATTACCGAGATACAGACGGCCGATTTCCCCTTCAATAGCCCCTCCGGGAGTAAACCGCCCTTGTCCCGATATGCAAATTCCGAGGCGAACATTCTATCGATATATCCAAGCAGCATCGCCGGAGGACGTCCCCACCAAATCGGATAGATAAATATAATTTTATCCGCCCAGATCAATTGTTCACGGTATACCTCAAGGCTCGGTTCCTTATGCATATCTCTCCGGCGCTTCTGTTCATTGAAGACAAGCACAGGATCGAAGCCTTCCTCATACAAATCAAGCACCTTAATCTTATCTACCTCTTTATTCTCTTGGCAGCCCTCGATCGCTCTTTGCAGAAATGCATAGCTTAGGCTTTGATGGTTCGGATGTGTATAAATGATCAGCACGTTCATCCTCCCCCCCTCCTTTACTTATCATTTGATAACAATATCATACCCAATTGAAAATTAGTTGTCAAATGATAATTGTTATTTGATAATTAGTTTGTTATCTTGTGAGGGAGGTGATTCTGTTGGACAAAACTCTCCTGTTCCAAAAATTCGTGAAATTTACGACGTCTGTACATCAAATGACCCATGAGATCACAATGGGTGTCAGAGAAGATACAATCACTCCCCTTCAATACAGCATTCTGGAATATATCGCTGTGACTGGGCTTGTAACTCCAAGCCAAATCAGCGATTGCCTGTATATCTCACTACCGAATACAAGCCGCGAGATCAAGAAGCTGGCCCAGAAGGGGCTATGTGAGAAATATACGGCTCCTGAGGATCGGCGCATGCAGTACATCCGCCTTACCGATTCAGGAGAAGTGATGATGAACAAGGCATTTGCCACCATTGAAGCTCGCTTCTGGGAACGGGCCGGGCATATGTCCGCAGAGGAGCTGGCCGAGATTGAACGAGCTATTGAATTACTGGAATCAAAGGTATTCCATGCGGGACAGCCACTGTAAGTAGTGCGGCGGCAAGACTCCCAAATAATATTCATATACACAAAGAAGAGCCCCTATCAAACAAACTGATAGGGGCTCACGTTCAAGTTTAGAAAATATATCCAAACCTCAACGGAAGCATAGTCTCGACAGAATTATCGACCAGCTTCTTCTCATTCTTGCCACGGTATTCCCACAGGTCGCCGGATTTCTTGCTGATGCTGTAATCTGTGATATAGAAGAGATGATTGCCTTTATCGTAATTGTAGAAGCTCACATCATCATTAATTTTTACACTTTCGCCTTCCCCATGCTTTAAATATAAGGAGCCCATATGGCGCTTGGTATTGAAGTCGGCAATATAGAGAACCGTGTTATCCTCTGGATAGATGGCCGTATTGCCCATTTGAACATCAAAAGCGATCTTCGTCTTCTTTCCATCCGAATAGGTGGATAACTCGCCCTTGCCGTCCTTCACGTCCTTGTAATACCAGATCACACCATCCAGAATCCTATATTGGTCGACATTCTCGTCAATCACTTTGCGATTGCTCAGTTTGCCATCCAATGCGTCAGAAACGACCAGTGTACCGGAGGATTTACTCAGATCCCCTTCCAGATAGTACAGCTTCTTGCCATCTAAACTGAATTGGAAGCCATAATAGCCCTCAGCTTCTCCAGTCATCTCTTGCTCCAGACCGCCATTCAGTATGATATACCTTCCCTTGCTCTCCAGCTCAGATGAATCGCCCTCGAAGTGATCTCTAACATCATAGATGCTCTTGATCTCCGAAATTTTTATTTTCCCAACTGGACCTTTATCCGTACTCGCCTTGGAATAGATTACTGATTTATTAGCTACATCCGCGAAATTGACCCAACCGATATTATCGACCAGCTCTTTCTCCTTCCCATCCGAATAGAAGAACAATTGCTTGCTTGTCGTGGAGGTTTCTTCTTCCTTCAAGCTGCTGCGGAGGCTGTCACGGTCAAGCTTGGCCATATAGATATCGTAAGCTTCATAATATTTGTCATAATCGACCTCAGTCGATGTATACTCATATCCCCATACATCATAAGTATATTCATACTCGAAATCACTATAATGAGGTTCCGTTATCTTCAGGTCGCTATCTGCCAGATCGTCATCAACTAAATCAGCAAGTTTGGTCTTATTCTCGTTCGTACGTGTGAAGTAGAACACTCCGTTGCTATCACTAGATTCGATGGTAGTGAAGTCAGCGATCAGCTTCTGCTTGTCCTTGCCCTCCTCTTTCAGATAGAGCGAGTTATAGTTCAGGTCGCTAAGATCACCGTTGTTCTTGACATAATAGATCTTCTTGAAATCATCACTATAGTTAACGACATAGCTGACCTCACTGTCGATCTTCACTCTATCGCTCTTCCCATCAAGCGATTTGATATACAAATCGTAGCTGTAGGAATCCGAATCCGTCGCCTTCGTGTACATCACCGCGGACTCATCTTTGGAAATAAAATAGTATCCGTGTACGTCGTTGTCGATCAGTTTCTCCTCTTTCAAATCGTTAATGTATAGGCTGCCGCTATACTCTTTCTCATCATAATTTTTGAAATAGAGCGCGCGGTCTCCCGATTCAGTAATTTGAAATGGAGCATATTTATTAGCGCCAATGCTTATATTCGAGGCTACACGTTCCCCTTGATCCACATCTTCCTTCTTGGATTTAGCCATCTTGGCCGGATCATTGTAATACAGATTAGCGGTACCATCGTCCCGAACCTTACCCAAATAGAACATGCGTGAGCCGTTCTTATTGAACTTAATCCAGTGCCCAATACCCTCACCCAATATGGAAAAATCCGTACTGTCGTCATCCGAGAAGTAAGACAAGTTGAGATACTCCTCCTTAGTGTTATCATCCAGATCGAGCCAGTTCTTTACTGCCTTAACAGGCTCACTCTTGCCAGCAGTCAGCATCAAATCCTTGTCCTTAACGTAGATCAAAGCTGAATTGGAACTGGAAGCATTAAGCGAGATTATTGTCCAAACTGCGCCGCCAACAAGCAGTAGACCGATTAGAATAGAGCCGATAATAAGCGGAATCTTCAGTTTCGACTTCTTCTTCCCGGAGCCTTCAAGAGCATCAGCGATTTCATTCCAGGCCGGAGGAGCTGCAGGCGTGGAGCCTATCGCACCATTCACACTCTGCATGGTCGGTACATTTCCCACTGGTAGAACCACCGGAGGAGCAGCAGTTGGTACAGTATTTGTCATTACAGGCACAGCTGGAGGCACCTCAGCTACCGCGTCAGCTCGAGGATCATCATTTGCAGTTAACGTAGTCATATCTCCGGATGTTGCCGGTTGAATAGGCGCTACCTGTTCTGCTGATGTATCGACAGATGCGGGAGTAGTATCCTCTGCTGGCGGTAAAGACACGGCGGACATATCAGACGGAGCCGGAGTCACTGCTATCGTTGGTTCAACTGAAGTCGGCTCTGCCGATGAGACCGGTTGAGTCGGCAACGGCGCTGCAGGCTGTTCCTGGTGTACAGGCACGGTAGATTCTACCTGTGGTTCAACATCGGTTGGTTCCTCTGCTGGAACAGGTTCCGCTTGTGAGAACGGTTGGCCACATTCTCTACAAAATTTAGCGGACTCCCTTCTAGGCGCACCGCAATTTTCACAAAACTTATCCATACTGTTTATCAATTCCCCTCTTCTTCTTAATGTCCGTTCCCCAACAGACTTTTGATGAAAGAACAAACTAGGAGAAGACTATACTGCCTGGGACCTATCTCATTTTTATTTGAGCAAATAGCTCAATCTATTAAATGTCATGTCATCAAATCAATCACTAGCGTTAGAAATTCGTCTCGAGAGGCTTCATTAAGCGGCAATACTCGATTGACTCCGATGGGGCATGCCTCATTATTTAGGCAAATAGGGAGGTTCCTTGAGAGGTAGACGGCTGTTGAAATAGTTATGTATGTCATATAGATATTAGATATCGGGACAACAACACAGAGATTTGCCGGTAGCGGCTATATATGTATGTAGAAACATTCCATTCGACCTTATGTATGTCTTCAACTTTGCTGAGACGAGCGCCCCCTAGCTCATGATAGACTTACAGGTGAGAATCCCTTAAGCACCTTGACATTGTATAGATAGGATAGATTGCCCAAACTTTCCAGTCCCCTTTAAGAATATAGTATATATAGATCAAGAATCCTGCGCCATAGTTTTACTTAAAATTTCTTTTATCGACATCTTGCGATATTATTTTCTAAGCCTCATCTCACCCACAATGCTATATAATCATCATAAATACGTACTGTCCTACGAAGGAGGCGACATTCACAAAATGATTAGGCTGACACTTAAAGGAATCATGTGGGTTATACTTGCACTTATCGCTGTATTTGCTATCTTCCTTATCTACATCACTGCGACTGACTATAAACCCGCAGCCGAGGTCAAGCTCATGGTAGACCGCAATCCTGAACTCAGACTCGAGCAAGGCAAGCCTTTCTCAATCACCACGTTCAACATCGGTTATGCCGGACTTGATCAAGGGCAAGATTTCTTCATGGATGGCGGTAGTATGTCCCGTTCCAGCAGCCGCGAGCAGACGGAGATCAATCTACAGGGGATCACCCATTTCCTTGAAAATGCAGATTCCAGCTTCTATCTGCTGCAGGAAGTTGATGTCGATTCCTCAAGAAGCAACCACATCAATGAGGTCAAGCACATTAGCGACACGCTGCAGAGCTACGGCCATACTTTCGCTTACAACTACAAAGTACCATGGGTACCCGTCCCTATTACTAAGCCGATGGGTTCAGTACAGAGTGGCCTGTTGACCTTGTCCTCCTTCCACAGCACAAGCCAGACCCGCTACGACCTACCCGGCAAGGAGAGCTGGCCCGTTCAATTATTCGAACTGGATCGCGCCTTTATTGAGAGCAGAATTCCGGTGGATCAAGGTAAAGAGCTGATTCTAATTAATCTACACTTGTCAGCCTTTGATAAAGGCGGCAAAATCCGCAAGCAGCAGCTCGATTTCCTGGAGAAGTATATCCAGCAGGAATTGGATAAAGACAACTATCTTATCATCGGTGGTGATTGGAATCATGCCCTTCCTGGCACGGATCCCAGCTTATTCCCGACTCAGCAGGAGTGGCCGGAATGGTTGCAGTCATTCCCTGACAACTTCGGCCCTAGTGATTTCAAATGGGCTGTGGACCCGGGTGCACCCAGCGTACGGACCGTGGACACCGCCTATCAGGAAGGGGTGAACTTCCTAGCCGTCATCGACGGCTTCCTCGTATCCCCCAATGTCGAGATTGTAAGTGTCACTGGACACAATCTAGGCTTTAGCAACAGCGATCACAATCCGGTGACTGGGCAATTTATTCTGAAATAGCAATTGAGCATCATGGAGCTCTGTCCCTTTACAGGACAGGGCTTATTTTCTCCCCGACGATCTCATACTTCTTCAAGGACCTCTTATCATGAGAATGAAAGGGGTTTCTCTTTTCAGAACAGTTTTGTATATTAAATGAGGAGTACTATCGAAGGGGAGTGTCGCTGTTTGAACAAGCTACATGGATGGAATACACTGCGCAACCAGATCTTCATCGGGTTCATGCTCGTGATGATCATTGTACTGACTGCCATTGGAGTGTTCACCTATAATCAAGTCTCCGTCCTGTTGCGTGCTAGCGCTGAGCGACATATTAAGCAGACAGCCGTCCAGACAACTGGCAAATTGGATGCTTTGTTCCAGCAGATTGATTCCTTGATGATGCAGGTCTCTACCAACAGCTTGGTGCAGAAGAAGCTCACGCTAGAATTGGACGGGCAGACGCTAAGCTTCTCCGAGCGTCAATCGCTCCAGGAGGAAGTGCGCAGCTATGAAGCCTATGCCACAGGGATCCGATCTCTGGAGCTGTATACCTCGGATTACCGCAGATTGCTGCCGCTGGATGATGTTCAGCTCAATGATCGTGTTCCGAAGCCCTGGATTCAATTAGCCGACAAACAAAAAGGCCGGCTTGTATGGCTCGGACTGGATCCACTGGATCCGAACACGGTCATTGCGATCCGCAGCGTTAGATTAATAGATCGTTCCTACATGCATGCCGGGTACTTGATGCTACGCATCGACCGTAATTATTTCGAACTGGCCGGAGCCGCGGAGGAGTCCGGAGAAAATAGCCGTGAAATGATGATATTGTTCGATGGTGCAGGCCAGGAGATTATTGCTGATTCTCCGCTTAGGATGAACAAAGATATGTTACTTGATTTGAATCACGATTCGGTAACGATCAATGGTGAGACCTTCATTGAGGTCAGGCATCAGTCAGAACTCAGCGGCTGGACACTTGTCATTCTGACCCCGTCCCAATATACAACCGAAGGCATATCAGTCCTACAGACAGCGCTCTTCGTCTCTATTGCCGTAGGCGGGTTCCTATTTCTGATCTGCTCCTTTATTCTATCAACGATGATTACTAGACCGATCCTGAATCTAATCCGGACGATGCGCGGAGCAAGGTTCGGCACCTTGAAGCGCAATCCGGATAAATCCTCGACGATGGAGCTCATGGAGCTGAATCATACGTATAACCAAATGGTAGATTCCATGAATGAGATGATTCAGGTTGTCTATCAGAAGGAGATCCTTCAGAGCCGTTCCGAACTGAAGGCACTACAAGCCCAGATCAATCCGCATTTCCTCTTCAACACCTTGGAAGCCTTCTTTTGGGCGCTGGATGAGAAGGGTGAAGATGAGCTGGCCGATAACGTGTTGGCCATGTCAGGATTATTCCGTTACGTCATCAATCGTTCCGATGATGTCGAATGGGTGACCATCGGGAATGAGGTGGATCATGCAGAGCTATATTTTAAAATTATGGAAATGAGGCTCATCGATCGTCTAGAATGGAGAATTGACATTGAGGATGCTTTCCGTCATATTCCTATTCCGAAGCTGATGATTCAGCCTTTAGTTGAGAATGCGATTATGCACGGCGTTGAGAAAAGTAACGAACCAGGCACGGTGGTCCTATCAATCCAGGCTTCAGACCGAGAGGGCTATACGAGAGTTACGGTATCCGATAGCGGGCCCGGGATAGATGAGAGCAAGCTCAATGAGCTGTACGACACCTTACAGACAGATGAAATGCACCATTCCGGTAAACATGGAATCGGCTTGACTAACGTTGAGCGCAGGCTTCGTCTGTACTATGATTCCAAGGCGTCCGGGTTAACGATAACAAGCCAGCCAGGACAAGGAACCTCAATTATGTTCGAAATTCCCAATGAGTTTCAAGGAGGGAGAAACACATGAAAACCATTCTCATCGTTGATGATGAACCGAGAACAAGACAAGGAATTAAGCGGACTCTGGAGGCCTGGTCTCCCGGTCACTATCATTTCGAGACCCTCTCTAGCGCCCAGGAAGCAATGGACTGGCTGGAGTCGAATGAAGCTGTCCTGCTAATCACGGATATTCGTATGCCTGAGATTACCGGACTCCGGTTGATCGAGGAAATTAACGGCAAGCATCCTTCTCTCTTCGTCATCGTTATCTCCGGATACTCCGAATTTGAATATGCCAGAACCGCTCTGCAATATGGCGTAATCGATTATTTATTGAAGCCGATCGACAAGAATAAATTAACGCATGCCGTTGAGGTGGCGCTGGAGAGAAGCGACCAGAAACAGAGAATCGAGCGAATGGAGAAGATCGTTGATACCCGGCTCATGGACACTTCGGACGAAAATAAGCAATATAGCGAGCCCGTACGGGAGGCCATCAACTATATCGAAGCCCATCTGGAGGAGCCGATCTCCCTACGCGAGCTGGCAGAGGTATCGCATATGAATGCCAATTACTTCAGCGTGCTGTTCAAAGAGCATACGGGGCTGACTTTTAGCGATTATCTAACCAGACGCAGAGTTCAGCGGGCAAAAGAACTGATCGTTGGTACAAAATTGTCGGTAAATGAAATCTCCGAGCGGGTCGGGTACCAGACCGCGAAATACTTCATCAAGGTCTTCAGGAAGCTTGAAGGCATGAGCCCGGGACAATATAGACAACAAATGAAGGAGAGTAACAACTGATAATAGTGGTATTAGTCCTAATCTCAGTTACCTTACAAGTCTTTCACTCTAGCGATACAATTTAATTATTAAAGCGTTTGCAGAAAGCGCTTGATAATTTTTTTAGAAAAGGGGACTTACAACATGAAGAAGAAGGCATGGTCAGTACTCTTACTCACGATTTGTATGGCAGTCATCGTATCGGCTTGCGGTGGCGGCGGTAAGAACAATCAAGCGAATGGCTCGAAAGGAAATGATACCGCTTCCGGTGAGAAAGTTACCGTTAAGTTGATGCACTTGTGGCCAGAAGGCGTATCCGCTGGTCAGAATAAAATTGTTAACCAAATCATTAAAGAATATCAAGACGAGAACCCAAATGTCACAATCAAGCAGGAAGTACTGGACAATGAACAATATAAAAATAAATTAAAAGTTCTGTCCGCTTCCAACGAGCTTCCTGATGTCGGCGTAACTTGGGCAGCAGGCTTCATGCAGCCTTACGTAGAAGGTAATCTGTTCACTCCACTCGATGACCTGTTGAACGGTGAACTGAAGGACAAATTCGTAGCCGGTACCACTGAGGCTTACGCCGTTAACGGCAAAACCTATGCACTCCCAATCGAATTCAACATCGCTCCGATTTATTACAATAAAGACTTGTTCGAGAAGAACGGTCTAAGTGTACCAACAACTTATGAAGAATTTAAAAATGTTGTAACAACATTGTCTGCTAAGGGTATCGCTCCAATCG
The DNA here is from genome assembly GCA_036498705.1 of Paenibacillus sp. Taxonomy (GTDB): domain Bacteria; phylum Bacillota; class Bacilli; order Paenibacillales; family Paenibacillaceae; genus Fontibacillus. The sequence continues at coordinate 25,730 of DASYFA010000165.1, forward strand.
CGCTTGGCAATAAGGATCGTTGGACCGGCTCCCTCTGGTACATGTACTTGGCAGACCGTATTGCCGGACAGAAGACACTTGCTGACACGATTAACGGCTCCGCTTCGTTTACCGATCCAGGTCTGGTCCAAGCAGCTCAAGAAGTGCAATGGCTCGTTGACAACAACGCATTTATTAAGGGCTTCAACGGCCAATCCAATGAAGAAGCTAAATCGGAATTCCTGAATGAGAAAGCAGCGATGTACCTGATGGGCTCCTGGGATATTCCAAACTTCACAACCAATGAAGAAATTCCTAAGGAATTCCGTGATAAAGTAGGATTCTTCAAATTCCCGACTGTGGACGGCGGCAAAGGCGATATTAACAGCTGGGTAGGCGGTCCTGGTGTAGGCTTGTTCGTAGCTGAGAACTCCAAAGTGAAAGAAGAAGCCAAGAAATTCGTAGAATATTTCGTAACAAAATGGGGCGAGCAATCGGTTACTGACGCTGGTGTAATTCCAGCAACTAAGGTTGATGCAGAGAACATGGATTTGCCACAGCTTTACAAGGATCTGTTCGCAGAGATGAACCAAGCAAGCAGCGTCACTCTATTCGCAGACGTTCAAATGCCAGCCAAAGCAGCTGAGACGCATTTGAACATGATTCAAGCATTGTTCGGTAAGGCAGTAACACCTCAGGAGTTTGCGGCTGAGCACGATAAAGCGCTCGCTAAATAATTTCTAGGTTGTATGCTAGGAGGACTTATCCCCCGGTAATTGTCCAAAGGATAGGTCCTCTCCTCCAATGATTGAAAGGAATGGAGCTGAACGATATGGATAAAGTACTTTCCAACAAGAAAATGATTGCTCTCTACGTACTCCCCTCATTATTGCTCATTCTAACTATCGTCTATATTCCGATTATTCTTACCGGATATTATGGTTTGAACGAATGGAATGGCATTGGCAGTATGAAATTTATTGGGTTGGAGAATTATGCTAACTTAATGAAAGACGGGAAGTTTTGGGATAGCGCATGGCATTCTTTGCTCTTGGCCCTATTTTCAGGCCTTAGTCTCATTATCTATTTGATGATTTCCATGGTATTGGCTGCCCGGATTAAAGGGGCTAACTTGTTCCGTAAAATTTATCTTATTCCTATGCTGTTGTCTTCCGTGGCCATCGCTCAACTGTGGCTCAGAATTTACAATCCGTCCAACGGTATATTGAACAGTGTCTTGCAATCCATTGGAGTTGATAATCCTCCCGCTTGGCTGGCAGAGCCATCACTGGTATTGTTGGCTCTATTCATTCCAATCCTGTGGCAGTATGCGGGTTTTTATATTCTGATTTACTACGCAGCACTTAAGAATATTCCGACGTCCTTGGATGAAGCTGCTCGAATTGACGGCGCCACCTCTTGGCAGATCGCTTGGAAGATCAAGTTCCCGCTTATTATGGAGACGGTGAAAGTAACGATCGTACTCGCTGTTGTCGGATCGCTGAAATATTTCGATCTCATCTTCGTGATGACAGACGGCGGCCCGAACGGATCTAGTGAGGTTATGGCCTCGTATATGTATCATACCGCGTTCAGAGCTTATGATTTCGGGTACGGTAGTGCGACTGCCTTCTTCCTGCTTATCATCTGTCTTGTAGTCACCTGGGTCATTCGCTGGTTAACCAGATCGAAAGATACCATTCAATATTCATAAGAGGGAGGCGTAAATGATGACCGGAAACGCAGAACTGCAAACTAGTGTTAACAGCGGGGGATGGCGCCTACTCGGACGGATTGGATATTCAATCATGTACATCGTCCTGATTATCGTCGCCATATTTCAGTTATTCCCACTCGTCTGGCTGATGTTCTTCTCACTCAAGAACAATCAGGAAGTCTTTAACCTCCCTCCGCTCTCTTTGCCGATGCATCCGCGCTGGGAGAACTATTCGAAGGTATGGAATGCCGGGAATATTGATGTATATTTCCTGAATAGCTTATGGATTACTGTTGTCGCCACGGTACTAACCGTCGTCCTTGGCAGTTTGGTAACTTATGCGATTACTCGCATGAAGTGGAAGGGTAGCTCCTTCGTTCTAGGCCTGTTCATGGTTGCGATGATGATCCCTGTCCATTCTACATTGATCCCGTTATTCAGTTTCTTCAATAAAGTAGGATTGACAGACCATCCTTTATCATTGGTTCTCTCTTATGTCGCATTTAATATGCCGATTACGATTATGATTCTACTTGGATTCTATTATGCGCTTCCGCGCGAGGTAGAAGAGGCAGCAATCATTGATGGCTGTTCCGTTAATCGGATGTTCTTCCGGATCGTACTGCCTATGACGGGTTCTGTTGTCGCAACAACAGCGATCATTAATATGATCTACAACTGGAATGAATTTATTTTCGTAAATACGTTCATCAGCTCTGACTCCTATAAGACGCTGACCGTCGGCGTTCAGAACTTCGTCGGACAATACACGACGGATTGGGGCGCAATTGGGGCAACGCTGATGATCAGCATCCTCCCAATCTTAATTATGTTCCTGTTCCTCAGCGATCGTATCGTAGAAGGCATCGCTGCAGGGTCTGTAAAAGGTTAATAAAATTATAAACCTAACAGGGCAAGCCTCCTTCATTGGAAGCTTGCCCTGTTTACTTTTAAAAGACTATAAAATTGAACAAAAGAAAAGAACAGGGGAACAGGCAAAAGGATGAAATGATTCTGGAGAAGCGAAGCGTTCGCCTTTGTGAGTGGATTTCTACCTTATTTGAATTTAGTAAATCAAAGAAATCCGCGAACAACAGCGATCGTAAGAACATTTCACCCGGCTGCCTTGATCCTTTCGATCATTAGTTCAGCTTTTATAGCAGCCCCCATGATTATATTAATCTCATTCCCAGAATATAATCTCTATAATTATCAATCCAAGGAGGGGAGCCGCTTGAAGCATAAATGGATCAATTCACCGTACACCTTTGCGTTTGGCATGTTTGCTATGATGGTCCCGAGTCAGGCATTCAGTTCTTTCTATAGCTATTTCTACGTGGAGAAGCTGGGGCTTGGAATCGGTCTAGCTACCCTGGCTCGAACGATCTTCCTGATCTGGGATGCGGTGAATAATCCCTTATTCGGATATTGGTCAGATCGCACGAATACTCGTTACGGACGACGTCGTCCCTGGGTATTTGGCACGATTCCGTTATTCATGCTATTCTTCATCATGATATTCTCCCCTCCCGGCGGATTAACACAGAATACGCTCTTCACCTGGTTCCTTACGGCACTTATTCTGTTCGAAGCCTCGGCCACGGTTCTATGGGTAAATTACGGGGCCTTGTTCCCCGAATTGTTCCGTGGTGATCAACTGAGAGCCAAAGCTTCTGCGATTCAACAAGGCTACCAAGTCGTAGCGCTGCTTATCGCTTCCGCATTGACTCCCATTATTTATACCGCACTGAACTTCCCAAGCATGGCCCTGATCTATGCCCTCGTATTTGGCGTATTTATGTTCCTCTGCATGATGTATGTCCGGGAGCGACCTGAAGTCTCCCAAGAACAACCGCTGAAGCTGGCCAAGGCGTTCAAGTTAACGTTAAGCAACAAGAAGTTCTGGATATTCAATATATCCAATTCCTTTGCTCAGACTGTAAATGGATTGATTAGCTCAATCATCCCCTTTTATGCCAAATACGTCTTGAGAATACCTGAAGCCCAGGTCTCGATCCTGCTGGCCTCCGTGTTCGTCTCAGTCATTCCACTCGTATTTGTATGGTATTGGATCATCCGCAGAATGGATGGGGTTAAGGCTTGGAGATTATCCCTTATCGCATACGCCTTGTCGGTTATTCCGCTCTGGTTCAGTTCTGATCTCATTAGCGGCATCATTTCCGGTATCGCTGTTGGCTTCGGCTTGGCCGGATTCCTCGTTACTCCAGCGATTGTCAGTGGAAGAATCATTGATGAGGACGCAGAGAACACGGGATTACGAAGAGAAGGCATATATACTGCAGTCGCCGGATTCATTACCCGCTCGAGCGGCCTGATCTCGGCGCTAGCCTTCTTCATCGTCGGCCTTATCTTCGGTTATGAGAGCGGGGATAACCCAGGGCCAGATCCTGAACTGACTTTCCGTTACCTCATTAGCGCCGTCCCCTTCTGCCTGTTAATCGTAGCTGTCCTCATCTCCTACTCTATAAAATTCAAATTTAAAGATAATCCATCATCTGAATAAAACGGTTAGTGCAAAATAAAGACCGGTCATGGCCTGATGCCCTGTCCGGTCTTATTCATATATTTGATGTATTAGATTATATAAGGTGCAGCCTCCATCGCATCTGCTTTGGCTACTATGATTGTTCATATAACGGTTGTTACCTCCATTTGGTAATATAGTAGTAGAGGTTGTTCAAAAAGCCCGCTTTTGATCACGAAGTGAATCAAGAGGTATCTCGACGTCGAATCTTGAATTCAGCCGGGCCTAAGTGGATGCTTACGAAGTCATGTTTCCTACGGAAACATTTCAGGTGCTCACGTAGGTTATGCCTACACTCCGCTCCTCAGTCCCTAGCTTTATCCAACCTTCTTGGTACTGAAAACCGACCTTTTTGAACACGCATTAATAGCGTTAAAAAAAGTTAAGTGATTCTTAAGAAATAAGCTTGAATGGAAATGGTATAGTTTTTTTAGAGCATCCTAATACATGTATATTACATTTAACCAGGAGGATATCCATGTCTGCTAGAGGAACGATATTACTTGTCGATGATGAGAAAGAAATTATTAAGTTGATGGATATATATCTTAAGAATGAGGGATACAACCTATTAAAAGCATCCGACGGCCAAGAAGCGCTTGAAATTCTAGAGCGCCATCCGGTAGATCTGATCGTGCTAGATGTGATGATGCCGCGGATGGATGGGATTGAAGCCTGCATGAAAATCCGTGAGAATAAGAGCATGCCCATCATCATGTTATCCGCGAAGGGCCAAGATATGGACAAAATTGCTGGGCTCAGCATTGGGGCCGATGATTATGTAACGAAGCCATTCAACCCGCTAGAGCTAATGGCTCGAATCAAATCGCAACTACGTCGCTATCATCAATTCAGTGGCCCGAACCAGTCACAACTGGATGAAAACGAGATTGAAATAGACGAGCTTGTCATCAACATTTCAACGCATCAAGTCACTATAGAAGGACAAGAAGTACAATTAACGCCTCGGGAGTTTGCTATTCTGAAACTGTTGGCTGTTAATCAAGGAATTGTAATAAGCATGGAGAAGATCTATCAAGAAGTATGGAACGAACCGTTCATGGAATCGAAAAATACAGTCATGGTTCATATTCGCAGAATTCGCGAGAAGATTGAGAAGGATACCCAGAATCCTAAATATATTAAGACCATCTGGGGAATCGGTTATAAGATGGAACGACTCTAAATATCTAAAGAAGGAGAATCATCATGAATTTAAAATGGGTCAATACGGTGCGGTGGAAGTTCTTAGCGATCGTACTGGCCAGCTTAGGGTTAACGGCAATTCTGTTATATCTCGGGTACCAGCTTGGCGTTTTCCTTATCGCGATCCCTCCGTTCACGAATTATCTTAGCTTCTTCGTCGTTAATTATGGCTCTCCCACGGTGATGAGTATAGTAGGTCCTATCCTATTTATTATTCTGTATTATTTATTAACGCGGACAACCATCCGCCGTCTGGAGAATGTCAACAATAGCTTGCAGCAGCTTGCTGCCGGCAATTTCGATCAAGAGCTTCGCACCTCATCGCGCGATGAGATTGGGCGGATTACTCATAGTATGAATGATCTAGCCCTACAATTACGCACCAATTCAGACAAAATTTCTTCCGGATTAGGGCAGATAGCCAGCGGTCAATTGGACCATCGCCTTCATCTGGAGGGTGATCCGTCAAGTGAATGGATGAAAATGGCGGATAGCATCAATAGAATGACGGAGCAGCTTGATCGCTCGATTCAAGAAGAACGAAATGCCGAGAAGACCAAGAACGATCTAATTACAGGCGTCTCTCATGACCTTCGGACTCCGCTGACTCTGATCCTCGGTTTCCTGGGGGTTATTGAGAATGATCGTTATCATGATGAGGTAGAGCTGCGACATTATGTCAACATCGCCTATGAGAAGTCGTTCGCTCTGAAGAAGCTAGTTGATGAGCTGTTCGAATATACCCGTATCAATAACGGTATGCCCCTACATGTGGTAGAACTGGATATGGTCGCATTCCTTCGTCAGCTCGCGGAAGAATTTGTCCCTAGTCTTAGGAAGGCCGATATGACCTGCCGCATTTCAACGGAACTAAGCTCCCTTATCATTGAAGGAGACGGGGACCTGCTTGCTCGCGGATTTGAGAATCTGATCTCCAATGCTATCCGATACGGCAGCAAAAGTGAATACGTCGATATTGATATTAGCTGCTCCGAAGCATACGCACTGATCAAAGTGATCAACTACGGGGAGCCGATACCGCAAAGCGATCTGCAATTTATTTTCGAACGTTTCTATCGGGGCGATCGCTCCAGATCATCGGGAGGCACCGGCCTTGGACTTGCGATAGTGAAGAGCATTATGGAGGTGCATGGAGGCAGTATTTCTGCCAAGAGCGACCGCTCACAGACGGAATTTGAAGCAAGGCTTCCTTTGCGTTCATCCAAAGCCACTAGCTAGATTCACTTTAAGAGGTTGTTCAAAAAGTTCGCTTTTGATCACGAAGTGTATCGGGAAGTGAACTCGGCATCGAATCTTGAATTCAGCCGGGCCCTCCGGTGCTCACGTACAAACTACGTACGCTCCGCTCCTCAGTCCCTAGCTTCATCCAACCTTCTCGGTGCTGAAAACCGAACTTTTTGAACACGTACTTTAACTCGATATAGCCGATTTTTATGCTCACGGAACACGTGGGTATAAAAATCGGTTTTTTTACGTCGTTTTTTCCTGTTCATTGTTAAGAAAATTTTAAGCCTTTAGGTAGGCAGTTATTAAGAATTCCTTTATGGGCCAATAAGAACTCTTCTATATGCTTAATATACCGCTAATCGAACTGGAATATAGAGAGGAGTACACAGACCACCATGTTTACAGATATTATTCATAGGTTAAAGCGCTCGGCTAACCCGAAGACCTTAATATGTATTTTAATTCTTGCAACGGCTTTATTTGTCCGCATCGATTTTGTGAACTCAGTTGAGCATCATCTACCACATGACAGCTTGAATTATGACATTATGGTCAGACAGCTACTGGAGAAGGGGGTTTATGCGTATAAGAGCGAAGAGCCAAACGCTCAAGTATCTCCCGGATACCCTTTATTCATGGCGGGGGCCTACCTACTTGCCGATTACAAGAATCATGATCCGTATCCATTGATCAGATATATTCAGATCGGATTCAGCATGGTGACCCTATGGCTGGTCTATTTAACGGGACGAAGACTAAGAGGTGAATGGGCAGGCATCATTGCGGCAGCTATCATGGCTGTGTATCCCCCCTTCGTCTGGGCGAACGGGGCCATATTAACCGAGACGCTGGCCGCTATGCTATTCATGCTATACGTATATCTGCAGCTCAGAGTTTTCGAGAAACAGACAGCTCAATCCGCCCTGCTGGCTGGAGGAGCGCTTGGTTTACTAGTCCTTACCAGACCGGAATTCCTTATCCTTATCCTACCAGCGTATGCCTTCTTCTGGCTGTGGCAAAAAAGATCCGCTCACGTGGTAAAGCTGGCAGCAGTCTCTTGTCTGGGGATCGTCATTGCATTGTCGCCCTGGATTGTACGAAACATGGTCACGATGCACCAATTCATTCTGACTTCTACGCAGGTTAATCCATTTGCAGCCGGTACTTATCCGGATAAGAACTATGATGACGGCATGGTCGACACGAAGGGCAAGACCCAAATGGAAGTCGCCAAGGAACGCTTGAAGGTAGGATTCACCGAGCATACCTGGACCTTCGTTAAATGGTACACCATTGGCAAGACGCGCTATATTTATGGACGAATGTTCTTCGGAGCCGGGCATGCGCCAATATATCCCGTAATTCCGCTAGGAACGTTATACCATAGATCGATTCTCTTAGCTGGATTTATATCTGGGGTTGCCATGCTGCGCAGATGGCGGCAGCCGGCCGTTCTGCTCGTCATCCTAGTGGCAGCAATCAGCATTACAAGATTGGCGTTCGTTCCAGAATTTCGTTATAACTTTACAGCGATGCCGCTGTTCATCATACTCGCCAGCCTGCTTGCCGCCACAGCTCTGGACTACTTGCTCGGACGGCGATCAAGCAAAGAACAATTACTTGTCGGAGAGGAGCTCTAATATGAATTCAAAAGTGCTTATCATTATTCCAGCCTATAACGAAGCAGAGGGGATTCGGCAAGTGATTGCCGATGTCCGCCACCATATCCCCTATGCCGATATTCTGGTCGTGAATGACGGATCAAATGATTTAACCGGAGATGAAGCCGCCAAAGAAGGCGCACTCGTCGTCAACCTTAGCTGCAATCTAGGCATTGGAGGCGCCGTTCAGACTGGTTATAAATATGCGCAAAGACATGGATACCACTATGCAGCCCAATTGGATGGGGACGGACAGCATAACCCTCGTGACTTCGACAAGTTGCTGGGGGAACTACAGCGAAGCCGCACGGATATGGTTATTGGTTCCCGCTTCGTGGAGAAGCAGGGATTTCAATCTACCTTCGCTCGCAGAATCGGCATCGATCTGCTGTCAGGGCTGCTGACGCTGCTGCTTCGCCGCAGAGTGACGGACCCAACCTCCGGCTACCGTGTCTGTGGGCCACGTGCCATTGCATTATTCGCTCAGGAGTACCCTGCCGATTATCCGGAAGTTGAAGCTCTTGTCCAACTTGATAACTGCGGTTGTACTTTTAATGAGGTTCCCGTCGTCATGCGCCAGCGGTTAACCGGAAGCTCAAGCATTCGAGCTCTGGGCTCCGTCTACTATATGGTCAAGGTAATTCTGTCCGTACTAATTACAAGAACGAAGAAGAAAGAAAAGAAGTGGGATCTAGGCTATGAAAATTGATGTTTTTATTCTCAGTTTTATGATCTGTATGATTTTTCTAGGCATCACCATATATTTGATCCGCAACGGAAAACTGCGTGAACAGTATGCCATTCTCTGGGTTATTCTTACGGCCGTCATGATGCTGCTGTCGCTATTTCCTTCATTGATTGACGGCATGGCCAAGCAAATCGGCGTATCCTATGCGCCTTCCCTGCTCTATCTGCTCGGTCTGATCAGCGTTCTATTCATCCTGCTTCATTTAACGATAGCCGTATCTTCGCTAACCGCGCGGTTTATAGTATTAACGCAAAAGATAGGGATGCTGGAGCAAGAGAACCTCGCACTCAAACAAGGGAACACAGAGATTACTAACGATTCAGCAGTTCGGACCTAATATATCAGCTATGTAAGTTGAGAGGAGAAGTGGAAGACATCAAGAACTTGGGGAAAATAACTGCAGGACTGGCTGCGCTGTTGGTCACAGGTCAATTGGCCGCCGCCATCCCTGTCGCGAAAGCAGAGGCTGACACTACAGAGCCTTTGCAAGAGAGCAAAGTACCATTAGAGAAGTCAAGTTGGAAGCAAACCACTATTTATATTGATAGCAGCAAAGTGGAGCAGGACGGCAAGGCTTACCAAGCCCCCCGCCCTGCCATCGTCAAGAATGGAGCCACTTATGTAGGACTTCGCTTCATGGCAGAGCGCCTCGGAGCAACGGTAACCATAGACTCCAAGACTAAGGAGACGATCGTTAAGCTAGGCAGCGTGGAGTTGAAATATAAGAACAACAGCAAGAGCTACAGTCTGAATGGAACGACTTACCCCTTAAAGACAGCTCCTTATACGGACAACAATGTTACAATGGTCCCTTTAATCCCATTCATTCAAAGCTTGAATATTCCTTATACCGTAGATAACAAGACCATCACCCTACAGCGTTCCACTAAGCCAGTTGCTTCGTTCAAAGTGCAACCGGGAGAGATTGTCGCAGGTGAGACGACTGTAAAGTATGAGCCAAATTCATATTCCCCGCTGGGATTGGATATTGTCGATGAACGTTGGGAAGGAAAGGAAGAGGTATTCGACAAGCCCGGCTCCTATTCCGTCAGTTACTCCGTGCAGGACTCGGAAGGGGTATGGAGCGATCCTTTTACGGTGAAATTGGAAGTGGTCAAACCTAACGAACCTCCAGTCGCCAATTTCTCAACTGATAAAGACGAATACCGTATGGGTGAGCCCATCATCTATACGGATCTAAGCTCGGATGACGAAGACGCCATCGTCGACAGGATCTGGTCAAATAAGGAAGAAGCCTTCTTCACACCGGGCAGCGTTACAATAAACCTTGAAGTGAAGGACCGGCACGGAGCCATAGGTGAATTCAGCAAAACGATCAAAATTACTGATGAGACGCTATACACCCGTGATGAGTTCTACAAGCTTTTTACACCGGTAGGAAATAAACTCGCTATTGATGGCTACTCCGTTAAAGCGATGGAAGCAATACCTTATAGCTACCAGACAGAACCCGTAACCTTGTTCCGCAGCAGTGGACCAGAATCGATCAATTCGGAAGGAATCCTCTATCAGGATACGATCTCCGGTGACGCTAGATTTCTGCTGCATCATAAGAACCAAATCGAACAGCTGGCCAAGCTCTATGTTATTGCCGAGAATCCAGGCACTTCACCAGCTACCATCACACTCAAGAACGAAGCAATGGCCGGTCCGACATCCTATGCGGAATGGGCAGGCCGAATGTCGCTAACCCGTTATTTTGAAGGCTTATTGGCTCAGAAGAATCCTCAGAAGATAACCCTACAGCCGGGAGAGAAACGAATCATATGGAATAATATCAATAAGAATCCGATGAAGCCTCAGGAGATTATAACCTTCACCGGGGACCTAAGCAGTGATGCGCCTATTCGCTACACCTCCTTGCTGGTATCGGCGAAGCGGGACCCGATTGCTGATATGGGGAAGCTGCCTTATCTGGACCCCAATGAATCTATTGTTCGTGGAACATTTGCGGATTCGACACGCGTATTCGTATATAACGATCCTGTCGGTACCCGCTCGGTCAAGCTCTCCCTAACCGACAATAGAGAAGATCCATTCCAACAAGGACTAGATGGGATCAAAGGGACCGAAGCCTTGAATTCTGGTAACTACGGCTTGATTTACAAGCTGAAATTAAATCATGTTGCTGCGAATACACTTATTCTGTTCAATCCACGCGGCGGGCTATTTGTTGGATCTGCAGTCGTAAATGGCGAAGTAGTCACCTTCGGCCATAGCGGCAAAGAAGATATATCCAGCACGGCCAGTGTACTGTATCGGACAGGCAATCAGGAGGAGAGCGTAGAAATTTGGATCAGCCCTGCAGCAGGAAGTAATCTTCCTTTTGTACTTCTGTTCGAGCCTTTGGCGCAGAAGAAATGAATTAATGAACGCCTACGAATGGAAGCCGCCTATCTACAGGCGCATTGTGTGCAACCAACTACTTAGCCCAATCATGCAGGGTAAGAGCGGTATTGGAGTAGCAAATACTCCTCGGCGGTTGAACCCGTTGTACAGCCAGGGATTGTCCATTAGCAGCATGCCCGGTGAAGGAACAACTGTATCCTTTATCATACCGAATCATCGAAATCGCTAGAGCAGTTAATAAGACTTATATATGAACAGCACAGAGCATAGCTAATAGCCAACATGCTTGCTCTGTGCTTTTTCGTTTCCCCTAAAACGCTTGGGGTCTCCTCAATATGATATGTTGTGAGTCAGAGTTAATCCGATGATCTCTGTAAATAAGCTGTGGCAATCGTAAGCAAATCATCCTTGGCAACTCCCTTTGTAGCTTCAATATAATAATTAATGTGAAAATCGCTATTAGGAATATTGTAAATAAAATGTATGCCATGGCTGCCACTTTCGTATGTGGAATACAACATCTCACTACCGTCGACCATAATTGTCTCTGTGGGTGACTCCTCGGCAAGATGTACAGTTACCTTTTCGTTGGTTCTTATGGGCTGAACAAGAATGGTCTGCCCTTCACCCTTATAAGTAGCAATCATGCTCCAAGCCTCTTTGGATACATCCAGCAGTTCCATCGCATATTTTTGTTGGGAGTCCCGAGCTTCTTGCGCTAATTGATCTGTCAGCCCAGCTCTTTCTTGATCAGTAAGCTCATTAGGGCTATATCTTAAGGAACTGCCGACAAAATCATACTTATCTTGGAGCTTATCAAAAATATGTGCACCAGAACCCTGCAGCTCATTGCGAAGTGAAGCAGCATCTGAAAACCCAAATCCTGATCCTCTAACGATATGAAGCTCTCCTTCAGAGTTATCTCCTGCTATATAAATTGCCGCTGCTTGGTCTGGCTGCAACAAATCTTGCCCTAAGCCGTATGCCTTCAAACTGCGCATCTGCTTTTCCTTCGTATTGCCCGGAATGACTGAATCCTCAAATTTCTTCTGTTCATAGACAACATCACCTTTGCTGTTACTCAATGTGTTCAGATGCGTAGCCGCAAAGGCTGATGAAGCTATCAACAGCGTCCCTATAGCAACAAGAGTACTCACCTTATATTTAGCAATAAATTTAACGCGTTTGTTCACTTGATCTTCCTCCAATTTATTCATTACAGATCCAGTTACATCTGCCTCAGGTATTTTGACATTATGAAATATGGTTTTGAGGTCTTGATGATTGTCGTGCTCCATCCGATATCCCCCCTGTAGTATGAGCGTGATACTTTCTGAATTTGGCGGCCGTTCGTTCAAATTTCTTACGGAGACTGCTGCTGTTCTGCTGCAGAATTTCACCAATCTCCTTATAGCTCTTATCCTCTACACAACGCAGGATCAGTAGGCTCCGTTCCTCAGGCGTCAGTTTGGACATCGTCCGCAGAATACGCTCGTTGTAGTAGTTATCCTCAATGGCTTGATCTACATGTTTGTTATGTTCATCACTTCGATAGAGGAATGGCAGATATTTAGCAAGCCTTCGCTTGCGAATAATATCAATGCAGGTGTTATGGGCTATTGTGTACAACCAGGCTTCAAAAGGCTTCTCCAGCTTATATTTGCTTAAGTGCCGGAACGCCTTAATAAATACCTCCTGTGTGCCGTCCTCCGCTTCTGTATGACCCAACATATGGTAACAGTACAAAAAGATCTGTTTCTGGTATCTACGCATAATCTTTTCAAACTGAGAGGCATCCCCTTTGAGGATATCCGGGATAATCTGATGTAAGTCAATCTCATCCATTTCCCCACTCCTTTCCTGGATGTATTGATCTTTAGTAACATAGTCATTTTTCAAATCAATAGATCTTCTGATGCGCTAGGTGGAAAAATTACATTATTGCTTAGCATAACATCAGAAGGATCAGGTTCTTTAGGCGCCTGTTTGAACCCTTTCTATTCTGTACTACGCACGAGCCCAGCCCTAATGTGACAACCCGAGGGAAAAAAATCCATTACACATCCAAGCTTGAATGTGTAAGAAGGTTTAGTTACTGCAATAAAAATAGACAAAAAAATACCGGATGGAGGATCTAAATACAACAGTACATTTGGCATAAGTAGATACAGTTGCAATGGCTGTACTACTTGTACTGCTGCAGTCAGATTCGTTTCTCCATCCGGTCTTCTTAATTTTAGTTATCCTTCAGTATTCTCCGCTTTCATTAATCCTTGAGTAAAGGCTTCAAAGTTATCGGCCAGCTTGATGATCTTGTTATTGCTCTCCCGGTCCACATAGATAACCTCCGGCTCGCCGTCATTTCCAGACGGACGGTAATCCAGCATCACAGCGTCTCCAGTGGCCGGGCAATCGCAGATCACGACGCCGATCTCAGGGTATCCAAAGTTCTCAATCATATATCTGCTGCCAAGTTCGCCGCATAACGACTTCTTCTTATCCCGACCAATACCGAAGAAGCCGGAAATCACGATATGATTCTGCCCGTGCACCGTACTTCCTATAGAATAACGTGTATTGCGGGGAATCCCCCCATTATGTAATTTCATCATCTGGATGTAGGAGGTTGGCAGTTTGAAGACCAGTTGTTCTTCTACGGAGCTAATTTGCTCATCCGTGACCGGCTTGGATACATACTCTCTCAAAGCATGCTCATTATCATCCCAGAAGCCGTCCATATCGGTATCCTGTAGAGAAGATGAAAGTATATCCAGGCTAGCTTCCTGACCATTCTCAGATTCAGCCTCCGGCTCTTCATGGGCCTCCAGGGTGGATTCCTCAGCTGTCTTACTCACAATCCACTCTAGGAATTCCAAGGTATCCTCATCCCCTGGATCCAATCTGTCAGCAATCCTGAACTCTCTGCGGGCGTCCTCGTACCGATCAAGATAATAATAGGCCAATCCTATGCGGTAATGCCATAAAGAATCCTCCTGACCTTCTTCGGCGATAATCTGAAACTGCTCAACCGCCTCTTCATACCGCTCCAGATTATTCATCGCTCGGCCTAAATGGCTAGTCAGCTCATAATCTCGATCTTCTGCGGGGATTTCCATAATGGTATTTACGATTTCTTCGAATCCATCTGCTTCATGCAGCTCGTCCAACTTAGCCTTAAGATCGTCTCTCATCATTTATACCTCCCAGGGCGATAACTCTAATTATAGAAATTATACCATTCCAAGTAGAATAAAACGAAATTCGGAATGACATTCTGAAGTCATTAATAATTTTACCCAAACCACGTTTAACGGACACCATCGACGCTTAAAACCGAAAAACATCCGTTTTCAAATTTTAGCGGACATCAGCGACGCTTAAACTCTTCAAACTACGCTAAAAAGAGCAGATTTACCAAATAAGATGCAACCATGTCCGTTAAAAATTCAAATGTTCGAAGTTACCCTCCTAAGCGTCTGTGGTGTCCGTTACGACAACGACAAGAACAAGCTGTACCGTTCCAGCTTTGGGGACCAAGGCAAACTGCTATTCCCCGATGCACCCGTGGTGGTCGCGGCCACCTGCCATGGAGTTCCAACCACAGTGGTCGTGGCGACCTGTGCTACCTTGATCTCCTTTACAAAGAAACAGGGCTATCCCGTGTCGTCTTGACGACTCATGGGACAGCCCCGTTCCGTTCGATTCTTTAGAATGACCGGTAGCTCGTTTATGATGTAAACCCTGGAAAATCGGCTAGATTAGATACATGAATGGCAAACAATACAATGCTAATAATGGCCAGCAGAAAAATCATGAACATTTGTTTGAAAGAATCCTGGGCCCGTAGATGTGTTATAATCCCGCCAATGCCTGTGATTCCAAGGATTAACGCTCCAAGAGCCACCCAGCTCAAATCCCAATAACCGACGATTAAGGCTGCGGCACCAGCAAGTTCAACTATTCCCGTAACAATCCGGAACCATTGCGGAAGCCGCCAATGTTGAAAGTTCTCAATATGCATCTTGAATCCCACTAATTTCCCCAAACCTGCGATTAAAAATAGGAGTGCTAATAAACTTTGCAGTACGATCGATAAGACTTCCATTCAAAGCCTCCTCTTCGCAAATATATAATAATATTCTGTCTTCTTTAAATATACAAACCGCCGCTTGTCTTTAATACCAGATGTGCAACCCCATTTAAAAATACAAATGAGCCGATCAAATACGATCGGCTCGAACAATTCCCTAAGGTAAATTAAATTATATTTCCCTGCTTTTAATAAGAAACTTCCAAACGTCCTCTGAAGAAAAGCTCTGAAGGTTCAACCCCATCCGTCTCACCATCCAGAATTCGCTTAACATCTTCTATTGTTTCATAAAGCGTCAACCACTCGCCTGCTTTCTTAGTATACGGTTCCGAAACATAGAAAGGCTGCCCCAGATAAGCCTCAAGCCTCTCCCCCCGCTTATAAAGCTGTGAATCTAATTCAGATATTTTGTCAAAACCTTGTACGGTTACAAGCGCTCTTAGCTCTCTATAACGACGAAGTAATTTCCTTGCGCGCTGCTGCGTAGCTAAATGAACGGCATCAAGATATGCCCCTTCAAGGACTGTCGATGTAGATACGATTGGATCAATTGCCGGATAAATGTTGCGGCTAATTAAGTCTGAATCAAATCTCCAAAGTGTGTCCAGCGGACCATATGCAGCTTCTTCGTCAGCAACCTCACATTTAATATCTACGAGAGCTATGGTGATCGGCCTAGCACCAGCTTCTTTTAGTCTTTCTCGCAAAGATAGCAATTCACCGGATAGAACCTTACTTCGATCAACCCCAAGCAAGACATCTTTCTCATCACGGAGATCTGCGATACGACTATAAATTTCATCTATTGTAGAATGTGTAAATTCAGATTGTGCTTGGACGTGCTGGATACCAGGAACATCCGAATCCGAATTCGGATCCCAGAAGATCGTTGCAAACCCACGCTTTTTCATCCTCAGCATAAATTCCGCTAACAACACCAACTGTCCCATATTAGGTCTAGCCACAAAGCCGATCGTACCGCCGCGCACTGCTGGAGCCAGTAAATCCAGAGCTTTAATCCCCGTCTCAATCATCCGTACTCCACTCCCTCTAATAATGAGTTCATCAAGACTACATCCTGCCAAATTAGCAAGTGCCACCAAGGTCCTCACTTCAGCCCGGCCGACTGGTATCTTCCCCGTACATAGGTTAGAGACAGTCGCTGCTCTCAGTCCAGCTTCCCGTGCCGCAGTAGTAAGATTAGGAACACGACGACGCAATAGCGGAACGTTTAGCTGCAACTCTTCATCCATATTTTAGCACCTCCTTACTTTACATAGTAATTATTATTACTCTAAAACGCAATGATTTTTTTGAAAAAACTCTAATTATGTTAACTGCACACAATCCCCATGACGAATCCGTCGTAACCTTTACTGCCGACTGTCTGAATCGCTGTAGCTGTTATCCGTGGCTCTTCAGCCAACAGCTCATAGAACCGTCTAACTCCTTGTACGCGAGCATCCTGGCTGTGTTCATTGATGATCTCGCCATCCCGAATGACATTATCTCCAATAATGACTGTACCTGGATGAGAGAAATGAAGTGCCCATTCTAAATATTTCGGATTGTTAGGTTTATCTGCATCAATAAATATGAAATCAAACGTATCTACGCCCTCGTCAGCCATTTGAGCTAACTGCTCCGAAGCATCGCCTACCCGCAGTTCAACCATATGGCTTAGCTGAGCAAGAGATAGATTAGATTCTGCTACCTGAGCATGGAAGGGATTGAGCTCCAGAGTCACGATGTGCCCATCGGAAGGCAACGCCCTAGCCATCCAGATTGTACTGTATGCTCCAAGTGTACCGATCTCCAGAATCCGTTTCGCACCTTTTATTTTTACAAATAGATTCAATAGCTTGCCTTGAGCTGGAGTAACGTCATACAAAGGCAATTGTGCCAATCGATTTGCAGCCAACGTTCTTTCCAGTACTGGGTCCTGTGGAATCAAATGCTGCGTAATATACTGGTCAACTTGTTCCCATACATTCGCTTGATGCATCTTCATCACTCTCCATTCAAATATTTAACTTCTGATCCTATTTTAAGCAAGTTATAATCATAAATATAATATATGTTTATAAGTCATCTATATATTTAATATATGAATTAGAGGGAGTGTTCCGATGAATTTACATGCATTGCGCTTATTCCATACCGTCGCATCTACTGGAAGCGTGACTCAAGCTTCGAAATTACTGAACATAAGCCAGCCTTCCATCACTTCTCAAATTAAGAAATTTGAGAAGGAGTTACTTATCCCCTTGCTTAAACCTCAAGGAAGAGGGATTGCGCTCACCGATGCTGGTGAGGAACTTGCACTGCTTGCTAGAAGACTCTTTGCGGTCGAACAGCAAATAGAACAATTCGCTGAAAATTACCGCAATGGCACGAACGGAAGTATCCGAATAGCGGCGACGTATTTACCCGCCCACTTCCTGATCCCTACCTGGTTAGCAAAATTCAAGCAACAATATGAACAAGTTGAAATTATGATTACAACGACCAATTCAACCGATGCCCTAAAGCAGCTTCTAAATGTTGAAGCGGATATAGCCATTTATGGGGGAATAGAGGAGGAGTATCCTGATACCATTCAGAAGGAAGAACTATTTCAGGATGAGTTATGGTTCGTTGTCGCCCCGGGTCACAGATATGCTAACAAGCAGATTACTCTGTCCGAAATGATGAAAGAACCTTTTGTCATGCGTGAGGAAGGAAGTTCAACGCGGGAGAGATTATTGTCCTTATGCCGAACATATAATACCCCCGCTCCTACGATCTCTTTGCAATTTAACGGGCTGCACGAGGCAATCACAGCGGTCATCGCTGGATATGGTGCAAACTTCGTCTCTTCGCTGGTTGTACGAGATGATGTAGAACGCGGGGATTTGTCCCGAGTATATGTTCAAGGTATTCATCTGAAAAATACGATCGCTATTTGTACGCGCAAGAACGAGCCTTTATCCGCAGCCGCAATGAATTTTATACAAGCTGTCAGGCAAGCTCCTCTGATGAAGTGACGATCATAATCACCACGATCACGTACCGCAATAGGTTCGGTATGGCTTGGTCCATTCAGGCAATGCGCAGTACTCCATTTGTTCTTCAGAGTATGCATACGGATTAGATAGAGCATTCAACAGCCGTTCCATGACGCTGAAGTCTCCTTGCTCTGTTGCTGCATCCAATGCCGCTTCAACCCGATGATTCCGTGGAATTATAGAAGGATTACTATTACGCATCAACTCGACTGAGGACATTTCTGACTCCTGTTTCCGTCCTAGTCTCTCCTTCCAAAGCTCACGCCACTTCACGAACTCGGGAGCTCTAAACAGATCTGTATCCTCAGGGGTAGCTAGAGTTAATGAACGGAAGGTATTGGTATAATCCGCGCGGTACTTCTCCATCAAACCTAGAAGATCGTTAACCAACTGCTCATCCTGCTCCTCTTCATTCAATAGCCCCAACTTTGCTCTCATACCTGCAAGCCATTTCTCATGATATAGATCCATAAACGTTGAAATCTTGTCCTGAGCCAACTCGATGGCCTGCTCCTGATCATCATGCAAAAGCGGCAATAACGTCTCTGCGAACCTTGCCAAATTCCAGCCCGCGATATAGGGTTGATTGCCATAAGCGTAGCGGCCTTGAGAATCAATGGAGCTGAATACTGTTGCAGGATCATAGGTATCCATGAAGGCACAAGGTCCATAATCAATCGTTTCTCCACTAATGGTCATGTTGTCCGTGTTCATCACTCCATGAATGAAGCCAACAAGCTGCCATTTAGCAATCAGTGCGGCTTGCCGCTGGATGACTTCCTCAAGAAACTTAAGGTATCGGCTCCCATCCACTTCTATACCCGGATAATGGCGCTCTATTGTATAGTCAGCCAGCATGCGGAGATCCTCAACCGTGCCAAAATTAGCGGCGTATTGAAATGTACCCACCCTTATATGACTGGCCGCTATACGTGTCAGAATGGCTCCCGGAAGATCTTTTTCACGGGTTACGGGTTGTCCCGTTGCCACTACGGCCAGACTACGGGTAGTCGGAATACCTAGCGCATGCATAGCTTCGCTAATGATATATTCACGCAGCATAGGACCAAGCGCAGCCCGACCATCTCCGCCGCGGGAATATGGCGTTCTACCGGGGCCCTTGAGCTGGATATCCAACCTTTCTCCTTGTGGCGAGATCTGTTCACCTAACAGTATGGCCCTGCCGTCTCCCAGCATCGTAAAATAACCAAACTGATGCCCAGCATATGCTTGAGCAATAGGTAGGGCCCTTTCAGGAATCCGATTCCCAGCAAGTACTGCAATACCCTCATCGCTTTGCAGTGCCTGAATATCCAGGCCCAGAGTGGACGCTAACGGATGATTGAGTACTATCAACTTTGGCGAGCGCACCGGAGTTGGCTGAATACGGGTAAAAAATGATTCTGGCAATCCAGCGTAGCTATTTTTGAAGTTCCATCCCATTCCTTTATTCTTTGTCATAGTCTCTCCTTTGCTTCCGCCTGAATTTTCTAGATCATTTACATATCAGTTGTATATTTCATTGAACATATTGTCTTATTCTTATGTTAATGTCCACTTCTAACCATATATTATACCGTTTCGCAGTGGAACAGCGATTGTAGATTTTCTATTTCAAAAATCGAAAAGGCCCGATTTGCTCTTAATCAAGCAAATCGGGCCTCATTGTCTTAACAGACCAAACTATTTCCATTTATTCTCCTCACTTCGATACCAAGTTTAGAACGAAAGAATACAGATCTACTCTACCTCTTGTCTGCCTAATTCTGCACCAGCGGCAAACAATTTCCGCTGCAGTTCCTTCACCGATATATCCCTGACTCCGGATTTGCCAGCACTAGCCAATGCAGCAGCTGTTCCGGCCGCTTGACCTAACGCCATACAGCTTGGCGTCAGCCGCGTCGTTGCCTGTGCTTCATGCGTTGTTGAGATGCAACGACCAGCAAGCAATATGTTTTCTACACCGACCGGCACCAGAGACCGGTACGGAATATCGTATGCTCCACCGCCCTTTATGAAGTTCGCTGTCACACCGCTTCCCTGAGGATTATGAATATCGATCGGATAACCGCTTCGCGCAATAACATCATCAAAAGCCTGGGCACTCAACACATCAACCCCGTTTAATACATATTCGCCTATTACCCGCCGCGTTTCCCTCACTCCGATCTGAGCCCCGGTCTGAGATACATAAGCGCCTGAGAAGCCTGGGATGTCTGCTTGGAAGAACCGCTCCAGAAGCTGGACCTGTTCCCTCCCCTCGATTTCCGCCATCGTCAAATCCTCGGGCTTCGTCGGGTCCAGACCGGAGACACGAGATACATTGATCAGCACCTCGTCAGGCTCTGGCCCAGTAAAGAACAAGACTCCATCCCTTGGAATGGGCAGCTCCGCCTGGCGCCATTTGCTGTAAAATCCCATGACGCCCGTCAGTGGAAGCAGATCCAACTCGGAGATCAATGATTTTTCATAGAATTCTTCTGGATGCCGTTTCATATATTCGGTCACTTCATCCAATCTGACGCCCTTCATCCGGAACTTCATTGTCATCGGCTGAACCTTTCCTGCTTCATTGCCCTGCTCAAAGCTGGAACCAGCTAAATAAGCGACATCCGCATCTCCTGTCGCATCAACGAAGACCATCGCCTCAATTTTCATTTTCCCGCCCTTGTTCCAGACGGTGACTCCGTTAAGATGATTGCCAGACATGTGGACTTCTGCCACGAATGAATGAAGCAGAAGCTTCACTCCTGCCTCTTGAAGCATGCGGAAGGCCAACCATTTGAAAGCATCGGGGCGAAACGGAGTCAGTGTTTGTACGAAACCAATCGTATCCCGTAAATGACCCGGAGAAGCTCCTAATGCGACGAGTCTATCAACGATCTCTTGTGCTATGCCTTTAACCGCCTGCTCAC
>DASYFA010000166.1:0-2450 GCA_036498705.1 Paenibacillus sp.
TTGTAATTCAGACAGAACCTTGGACTTGTGAACTGGATTGGACAGAGATTATGTTAGATGGACAATTGTCGTCTATTTGGGATAGCCCCGGAGAACATATTAGCGAACTATCGAGTGGAAAAAGAGTATGGTCTGATGAAACAGATCATTGGTTGAAGCAAGAGGAATACAGATTGCGGTTCAGCGAATTACAAGCGGCTTCAGATCAATTCTTGCTTCGACACCATTATAGAAGAGAAGATGGCCTGTATCGGATCCTTGAGCCTTCTACCAAGAAGATTGGAGTAGTATGCCATGGCGGCTTTGGCCTCGCATGGCTAGCTCATTTATTACAGATTCCTTTAGCTTTGGCTTGGTCCGTATTTTGGTTAGCGCCAAGCTCGGTAACGACGATCTTGTTTGAAGAGCGCAGCGAGAACTTTGCGGTTCCTAGATGTATTGGACTAGGAGATGTTTCCCACCTTTATGCTGGCGGCATGAACTATCGCCCGAGGGGATTAATGGGCAATCATGTTTAAAGTGAATGCTTAAGAGTGAGTAAGAACATTGCCTATGAAGTGAAAGGCCATCCCACAGAGGATGGCCTTTTTACTAGCTCTATATGATCGGAACGAAAAGAGCACTCTTCAACGTGGATTTAATTTCACCTGTGACCCTTTACCACCTGTCTGGATGCCAGTGTCCTTCGTTCCAACTTCCTTCAAGTCAGTCACTAGTCGCTCCAATACGGCCTTGGAGGCAGCCGCTTCTTTGGCGCCGGATGCCTTCACGACTAATTGTACTGGCTTGCCAGAGCGGAGATGCTTCTCTGCCTGGCGAAGCTTCGTATCGTAATCATGCTCTTCAATATGAGCCGTGAAGCGGAGCTCTTTGACCTTCTCCTTGCTGCCGCCCTTTGCAGCTGAGCCACCATTCGCCTTCCGTGCTGAGGCTGCCTCCTTCTGCGCGGCCGCTTTTGCTTTGCCCTTTGCAGTTAGGCTGCAGGGCGGTGGGCTGCTCATTAGCGAGGTGCATACCAGATCAGCACCTGCTGATCTGGCCATGGCCAACGCTTCTTCCCGGGAGACGATGCCCAGCTTTTCGCCTCTAAGTCCTGTAAGGACTACTTCGGATGCTCTGATTTGTTCGTTGATTAATACGGCCACTTGGGTGAATCCTCCCTGAGAACTATGATATAGCTATCATATATGGAACTAGCTTGTGGTTCAAATATGGAGCGTAGGATTAGCGTTACTAATCCTCTCAATTTCCTCTTTTATGATTTGAATGAATAGTTTTTTTGATGATGTTGCTAGATATTCTCGGTTGCGCCGCTGCAATATACCCACTTGAATGAACGGCTCGCTTAGTTCAACATCGATTTTTACGATATCTGTCATTAAAGCTGTCGAATCAAGCACTACCCCCACCCCAGGGTTCTTTCTTATAAAATGAGGTATAGCAGAAATTTTACTTATGGTGGATAGAGTGGGCTTTGATTCGAATCTCGAAAATTGCTTAGCTAACCGAAGATAATATAAGCAAGTGTGTCCTCCAGCTATAATTGGATATTCAAGAATTTCTCGAAATGAAATATCGTGTCTTCCGCCTAAAGGATGATTGTGATCTACTACGAAAGCGATTTTCTCATGATAGAGCGGTTCGAAATAAAAGAAAGAAAGGTCGGACGGCTCACCGCAGATGGCGAAATCGAGTTCACTTTGTAGGACGAGTTGCGAGAGGGAATCAGTGTTACCCTGAATGAAGTTACATTCCATTTTGGGTTTTTGCTCATGAAACTTTAGAAAGGTGTTCGGTAGGACAGATTCCATCATGGATTCAATGCCTCCGATATGAAGTGTGCCAATTTCGTCATGCTGTAAAGCCTTGGTGAGTTCTGATACATAGTTCCAATGTTGAATAAGGTTATCGATTTCCGCTGCAAAAACTTGCCCAGCACTTGTCAGTTCTACTTCCCAGCCTCTGTGAAAGAGTTGTATGCCAAGTTCTTTTTCAAGACGTTGAATTTGGTTTGTAATGGTAGACTGCGCATAATTCAACTTCTCGGCAGCGCGTGAGAAAGTGCCTTCTTGAAGGATGGTCTTAAAAGCCATCAGTTCTTTTAGATCCATCGACTGTCACCTCTATCGGTATAATTGATCAAGATTATTATCTTATTCAATTATATAAATTATAAGAGAGAGGGTACAATAAAAGAATTCCAAAGAAGGAGTGAATTAATTTGCCATTCATTAGAGTCAGTTATTTGGAGCAACAATACGACATTCATCAGCTAGAGGGAATATGCAGAGCGATTATGAGTGCGTTAATTCAGCATTTCCATGTACCGGATGATGATATGTTTCAGGTTTTTCATGCGCATAAAGCGGGGGAGTTTTTTTATAGTAAAGATTATTTAAATATTGAACGAAGTAACGGACTGATATATATCCAAGTTACGTTAAAATCCG
>DASYFA010000167.1:0-3499 GCA_036498705.1 Paenibacillus sp.
TTTTGTCCGCGATGTTATCCAGAAAATATACCTTCGCTTCGGCGGAGGATTATGAGGCTGTATCGAAGCAGAGTCTGCGGTTGCTGGGTACGGATGAAGCAGGTCTTTCTGCTAGACGAACGCGGATTTCCTTGATTAAGAAGGAACTCAAGAAATATTTGTTGAAAAGCGCTTTTGTGCATGTGGATGGTTTGATTACTTTCCGGCTGCAGGAGTACAGGGACAAACTGGATGAAATTATCGATTACGCGGTGGATGAGCTTCTACTCGATAAGCAGTATGAAGAATTCATCGGTCTGTTGCAGTATTTTGTCCATTTTCAGGAACCGATGACCCCGCTCGTTCATCTGATGCATAAAAAGGATCAAGAATTTGTTATTCTCGATGAAAATTTTACATCCATCCATATTCCTTCTGGTGGAGGTATGGTAGCGCGAATAGCTGATCAAGAGCTGGAGATGGAAAACGCTGTGGTCAGCTCTTTGATTTCATTGTCTCCGGTTCGTATTTTGATTCATACGCCATGGCCGGAAATGCAGATGATATCGACGATTTGCCGTATTTTCGGAGAGCGGGTGGAGATCTGCTCGCAGTGTCCGCAATGTACCATGTTCCATCAATCGGAGAGGTCGAGGGATCAGTGCCCTTGAGCCGCATAACCTAGCCCATTTTCTTGACTGTAGGACAGGATCGCTATATAATTTACACAGTATCTAAAAGCGATGACAAAGATATGAACCGGATTTTGAACTGTACAGAGAGAGGGAACTTTGGCTGGAAGTCCCTTCAGATTCGTTCCTGTTTACCCCTTTGTAGCTGCTGTTCCGAACCATAGGAAGAATGGGCTTTAGCTGATTTGGCTGTTGCTCGGTATCCGGTATTAGGAATAGCCGGTTCATTACCGTTACACAATGCTTAATTAAGGGCTTGTCTCGTAGTTAGTTGAGGCGGTCGAATAAGGGTGGAACCACGGGTAAAATAACGCTCGTCCCTTTCGCGGGACGGGCGTTTTTTGTATGTCCGCTTCCAGCGGCCAAACATTGTGAGGGAGGAAATAAAAGTGGCAGTATCGATTACTTTGCCGGATGGTTCGGTCCGGGAATATGCAGAGGGAAGTACTTTTGAAGATGTAGCGGCATCGATTAGCAGCGGCTTGCGTAAGAATGCGGTGGCTGGCAAGATGAATGGGGTTGCTGTTGACCTGAACACGAAGCTGGAAGACGGGGCGAAGATAGAGATCATTACGCTGGATTCGCAGGATGGTGTAGAAATTATGCGCCACAGCTGCGCTCACTTAATGGCTCAAGCCGTAAAACGTTTGTTCGGCGGCAAAGAGGTTAAGCTTGGCGTAGGTCCAGTGATTGAAGATGGATTCTACTATGATATGGACCTGGAACACCCGCTTAATCCTGAAGATCTGCAGAAGATCGAGAAGGAAATGGAGCGGATCATTGGCGAGAATCTGCCCATCACACGTCGTGAAGTGAGCCGCGAGGAAGCAATCGCGATCTTCACCGAAATGGGCGACCCATACAAACTTGAATTGATCCGCGATTTACCGGAAGGCGAGAAGATCTCGATCTATGATCAGGGCGAATTTTCTGATTTGTGCCGGGGGCCGCATGTGCCTTCCACAGGCAAGATCAAAATCTTCAAGCTACTTAGTGTAGCTGGCGCATACTGGCGCGGGAACAGCGATAATAAGATGCTGCAGCGCATTTATGGTACAGCATTCGTGAAGAAGGCTCAGCTGGACGAGCATTTGCATATGCTGGAAGAAGCGAAGAAACGCGATCACCGTAAGCTTGGCAAAGAATTGAGCATCTTTACTTTTAATAATTTGGTTGGACAAGGTCTGCCGATCTGGCTTCCAAAAGGAGCAACTCTGCGCCGTACTCTTGAGCGTTATATTGTAGACATTGAGGAACGCCTCGGCTATCAACATGTCTATACTCCAGTACTGGGCAGCACAGAGCTGTACAAAACTTCGGGCCACTTGGCTCACTACGAAGAGGATATGTTCCCACGGATGCAAGTCGATAACGAAGAATTCGTACTTCGTCCGATGAACTGTCCGCACCATATGATGGTATTTAAGAGCGATATGCGCAGCTACCGTGATCTTCCGATCCGTATCGCCGAGCTCGGTATGCAGCACCGTTATGAAATGTCGGGCGCATTGACAGGCTTGCACCGCGTTCGCTCAATGACGCTGAATGATGCGCATATCTTCTGTCGTCTTGATCAGATCAAGAGCGAGTTCTCTCGTGTGCTCGAGTTGATCAAGCAAGTATATAGCGACTTTGGTATTGGAGAATACCGCTTCCGTCTGTCCTATCGCGATCCACAGGATACAGAGAAGTATTTCCAGAACGATGAAATGTGGAATACTGCACAGCGTATGCTGCGTGAGGTTGTAGAAGAAGCAGGCTTGCCGTTCTATGAGGCAGAAGGCGAAGCAGCGTTCTACGGTCCGAAGCTGGATGTACAAATCAAGACCGCTCTGGGCAAGGAAGAGACACTGTCCACGGTTCAGATCGACTTCTTGTTGCCTGAACGTTTCGAGCTGGAATATGTTGGGGATGACGGAGCAAAGCATCGTCCGGTTGTCCTTCACCGCGGTATTCTTGGTACGATGGAGCGGTTTACTGCATACCTGCTTGAGAACTTTGCTGGCAATTTGCCTCTTTGGCTGTCCCCGGTACAAGCGAAGGTCATTCCGGTATCGGCTCATTTCGAGGAGTATGCACGTCAGGTAGAGGATAAATTGCGTGCTGGGGGCATTCGTGCCGAGAGCGATCTGCGCAATGAGAAGCTTGGCTATAAGATCCGTGAAGCTCAGCTTGAGAAGATTCCATATATGTTTGTCGTTGGTGAGAATGAGAAGAACAGCGGTACAGTCTCCGTACGTAAGCGTGGCGAAGGAGATTTGGGGGCGCAGCCTCTTGATGATGTAGTGGCTTCTTTGAAGAATGACATCGTCAACCACACGATTTAATTAGGAATTCATAAAAATCCGCAATTTTGGTCATTTTAAGTGATGAGGAAAGCGGAAGCAATGCTTTTTAAAAATTGAATGTATAAAATGCGGCGCATATGGAAAACCTCTTGGAATAAGGGGGAGGTTTTTCGTATGCGCCAAATTATTTTATGGCAAAGAATTGTGTTAGGAAGTATTTTGACGGGCTTGCTACTGCATGGAATATCACTGGATCATATTCCTGCTGCGGCTAAATCGGCAAATGTGACGAATATATCGTATGCAGATCCATACTATGAACAGAAGAAGTATTATGAAATGATGCGTTTGCTGGAGGTTCAATCCAAGCGGGAAACATTCGGAAATCCGGCTGTCCTACCGCAAACCGTATTGACTCCGAAGTCGGTGGACTCGATACAAAGGCCGCTACAACCGAATTTGGATAAGGCTGAGAAGGTAGAGCAGGTCAAGAAGAAAGTGAAGACGGTAAAGGTGATGGCTACGGGGTATACTGCGGGT
>DASYFA010000168.1:0-6359 GCA_036498705.1 Paenibacillus sp.
TCCCGCTCCGGCTTGCACAACATCTGCTCACGAACCTCCAATAAACGTTGCGGCGGCATCCCCAACCCATTATCCTGTACAGTCAGGAGCAAATCCTGATCCAGCACGGATGCCCTGATCGTTATCGTTAATCCGCTATTCCCCATTCCGTGCTCCAATGCATTCTCAACCAGCGGCTGAAGCAGCAGCTTTGGTACAAGACAAGATTCGAAGGACGGATCCACATACATTTCCGAACTCAGCTTCTCGCCATGCCTGGATAACTGAATTTGCAAATAAGCGTTAACGAACCGTATCTCCTCCTTCAATTGCACCGGTCGTTCCTGCTTGTCAACCGTGTATCTCAGCATTTTGCCCAAGCTGGCAACAATGTCGCTGATTTCGAGATTTCTCTCCTTCAGCGCCTGCATGCTTACCAATTCCAACGTGTTGTACAGAAAATGCGGATTAATCTGGCTTTGCAGAGCCGACAGCTCGGCTTCGCGTTCGCGCAGTTTCGTTTCATATACCTCCTTGACCAGCCGCTCCACTTCCGTCACCATCAGATTGAAACCCTGGGCCAATTGCCCGATTTCATCGCGATTCATCAAGCTCAAATCTGCCCGTTCGCTGAAAGCCCCGTCCTTTACCCGCCGCATGCGCGACTGAAGATAACGGATCGGCCTGACCAGCCGCTCTGACGTAAAGATCGCAAGCAAATAGGCAATGATAAGCGATATGACTGAAATGAGGATCGTAAATCCGACGATTTCCTTGCCGCCCCGTTGCAAATCGGCCATCGGGATAAGTCCGTGAATATTCACTTTCGTTGATTTGGAGTGCATGGTTGTGTACAGATAAGTCTGGCCGTTCCAATCTATCGTTCCGTCCCCCGGACCGGTATCCGGGAAATTAACCAGTTCATCCGGAAATAACAGCTCGCCGTTATCCTTTGTCAAGTAAAACTGGCTGTTGTCGCTCAACCACACTTCTGACAATAACGCTTCGAGCTCCTTCATGTTAAAATCAATTTTGACAACCCCGATGCTTTGGCCCGTTGCAGGGTGATTCAATGCTCTGGCAGCGGAAATAACCCGCTCCGATCGTTTGTAATAAGTCGTCTCGTGAGGTTCGATAATGACAAGCCTTCCTTCCGCATCCAGCACCTCCTGCATCCAGCTATTCCCTTTCTCGTTCCAATAACGCTGCGTCAGTTTTTCTTCGACGCTGTACATAATGCCGTCGCGGGTGAAAAAGATCATTCGTTCAATTCCGGGCTGATCCAATGTAAGCGAAGCCGCTATTCTTGCCATTTTGGTAATTTCCGCCGACGGAATAAGCTTCTCTTCGCCTGGTTCTTCATAATTGTGCTTCTCCAAAATACGCAGCACGTCTTCGTTATACAAGGGAGCCACAGTTATTCTGTCCGCGTCTTTTATCGTATTTTCCAAATTAATTTTCACTTGATTCATAATTTGCATGGAGTACGCCCTGGAGTTTTTTTCGGTTTCCTCCGCAAATTTATTGTAAGTACTGATTCCGCTTATCAGGAATGGAATGGTGATAAGCAGAACGAACAGGGTTATAAATTTGGCTCGTATCGAAATATACCGCTTCATTTCACCGATTCCTCCTGACAGATTGTAAGCGAAAACATATACTATCACATGGTAAAAAAGGCCGCTCATCCGGTAGAATGTTTGTTTTCCAACAAACTTCCGATACGAGGCGACCTTATGAAAAAGTCTACCATGTTCCAATTATTTCTTCAATTGAATTTGGCCGTTATCTTGCTGGCGGATACGCGCTATACAGTCTGCCCGCTGCGAAGCAGCGCGCCGTTATGTATTAGCCGCTCCTGCAGCTGTCCAATGTCGATTTTTCCCGGTGATATACCCTGCTCCCATGCAATTGCTGCCGCCGTACCCGCAGCCTGTCCTGTCGCCATGCAGCTAGGTGTCAGACGCGTCGTTGCCAGCGCCTCATGCGTCGTCGAGATGCAGCGGCCTGCCACGAGCAGATTGTCAATCCGCTTCGGCAGCAAACAGCGGTAAGGAATATCGTATGCCCCGTCTCCCTGGACCCATGCGGCCTGTACGCCCTTGCCGGACGGATCGTGAATGTCGATGGGATAGCCGCTGCGTGCAATGCAATCGTCGAACGCGCGTCCATCCACAACATCCTGTACCTGGAGTGAATAGCAGCCGTCTATTCTGCGGCTCTCGCGTATGCCGATTTGCGCTCCGACCGAAGAGATGGAAGCGTTCTCGAAGCCTGGCAAGCAGCGGGCCATGAAATCCGCGACCATGCGCACCTGCTTCCTGCCCTGCACCTCTCCTTCCGTCAAATCCTCCAGTTCAGTTCCGTCCAGCCCTTGAACACGAGTCGTATTGACAAGCACCTCGTCCGGTCCCGGACCTGTGAAGAACAGGACCTGGTCTCTGTTAATGGGCAGGTCAGCCTCCTTCCAATGCTTGAAGTAACCCAATACGCCGGACAATGGCAGTTCCTCCAGCTCATCGAAAGGTGTCTTCTTGTAAAACTCGTCCGGATGCTCGATCATATACCGTTTCACCTTCGCCAGATTAACGCCTCTCATTCGGAACTTCATCGTCATCGGCTGCGTCAAATTGTCGCTGTCGCGTCCCTGCAAGCACGGCGCGCCTGACAGATAGGCCAGATCGGCGTCCCCTGTCGCATCGATGAACTGCTTCGCCGAAATTTCGTACTTCCCGGACTTGGTAGCCAATCGTACCGTTTCAATGAGGCCGTCCCTGGTCTGCACTTCGTCCATGAAGCTGTGCAGCAGCACCTTCACGCCCGCCTCGCGCAGCATATCGATGGTTAACACCTTATACACTTCAGGATCATAAGGGGTGATCGTCTTTACAAAGCCTACCGTATCGCGAACGTGACCGGGCGAAGCTCCCTCGGCCATCAAGCGGTCTACAATTTCCTGCGCCGTTCCGGCAATGACCTGCTTGCCATCCATCGTGTGAAAGGTCATCCATGGATAGACCAGAGCTGCAGTTGACATGCCCCCAAGAAAACCGTATCGTTCAATCAGCAGCGTTCGCGCCCCGCTTCTTCCAGCTGCCAGCGCCGCATTGATCCCCGCCGGCCCTCCGCCGCATACTACAATATCCGTCTCTATTTTTCTCATGCTTAACCCCTCCTCTGAAAGTATTTTCATTATAGGAGCCGGGGGACTTCTAAAGTAGTTGAACTTTAGTTTAAAATAGAGCTGTCAAGGGTTAGCGTGGACGATAGCTTTACGTTCGCATCCCCTAACCACACGGAGAAAAAAGGAAGGCGGTTTTGAAATTGGGAACTCGTAAATCGATTACTCTGCGCGATCTTTCCAAAGAACTTGGTCTTTCGATTCAGACCATATCCAAAGCGCTGAGCGGACGAGCCGGCATGTCCGAGGAAACGCGGAGCCGCATTATCCGAACAGCCTTCGTACGCGGCTATTTGACTGTATCTCAGGCACGTGAGATGGTCAGCCGTGGCATCGCGCCCTATCCTACCTTCCAATTTCGATTTGTATTGATACAATCCCGACAATCTATGAATTACAACGTATTGTTGAAAGAGGGGTTAAGAGAGAGGCTCGATCAATTGGATCATCGACTGGAAAGCTATGTGCTGGATGAGGATGTGCCGGATCACGCATTCTCGGACTGGATGGAGCAGCGCAATTTGCCGACGGCGGACGGTCTGTTCATCGCGCCTCGGCTGCTCTCGGACTCCACGGAGCGCAAGCTGTTCGAGCTGCCTTTACCCAAGGTGCTGATTAATTATCCGAGACCGCTTTCCCGGATCGACAGCGTAATCTGGGATGTGTTCGAAGCCGTCTGCATGGCCGTGGACCGGCTCGCGCAGCTTGGCCATACCCGTATTATGTACGTAGGAGATATTCACAGTCAGCGGGGGTATACAAGAAGATGGCAGGCGTTTGAGGAAATGATGGGTGAGCTTCAGTTGGATCATGACGCAGAACTGCATATAACGGACGTTTGGGACGAGTCCATGCTGATCGACAAGCTGCGCAGCAGCCAACCAACAGCAATCATTGCCGGCATCGATGAAGATATCGTAAGGCTGTACGACAGCCTTACCACCCTGGGCTATCGCATCCCGGAGGACATCTCCCTAGTCGGATTGGCCAACGGACCGGTGGCGGCGCTGCCGCAATTAAGCCGCCCCCAGCTTCTGATCAGGGAGACCGGATATAAAGCGGCTGAGAAAATGCTGTGGCGCCTCGCCAACCAGGGCGAGCCATGCGAGCATATCCGTATTGCCGGCCCTTTCCATAACGGGCAAACCATCCGGCGCTTCAGCTGAGAAGCGCCGGATGGTTTGATGTTCGGACGAGCTGTCCTCTCTCTACAAAAAAGCCAGCAAAGCTATTCCGGTTGTTCGATTCGCAGCTCACTGAGGTCCGCCTTTTCGGCAGTCGCGTTCTCAGGCTTCACCGAACAGATTCGGTTGCAGATTTGACATTAAATTATATAGATTGGTAAAGCTAGTTTGCACGCAGCCCATCGGTGCTGTTCTGCAAACATCCTGTTCTACTACGTACCACTCAACTCCGTTCTCCTCTCCCCAGCGAATAATCGGTTCGAATTCAATCGATCCTGTACCGATTTCCGCAAATGCCTGCTCACCGTCTGCGGTCATATCCTTCATATGGACAATCGGCATCCTGTCCGCATATGGTTTGAAGAATGATGCTGGCTCAAAACCGCACTTCTGAAGCCAGTATACATCCAGCTCTGCGAGGATTTCATTGTCTACAGCAGCCTCAAGCAAGTACGAAAGCGCGTCCTGCCCCTCTATCACCGTTTCAAATTCAAAAGCATGATTGTGATAGCTGATTCGGAAGCCTTCACCCTTCAAATGCTTCGCAATACCGTTCAAATCTTTCTTCAGTTGTTTGTATCCGCCTTCATTTCGCAGCTCAGCGGGAATACTCGGGCAAATAATATCCCGTGTGTCGAACAGCCTGGCGTCCGAGACCACTTTGCCTGTGTTCGCAACAATGTCATGGAAACCAACATGCATGCCCGCGGTCTTCAATCCAACTTCGTCCAAAACCGCTTTGAGTTCCTGCGGGTCATAGCCTTGAAAGCCCGCAAACTGTACGCCGCCATAGCCAATTTGACTTATTTTACGAAGAACTCCCGGGAAATCTGCTTGGCATTCCTCGCGAAGCGTATACAATTGAACCGCAATCTTATCCTTCAACAAACTACCATCTCCCTTCACTTAATTAATCCCCAGTATAGTGACAACTGATTTAGAAGTGAATATCCGATTCTCTGCTTGTTGACTTATTTTGCAACATTTATGATAGTAGAAATAGTTTACTCACTTGGAGGTGGCAGCAAATGATAGACGCATCGTGGATCGATTGCCTGTTGATCGGTTATTCTCATCATACTTCTCCATTCACCGGCTCCTTGCAAAAGGGCACAGCCGACAATCGCTTGCTCCTGCGCTTCCAGGTAAAAGGGACATGCCGTGTCGAGATTAACGATGAGACACATGTTGTGCAGCCCGGCGATCTGATCATCCGCAAGCCAGGGGAATACTACCGGTTAGTGGTTGAGGCCGATAAAGACGCTGACGCCTCTCAGCCAATTGAGAGCGCCGATTACTACTTATCCTGCAGCGGAGCATGGGTTCAGCAGTGGTGCAGCCGGAACGATTTTCCAAGCAAGGTTCATCTGGATACGGCGGAAGACTTCTTGGCATTGTGGAGAAAGCTGATCTATGAGAAGCGGAATATTCATGGGGATAATGCGGAAATGATGGACGCTTTGATCAAAGTTTTATGTCTAACTATCGAGAGGTATGTACGGAAGCAGACGGCGGCAGCCTCCAGGCCGGAGCTCAACATTCCTTACAAAATGAAGCAGTATTTGGAGAAGCATGCTACCGAGCCGCTGACGCTGACCTATATCGCCGAACGTTATGGCATCAGCGTGTCGACAGCCTCCCACTTGTTCAAGCAAGCCTTCGGGCAATCTCCAATGCGTTATGTCATCGAGATCAGGCTGTCTATTGCCTCGGAGAGAATTCTATACAGCGACATGAAACTGGAAGATATCGCCGAAGCCTCCGGGTTTCGCAGCTATCCTTATTTCTGCCGCGCCTTCCGGGCTTATTTTCACGCCAGTCCCAGTAAATACCGCGTTCGGAACCAGCTTCGTAAGGTAGAGAATCCTTAAATGGAACGAAGCATCTATTATATTACCGCTGCTCCCCGCTACAGCCTCAGGCGGTATTGATGCGGAGACACGCCCATAATCCGTTTGAACAGGCTAATAAAATAAGAGGTGCTCGTAAACCCTACCTGCTCGCCGATCGCTTCT
>DASYFA010000169.1:0-11935 GCA_036498705.1 Paenibacillus sp.
TATGTGAAATACGTGTTCGAGAGATTGCTCATGAGTCTGCTCGTCATTATAGGGGTATCGGTGCTCGTCTTTACGATTCTGCACTTGTCACCGATGAATCCAGCAGCGAATATTCTCGGCGAGACGGCTACGGAAGAACAGATCGCTAACTTTAATAGAATCTATGGACTTGATCAGTCTTATCTGTCTCAGCTATGGAATAGCATCAAAGGGATTGCCACCTTCGATCTCGGCAAATCCTTCTCCGGCAATGAGCAGGTAACTGCAACAATCGCTAGAAAGTTTCCGATCACTTTCACGCTGACGATTATCTCACTGCTCATGTCCATGATCATCGCTATACCGGTAGGGATCATCTCAGCAATGAAGCGCAATTCCTTCTGGGATTATACGTTCATGTTTATTGCCCTGATCGGCTTGTCCATTCCAAGCTTCTGGCAGGGACTGATCTTCATATTGAACTTCTCGATCAAGCTGCACTGGCTACCGGCTACTTACAATCCGCAGAACTGGCTATCGCTGATCATGCCGACGATCGTGCTTGGGACCGGGCTTACCGCGTCTGTCGCGAGGATGACCCGTTCTTCCACTCTGGAGGTCATCAATGAGGATTACATTATCACAGCCAAGGCCAAAGGACTTAGCAAACGTCAGGTGCTCTGGAGACATGCGGTCCGCAACGCCATGATCCCAATCATTACCGTTATCGGCTTGCAATTCGGCGGTATGCTGGGCGGATCGGCAGTAACTGAGAAAGTATTTAATATTAGCGGGATCGGGAGCTATATCGTAGATAAGCAATTTATCCCCGATATCCCAAGCATTATGGGCGGGGTTGTCTATACCGCAATCACGATATCGCTGATCAACGTCATTATCGATGTTCTGTATGCCTTTTTCGATCCAAGAATCCGAACCAAAATGAAACAATATTAAAGCAGGTGTAGATATGATCAAGACGAACTTGAAAACTTCTGAGGAGTACGGCAAAGCGGTCTTCGCTTTGGTTGTCTCCCTTGCCTTATCCTTGTTACTGCTGCTGAACAGCTATAATTTCACAGCACAGGCTGTTAATCCTTATATCTTTGCCGCTTTTCTCGCATATGTGCTGTTCACTATCATTCAAGCAGCCATCACCCTGCTGATTAGGAGAGATATTCTCTTATATGGAGAGATCAGAAACCTTACTCGAGCACTCGGCTTTATACAGCTGGCTAGCATTGTGACAGGGAATCTGTTCACGGTCACTTCTGCTTTTTATCTCGTGAAGAAACACAGGACCCCAGAGTATGCCCTGGCTGTATATTCACTACTTACAGGTATCTTTGTGTTTGCGGTATCTGCGCTTAATCTGTTCAAACCATATGTATCAGATACCTTTTTGCCTGGGATGTCCATTCTATTGATCGTAAGTCTATTTCATCTCATCGCTTTGCTGCTTGTGGCGAAATATGTACGTGGTCATCAGGCCATCGCCCCATGGATGTCAATCATTGCTTATCTGCTAATTCTAACCGCCGTAACCGGTAACCTATTTGCTCTACTACTAGGCATCAACTTGTTGTTGAAGATTCGTAGTCAAGGGAAACTCGCCTCAGCAAAGTGGGAGGATGTCTGGGAAAAGATTACGAGAAATACGGCGGCGATGATCGGTTTATTCTTTATCATTTTCCTGTTCTCAATTTCGATCTGCAGCCTATTCACCTTCGATTATGCGATGGCAACTGAGAATAACTACAGCGCCATATTGCAGCATCCGAGTCTAGCTTATCCGCTAGGTACGGACAATTTCGGCAGATGTCTATTCTCGCGCATCATATTTGGCGCACGGACTTCCCTAATTGTCGGACTGATCTCTACAGCGATCCCCCTTGTTATCGGCGGCATTCTGGGAGCTGTATCCGGCTATTATGGGCGCCACACCGACAATATCATCATGCGGCTACTTGATATTCTATATGCGATTCCTGGAGTTCTGCTGGCGATTGCGATTATAGCCGCCTTCGGTGCCAACACCATAAACCTGATCCTGGCGCTCAGCGTTGGCTCCATTCCTACTTATGCCAGAACGATGCGGGCCAATGTACTGCTAGTCTCTACCTTCGAATATGTCGATGCCGCCCGGGCTTTCGGATCCAAAGATGCTGCAATCATCTTCAAGCATATTGTTCCGAACTCGCTCGCACCGATGATTGTTAAGGCTACTCTGACGATCGGCGCAGCCGTGATCTCTACTAGCAGTCTCAGCTTCCTTGGTCTCGGCGTAGAGCCGCATATCCCGGAATGGGGAAATATTCTGAAGCTGGGCAGCACTTATCTAGAGACAAATTCTTACTTAGCCATTTATCCAGGGCTAGCCATCATCGCTCTTGTCCTGTCCTTTAACTTTCTTGGCGACGGACTTCGCGATGCACTCGATCCTAAATTGAGCTAATAGTTTCTTATATTTACTCTGGAAGTACTCTTTATCCTTTGCGGTTGGTCTTCATTTTCATCAGCAATGCGGAGCCTTGCCTCTCATTTGCCCTAGGAGAATGAATCAATATATATATAACAACAATTCAGGAGGGAACTATTCATGAAAAAATCTTCTTTGCTTGCACTACTGCTTACATTTGGGCTGGTAGCGAGCGGTTGCTCCGCCGTAAAAACCAAGACGGATGTAGCAAGTAAACCAGATAACTCTGGAACGGCAACGGTTCAGGATAATAAGCCAGTAGATATTGAATTGCTAAGCATGAGCTCTAATGAATCAGATATTAATATTATTCGTGACCAATTAACGAAGAACGGCTTTAATGTGAAGCTGAACATGCAGCCCGACTACGGCAGCTACAAGGCACAAGAAGACGCGGGGAACTTCGATATCGCTATCTCTAGCTGGACCACCGTTACCGGGAATCCCGATTATGCAGTCAGATCGCTATTCAAGACCGGCGGAGACTACAGCATTATCTCTGATCCCGAACTGGACAAGCTGATCGATGAAGCAGCAACTGAGACATCGGATCAATACACAGGAACCTACAAGCAATTGGAACAGCGTCTCGTATTTGACAAAGCTTATATTGCTCCACTCTACATTTCCCTGAAGAGTCAGGCCGTGAACAAGGATGTGCTCAACCCGGATACCGTCCGACTCTCCAAATCCCGCGCTCTGGCTTGGGAGACCATTGATTTCAACGATACGTCCAAACGGGACAAGGAGCCGCTTATTCTGACGCAATCCGCTTCAGTGTTGACTTCCTTAGACCCGATCAAAGGCAATGACGGATCGATTAACCAGCTTAATACGAATATGTATGTCCGCCTTATTAATCTGACGGATGATGACAAGATTACGTCTGACGGTTCCCTATCCTATAATCACAGCATCGCGGAAGGCAATACGGACTATTACTTCATCCTTAGAGACGACATTAACTTTGCCAAAATCGATAACAAAAAGGCTGTTGACACCGGTGAACGTGTAGGCGCGGATGACGTCATCTTCTCCCTCGACCGGGCCAAGGATAAAAACTCGGTTCCGGATCACCGGACATACAGCCTGCACGAGCATATTAAAACCATCGAGACAGTTACTGACCTATCCGCTCTGGACAATGTGAAGCAATCCTCAGGCAGCGGTACAGTCCGAGAAGCCCTTGAAGCTGGCCTCGACACGAAGATCAAAGAACTCGTAGCCGACAAGAATCAAGCGGACAGCAAAGCAGGCAAATATCAAGTTGTGAAGTTGACTACGACCGAGCCTTTCCCGCAAGTGCTAAATTACTTGGCGCATCAGTCTGCCGGGATCGTCTCCAAGAAGCAAGTAGAGAGCATCAATACTTATGATGTAGCTAAATTCGACGTTAACAAGGATATCCCTTACGGGGATCAGAATACAGTTACAGAAGGAAGCAAATACAACAATACTTTGTATACCAGCGGCCCATATATTTTATCTTATAAAAATGACTATGAAGGAATCTTCTACAAAAACCCTGGGTACCGTAAAGGTTCAGAATTCGAGCCGAAAATTTCAACCGTGAAAGTACGCTTTATCGCCGATTCTGATAGCGCACTGTCCGCGCTGCGTAGCGGTGAGATTCACCTCCTCTACGGCGTGCCGGAGACGAAGTTCGATACGATTGAGAGTGATAGCAAACTGAAGCTACAAAGTATTGAGAGTAACGGAGTAACCTATCTGTTGTTCAATACGAGTAATCGTGATGTAGCTAAGAGCGATGATCTGAGAAAAGCAGTACTCTACTCGATCAATCAGGATGAGTTCCTACAATTCTATAACAACAGGAAGATCAAGGCAGTCTCGACCGTGAGCCCGATCGTTAAGACTGGCAATGAGCTGACGGCTGACCCAGCCAAGGTGAAGGAATACCTGGATAAATACAAAGCGACAAAATAAGTATTGAATAAATCATCATCACAATGAAAAAGAACCCTCGAATCCGCCATGATCCATATGGTAGATTTAAGGGTTCTTGATTTTATTTATAAAATTCTAAATAACGGCTCCTCGGGAATAAAGTGAACAGGTATATCAGGTAGCTTCATTTGAAGCGATTCGGCCAAATATTTCATACCCGGTGCTTCACTCTCCGCATGTCCTAGGATCAGGAGCGCCCGCGGTTTGTTCTGAGCGAGTGAATCTTTGACATATTCCGGCGTTTCCCATTCCGGACCCTCTCCGTAAATGATTAAATCGAGATTTTCCTGCTCAAATAGTGGGATTGCCGGGTTCCCCCCGCCTCTGTATCCGACCAGAATACCGACTCTCTCACATGTCTTCGCACTATCTCCGACGACACGCACTTGTTCCAGGCCCAGCTTGCTCTTAACATGAACAGCCATTTCCGCAACCGTCATTCCCGGCAATCGGATGATCGCAGCATAAGAACTATAACCCTCCAGTTCATCTAGCCAGCCCAACTCCCGTACCAAGCCATAGGTTATTCCATCGGGCTGGGAGCGGTGTATTCCATCATGATTGCGATATATCGCAATTCCGCTCTGTTCGATCATTCTGATCTTCTCCCGTACTACATAAGTTCCTGAGATCTGCTCACCCGGCTGAAAATGACTATAATATAAACCTTCATGCATGATCAGCAAATTAACTCCCAGGGACTTGGCTCTTTCAATGACATGCTGGCTAGCAATAAAGGCCGTGGCAATTCCCTTCACCGCTGCATTCGGATCTCCATACTCGAGCTTGTCTACACCATTCTCAGGCAGATTGCTACCTGTCTCTGTTAACAGCTTCAATACCTCACGTATGCTTATACTCAATGGAATCGATACCTCCTGCTTCGTCTTATCTATACATGTTGAACTAATTAATGATATCGTTCCTCCAACCTATCATGCTGGGGAGCAAAAAACCATTGCCACTTCTCTTGGAAGTTTATCCAAATCACGCCGGACCAGTTAGAAGCTAAACCATCGATTGTACGGATGAAGGCAGCCGGGTAAAATGTTCCTCCGATCGCTGCCCTAAGAACAGCAAAAAGCTGAGGATTTCGAAGCAACAGGCAGCTCAGTTGTACTTAACACTGAACTGTCTGATGCTTTCGGTCTCCTCAGCCACTGTAATTAGGCTGAATTCACAGCTTAATAGTATTCAGATTCATCCTGTCTCCTTCTTCTACAATAAAGAATTCAACAGCTCTACATTCAATCCCGATGTGTTCGGGAGCACAATATCAGCCCCGGCTGCCTTCAATGCTTCAGCTTCGCCGATGCCGACTGCCTTCATTCCAGCTGCCTTGATCGCTTCGACTCCAGCAGTCGCGTCCTCGATGCCAACGCAGTTTTCTGGCTTCGCTCCAACCTCTTCGGCACCACGCAGGAATAGGTCTGGTGCTGGTTTGCCGTGCTTCACGGAATCTGGATGAACGACATAACGGAACAGGTTGTCTATCTCCAGCGAACGCAATATTTGCGGTGCGTTCTTGCTCGCTGAAGCAATGACGGCCGGAATGCCTTGAGCATTCAGTTCAGTCAGCAATAAGACGATACCCGGATAAGTGTCAGCTGGAGTAAGATTAACCAGCAATGAGACATAATGTTCATTCTTCTGCCGGGCTAACTCTGCCTTCTCCTCCTCCGTATAATCATTCTCCTTGCCACCCAGTCGTAAGATCCGTTCCAACGATTCGCCGCGGCTGATACCTTTCAAGGTCTCGTTAAAGTCACGTTCGAACGGAATCCCGATCGATTCGCCAAGCTGCTTCCAAGCTACATAATGGTATTCCGCTGTATCGGTAATGACTCCGTCCAGGTCGAATATAACTGCTTCCAGCTTCATGCTCTCTCTCCATTTCCTCTTGTTTATTTATATAGTTAAGGCATTTACATGTTCAGGTCAATGAGTTTTTCTGTGCTCGATATCGTCTGTCCATTCCATTCTACTGTTACCGTCCAGCCTGCATCATTGCGGATTTGGCCTGTTAAGACCCCATCCTGTTCTTTCAGGGACAGATCAAATTCAGCATCAGCGATGACCAAACGTTCCAGTGTGCATGCTTTACCGTTCCAAGCCGAAGGCAGTTGTGGACGCAATTTCAGTTCCTGGCGAGCCGCAAACGGTTCAACTCCGAAGAAATGCCGGACAAACGGCACGGCCAACGCGTAGATCGTCCAAGCTTGCACAACGCAGCCATAATCCGGCGACATCTCAGAGAAGGAACCTGGTAGAGCGCGTGAGAAGCTACGGCGCATCCGGTTCAAAAGATCAAGCGCGGCATCCGCATTTCCGTTAGCCGCCTCAGCTACCGCATGTACCCCGGTAGAGATTGTCATCGTGCCTTGTTGGAATGTTCCGGACAAATACGTACCATAATCACCGATAAAAGTATCATTTCGCATATTATCGAGCGCTCTACGTGCCTTATCAGGATCTGCAATCCCAGCTTCCATCGGGGTCACAATCACCCAGTTCTTGTTCAGCAGCCAACCACGATCCGCATCAGCATTCCCACTGTTGTTAGCGTCAGCCAGCAGACCTTCTACATACTCGCGATAACCTGTGATACCCTGCCCTTCGGCAAGCGAGACAAGGTAATCAACCTTCGGTGCTACATCACTAACTGGTGCAACCGCGTCAGCATACAAGCCTTCATTCTCTTGCCAGAATATGCGATTGATCGCATCTCTACTGCGCGTCGCCAGATCGCAATATTTACTATGAGCCGCAGTGTCCTGCAAATATGCGCTCATTTCCGCCATCGCTTGCAGAGCTTTCGCCGTATAAACGGCGCTGTCGACCAGTTCCATGTTTAAACCAGCGATTTCAATAATGCCATATCCGGAAGGGAACAGATCATGATCCGGGTCCATCTCTTCCAACAGCCAATCGATGCCTTTCACACAATAAGCATAATGGCAGCGAAGTAGTTCCTCATCCCCAGTCCAGCGGAATAGATCCCAGACGAAGGAGATATAATGTGCCGTCTCCTGCGTATTGCCCGGGTTGGATACAGCCCCA
This sequence comes from Paenibacillus sp., assembly GCA_036498705.1. Lineage (GTDB taxonomy): Bacteria > Bacillota > Bacilli > Paenibacillales > Paenibacillaceae > Fontibacillus. The sequence goes on from DASYFA010000169.1 coordinate 7,487, forward strand.
AGCGTCGTCACTTCATGGATAAAACGCCCGTTGCCGTTAACCTCCTCGGACTTCCGCAAGAGCAGATTCAACGTATCCTTGGCAAGCTGCGGATCTCCAATCGCTAGTACCCCTTGTAAGGAATAGGTGTTGTCGCAGCCGAACCACCAAGGATATGTTGGACCGCCGGCAGTCAGAGCACGCCCGGTCCCGTCCACCTTCTGGATCAGCCATTGATTATTCCATTTTGCCCAATTGAAGACGTTATTCCAGTCCGTTTCTCCTTCGATCGTAAGCTTGGCCCGATCTGCCACGGCGTTGTATACCGCTTGCTTCTCAGCAAGCAGTTCTTGATGATTCGCAGCAAGGTGACGATAAGAATCCGCACATTCTTCCGCAGACACATAGGAACCAGCTACGAACAGATTGAAGCGGCAGCTCTCGCCCGCTGGGATCGTCAGCTCGGTTCGGAAGGCAATCCCGCAGCCCGCACCGGCAGTAAATTCTGGACCATACAGCTCGGAACCGACCTCCCATTGTTCCCCAGGCAGGTCTGTGCCGACTTGAACGAACCAGTTATTCTCAGGGTCACGAACAAACACTTCACGTGGATTCAACACAGTAGCTTGATCTCCGGCACCCTTACGGACACCTACCTCGTCCGAGAACCAGACTGCCCGCAGATCGGTGCGCACAAGCAGTTCTACCTTCAGATGAAGTTCCCCTTCACCATAATGACGAAGCTCATAGCCAGCAGTCATGCCTTTAACCTGCTCAGGCGCAAACTGTGTACGCTCCATCGCTATAGGAATATAACTGAGACCATGGTCGTACTGGAAGCGACTGCCCCAAGGCTCGCTTGTAAAGCCGTCAGCCCGGGACCATACAGAAATATTCCGCTTCGTATCGGTTAGCTTCAACCAGAAGCCATCCAGCAGTTTCACCGGATGCAACCAAACTCCGCCCATTTCATTAGCTATGTGATGACCGAAATCAGGAAAATAGCCATCCTGTGAACCACAGATTTTGACGTATTCTCCGCCGTTATAATATAAGTTGAATGGATGTTTGCTGTTGATGCCAGCCATCTTCATCTCCTCCATCTATAAGAACATGAACGCATTCAGTAGTATCAACCTTTTACAGCCGAAGAAATTGAAATGCCTTCGATGAAATATTTTTGTGCAATAAAGAACAGAATCAATGCTGGCAGCATAATGAGAATTGTTGCAGCCATCAACATGTTCCACTCGACGTTATACATCCCCTTAAACATGGACAAACCAAGTGCCAGCGTATATTTATCATTAGAGTTCAAATATATCAACGGGCTTTGGAAGTCATTCCACACACCCATAAAGGTGAAGATGGAAACCGCAATAAGTGGAGCCTTTGAGAGCGGAGCTATAATCCGAGTAAAAATATGCCACCGGTTCGCTCCATCCACAAATGCTGACTCATCCAGCTCACGCGGAATACCACGCATAAACTGACGAATCAGGAAGATATTAAATGCCCCTCCGCCTAGTCCGCCAAAAAATGCTGGCAGAATCAACGGTATGAATGAATTGGTCAAGCCTACTTGTTTGAAAAGCAAGAAGGTCGGGATCAATGTTACCTGGCTCGGCAGCATCATCGTAGCCAGCAGGATGAGGAACAAAGTCTGCTTGCCGCGGAAATTGAAACGCGCGAATCCATAAGCACTAAGAGCCCCCGTAAAAATAGTTCCTATCATAACCGGAATGAGAATGATTACCGTATTACGCAGAAATAAAAAGAACGGAATAGCAGTTACCGCATCCGAGTAGTTGGACCATATCCATTTCCGTGGGAAAAAGGAATTTCCGAACACTTCGGCCGGTGTTTTGAGCGAAGTAGTTACCGTCCACAGTAGTGGTACAAGTACAATTGCGGTGCCCACAATGAGAAAAAGAAGAGCGAGCCACTGAGACGGATTCATTTTGTTTAGTGTTTTTTGCATAGTAGGTCTCCCCCTTCCTTTAGTCTCGATCATCGCCCTGGTAATACACCCAGAAGGACGAACTGCGGATAACCAGAAGCGTAAATACTAGAATTATCATGAACAAAATCCAGGAGAGCGCAGACGCGTAACCCATATCGAATTCTTTAAATGCTTTGTTATACAAATACAAATTGTAGAATAAGGTCGAGTTGAGCGGGCCGCCATTCGTCATAACGAATGCCTGGGTGAAATATTGGAATCCACCGATAATCCCCATAATCAGATTGAAAAATATAGTTGGGGTAATCATCGGTAATGTGATGCTGAAGAAACGACGGAATACGCCGGCACCATCAAGTTCCCCTGCTTCATAAAGGTCTTCTGGCACCCCTTGTAGACCGGACAAGTAAATAATGATTGTATTGCCGACTCCCCAAAGGCCCATTACGATCAAGGCACCGAGCGCATAACTAGGATCCTGAAGCCATGCTGGCCCTTGAATGCCGAACCAACCTAACGCCTGATTCAAAATTCCGTATTCCGGGTTGAAGATCATTACCCACATCATTGAAGTGGCAACAGCTGGAATTACAGAAGGCATAAAATAAATAAGGCGGAAAAATTTCATTCCGCGTGTACGCATATTGAGCAGTAAGGCCATCAGAAGCGATGCGATCTGATACAGTGGCACAGACACCAGTGCAAAAATAAAAGTAACTTTTAACGATTGATAAAATAAATCATCGTGGAAAATGGCCTTGAAATTATCTAGCCCCACGAATTTGATTGACTCGACGCCGGTGATTACATCCCATTTGCTGAAGGAAAGTATCAGCGAAAAAATCATCGGCCCAAGCGTGAATAAAATCAGTCCTAACAGCCATGGGAGAATATACAAGTATCCCGCTCGATCCGATTTGGTGTTATTCATGACAGCCTCCTTGATGGAAGCGGGTGAAGCACCGAAATTAGCGCTTCACCCGCAGCAATTTTTTACTTGATTTTGGAATCGACAGTTTTAGCCGCTTCATCAAGCGCGCCCTTCACATCCGCCTTGCCAAGCAGTACTTTCTCCAAAGCTTGAGTGAATGCATCTTTAAAGATTGGGCCGTTACTAGAACGCATTGTCACCGGTTTCTGTGCAAAATCCATCATTTCAATGACTGGCTTATCTTTCTCTTCAGTTGCCTTAACTTGATCAAGTTCAACTGTAGTAGCAGGCAATACTAGACCGTCTTTGGAACGAAGCTTCTGAGCATCTGTACCGGACAACCATTTCATCAGTTCATATGCTTCTTCTTTATGCTTCGATTTCGAGTTCATAGCCCAGCCTGCAGCTGCGATAATACCAGCACGCTCGCCGTTCGGACCTTTTGGAATCAAGGCAGAACCGTATTGCACATCGGATTTATCCAAATCGGATTTGACCCAACGTCCTGTAACCATCATAGCCAATTTATCCGTCATGAACATGGAGGAGTCTCCGCCCATCGTTTGTGTATCTTGAGGAGTCGGCGACACTCTGTTCGCGCCTATAGACATGTCAACGTACTTCTGCATAGCGCTTACCGTTTTATCACTATTCATGAAGCCTTCAGCTTTAGTGCCATCTTCATTTGCAATGTCGGTATCGTGTGCCCACAGGTAAGTGTAGATCGGGTATTCCCAAGTGCCTGCATTGAAACCGAATTGAGTATATTTGCCGTTTTCTTGCTTGGTCAGCTTCTTCGCTGTTTCAATCATATCGTCCCAAGTCCAGTCATCGCTTGGATAAGCAATACCGGCTTCATCAAAGACACGTTTGTTGTACCACAGAGCCAATGGATTGAAATCCTTAGGCAGGTAGTACAGCTTGTCGTTGATCCGTCCCATATCGACCAGATCTTTTTGGTAAATACCTACATCGAAAGATTGATCTTTCGCGATATAATCGTCAAGCGGTTCAATAACGCCTTTGTCTACGAAAGAGTAGAAGTCACCTTCACCAACAAGGAATACGTCCGGTGCAGTACCACTTGCGAGCGAAGTCGTCAGCTTAGTACCATAGCCATCGCCAGGAACCGGCTCAAATTTAACATTGATATTTGGATGGGCAGCATTGAATTCATCAGCCAACTTCTGTTCGACGGATCCGCTATTTACATCTCCCCAAATGGTGAAGGTAAGATCAACCTTCCCTTTGCTTCCGGTATTATTCGAACCGGAATTGCTGCTGGTATTATCCGTTTTGCCCGTGGAGCAAGCGGAGAGTAGCATAACTGAAGCAAGAACTGTTGCCATTGCTATCGACCATTTCTTTTTCATGTTGAATGACCTCCCATTATAATTTCTAAATATTAATTAAAAATAGTATTACCTTTGATCTCCTGCGGTTGACCGTTTATGAATAATTGAACTGGCTCACCTGCAGTGTTGTGAATAGAAATTTGCTCGTGCGTGATGCTGATTTCAAGCAAATTACCCTGCCAGTGCAGCGGGAAGCTTAATTTCTCCCAATGCTCCGGAAG
>DASYFA010000170.1:0-2772 GCA_036498705.1 Paenibacillus sp.
ACACACAGTATTCCGGATGCGTTCGGGATTGTAGTTGATACGCCTTACGGAGCGGTCGTCCATACGGGCGACTTCAAATTCGATTTCACGCCGGAAGATCATCCGGCTAATATCGCCAAGATGGCTAGCGTTGGTAGTAAGGGAGTACTCGCTCTGCTTGCGGATAGCACGAATAGTGAGAAGGATGGATTTACCCTTTCGGAGCATCGTGTTGGCAATGCGATTCTGGAGACCTTTCATGGCTGCCAAGGCCGAATTTTGTTCGCTATGTTTGCATCCAATGTGAACCGTCTACAGCAGGTTGTAGATGCAGCTATTATGAGCAACCGTAAAATCGCCGTCCTAGGACGAAGCATGGAGCGCGTATTTGCGATCGGTCAGGATTTAGGATATATCCGTATTCCTGACGGAATGTTAATCGATATTAAGCAAATTGATAGATATGAAGACAATCGGATACTGATCATTTGTACGGGCAGTCAAGGTGAACCGAACGCGGCACTCAGCCGGATCGCTTCTGGGGCGCACCGTTCAGTTTCCATTTATCCGGGAGACTCGGTTGTGTTCTCTTCGTCGCCGATTCCGGGCAATGGCCCGAATATCAATCGCTGTATCGATTTGCTGATGCGGGCTGGTGCTAATGTCATTTATGGTTCCGCATTTGGTATTCATGCTTCAGGACATGGATGCCGAGAAGATTTGAAGCTGATGCTGAGATTCATTCAGCCGAAATATTTTATTCCGATTCATGGGGAATACCGGATGCTGTTAGCACATAAAAAATTAGCAATGCAAACGGGGATGAACGAAGAGCAAGTGTTCCTGATGAATCTCGGAGATACGTTATCGGTGTACCGCAATCGCGCCAAACGCGGGCGCAGCATTCCTGCGGGAGAGGTAATCGTTAGCAATGGCGAGATCAGAACTTTTGAAGAAGAATTAGTAGAAGAGAGAGAAGAGCTTGCTCAAGAGGGAATTGTCATCGTCGTTATGACGGTGGATGTGGCAACAGGTCAGATTCTCGCTGGGCCAGATATTGTAACGAGGGGCTTTGTTTACATGCAGGATGCCAGACCTTTACTCAGACGGGCGGAGATGGCACTGCGGCGAAGCTTGAAGAAGCTGGGAGAACAAGGTCCATATGATAGCAATGCTTGGGTGAAGACGACCAATCGGGTACTACGGAGATTCTTCATGAGAGAGGTAGGACGGGCTCCGCATATTATGCCTTCGATTTTGGAGGTTTAAATAAGTGTTCAAGATTCGATGCCGAGTTACTTCTTGATTAACTTCGTGATCAAAGACGGACAATAAAGCGCCAGGGGAGAGTGTACTTCAGTTCCCTTTTGGCGCTTTAGGTTTGTTTAGGTTCATTTTTCTCGAAAAAGTTAAATATTTGCATAGTCTAATCTGCTACGGAATGAGATAATGTAGGCAAGCAATTATCTAGTATAGGTTGAACTACAGAAAAGAGCAGCGATCGTAAGAACATTTCATACGGCTGCCCTGATTGGTATAATCAATAGTTCAACTTATATAGCATTAGCAGCGCAATATGACAGATCGAAAGAGATGGTGAAGACGAATGCATAACCGCAATTCACATCCGGAAGTGATCACCTTTGGAGAGAGCATGGCTCTATTGATCGCTGAAGGAGGCAAAGGTCTTGAATACACTTCTAATCTAACACCTTCATTTGGTGGAGCCGAGACGAATGTAGCGATTGGCTTGTCCCGGCTCGGACATTCCGTAGGCTGGTGTGGGCGACTTGGCGATGATCCATTCGGACATCGTATCTATAAAATGGTACGCGGGGAAGGCGTTGACGTATCACGCGCCTCGTTCACAGAAGAAGCTCCGACTGGGCTGATGGTTCGGGAAAATGTTGCCGGGAGAAGCTCCGTTTACTATTATCGTAAATTATCGGCGGCCAGCAAGATGACTCCTGAGCATTTGAATGAGGAATATATCGCCGGGGCGAAGATTCTACATATTACCGGTATTACTCCTGCATTAAGCCCATCCTGTGCGGAGACAGCTGCAGCAGCGATGGATATGGCAAGACGCCACGGAGTTAAAGTAAGCTTCGATCCAAATTTGCGCTTGAAGCTATGGAGTGTGGAAGAGGCTAGGAAGGTCCTACTGCCGCTGGCGATGAAAGCGGATTATTTCTTACCTGGGCTGGATGAATTGAAGCTGCTCTATGAGACTGAATCGATGGATGAGATTATCTCCAAGCTCAGTGAACTGTCCGCGGTAAGCATTATTAAGGGCGGCGATGATGAAACCTATATACTTGAGAACGGCAAGCTGTCTGCAGTTCCATACTATAAGGTGGAGAATGTGATCGATACTGTAGGGGCGGGAGACGGCTTCTGTGCTGGATTTATGGCAGGCCTCTTGAAGGAATACAGTCTTGAGGAAGCGGTTCGACTTGGAAATCTGATAGGTTCTCAGGTAATCCAGGCGGTTGGAGATTGGGAAGGTCTGCCGAGTGCGGCGGAAATCGAGCGGCTACTTGCCGGGAAGGCGCATGTCGAGCGGTAAGAGAGAAATTAATGACATCATAAATCGCCACATCTACCACGATCGGAACAGTAAACGTCCGTTACATGTGTGTGGCATGAAATAGTAAGGAGCTGTCCCTGTAGTAAATACTACTCTGAACTGCTCCCCGTCAAGTAGACAGTAGAAAAAATAAAAGTCAATTAAGCGGCCTTCGTCCTGAACTCCATGGGACTGAGGCCGTTTAGCTTTGCTTGTAGCCGTTC
>DASYFA010000171.1:0-9138 GCA_036498705.1 Paenibacillus sp.
ATTCCCAATCATACAGCTCGTGGGCTCGTACAAGGTAAGTCCAAGACGATCGGGATGTTCCTGACGACGGGATTAACGCACCCCTTCTTTTCCAGAGTTGTCGTCGGACTTGAGAAGGCACTGAAGGAGACTGGTTATGATCTACTCTATCTTGTCCAGTTCGATATGGGCTCGGAATATAGTATTGTGCAGCATTGTCTGAGCCGCAATGTGGATGGCATCCTGATCTTTGGATTTCAGAGCCATGATCTGAATTTCGAGGACATACTCCAATCCGGCATCCCTACTATGTTTATCGATATGGACTTTACCGGACCGCGCGCCGGATATATTACTTCTGAGAACATTGACAGCATCAAGACGGCTGTACGCTACCTGCATCAATTACAGCACCAACGGATTGCCTTTATCAACGGCCACCTCGATTCCTACGTAGGGAAGCAGCGGTTCGAAGGCTACCGATTGGCCATGCAGGAGCTTGATTTGCCTTATTATCCAGAATACATATCTATCGGAGATTTTAGCAAAGAATCAGGTTACGCCGCGATGAAGGATTTTCTGAAGCTGCATAACCGTCCGACTGCCGTCGTATGCTGCTCTGATATGATCGCGCTTGGCGTCATGGAGGCCGCTGCTGAGGCTGGGCTATCCATTCCAGATGATCTGTCCGTCATCGGCTTCGATGGCATTGAGATGTCTCTGCATACCCAACCAGCGTTGACGACGATTCAGCAGGATTTCCTCACTCTGGGAGAACAAGCACTCCGTTCCCTGAATGAGATGATTCATTCGCCTAACCTGCCTCCTCCGTCCATCATCGTCCCTACCAGTCTGGTCATTCGTGATTCATGCACCGTCTGTGCGCTATGATTCACTGGATGAGGAATGGTCCTGAAATTGCACTTCTAGTACGTGTTCGGACAACCTCTTATAGATCGAAATGATCTCCTCCATCGGCATACGTACTAACCCGCTGGAGGATGGGGCTACGAATTCCCGTAAATCCGGGATTACCGGTTCCTCCTGGAACCCCCATTCCACCTGGGAACGGCGGCTGAATTCCGTATAGACCCCTTTTCCGACAAAGCAAGCCACTTGCGGACGGTACAGTTCAAGCTTCTCGCGTAGAATTTGCCTGCCTTGCGCATATTCCTCACGGGTTATATCCTCCGCGGCGCGCGTTGGCCTGGATACAATATTGGTGAAGCCATATCCCAGCTCCAACAGTTCATGATCCTCTGCCGCCGTATACAAGCGAGGTGTAAGTCCAGAACGGTACAAAATACGCCAGAAGTTATTGCGCGGATTGGCATAATGATGACCGACCTCCCCCGATTTCGTGCTTGGGTTGAAACCTATGAATACGACAGATAGTCCGGTTCGCAAATGATCAGGTATTTCCTTCATGGTGATGATCGAGCTCCTTTCCTAATGCGGTTATGCTGCGCTATTTTATCGGGAAGTAAGAAGAAAACGACATATAAAATGATGAACATCAGCAGTGCGATTCCTTCCTCCACGAGCAAATAATACGGATAGGGGCCGAGTAGATCGAGCAAAGACGCTGTATGCGGCTTATGTGCCAGGAACATGTAGTTTGCCCCGATGGCATGGTCCACTCCCCAAATGGCCGCCACCGATATATTCAGCATAAGTATTGCCCAGACGATGGACCTCCAGCCCAGCCTATAGTTTTCGATCCAGGTCATGTATAACGAAGCCAATATAATCGCCGCATGAGAGATGAAAAATTGAAAATAGCGAAAATGCGGAAATCCATACAGTAAATTAGGTGTAAGCAGCGCTTGAAGCGCACCCGCGATCCCGGCGAAGAACAGAAAAGGATAAAGCCAGCGGCTACCTGTTAGCAGCATGATGATTGAGAGCAACAGCGTAAGACTACAAAGCTCAAGCGGCAGCGTGTAACGAACATCCCAGAGGTTCTGCTGCAAATACCAGATATTTAGGCTAGCCTCGGACAGAAGTAAGAGCATCGCCAAGCCGTAGCGGACGGTTCTCCTTAACCACGGATGATTGCGTATCGTAATTCTCGCATAATATAGCCCTAGAATAAGAAGCAGTACGGCTACAAGTGCCAGTAGATGAGGAAGCGATAGAAGGACAAATCCGGACATCGCCCCGGCGGAAAAGAAAGCATCCATGTTCCCTTCACTCCTTCAATGATAAAATAGTTCTGTTTGGGGTCTCCCCCCAATTATATGCAATAGTACCATGCGCTAACTAAATATGAACAGTACTCTCACCAAGGCGTGATTCATAATAATGAAGGTATGTGATTTAATAAGCAGTCTTGCCAATCTATCCGGAACATGTGAGGATAAGGATGATGCTAACTAACAGAAATCGGCTTCGTTGATTTGAAAACGATTACATATTTGGAGGGTGAGCAAAGATGAACGGACAAGAGCAACGCAATATTACCGTGAATCAAATCGGCTATCCTATGAACTCTGGCAAAATCGCCGTTATTGCTAACGATAGCGGAACTTTCTATCTCGTTGACGATAGGCTTGGAGAGACTGTGCTTGAAGGGAATACCACCGATCCGGTCATGGATCGTATGGCTGGAGTGACGATCTCTCAGGCCGACTTCTCCAGTTGGACTACACCCGGAACGTATCATATCGAGCTGAATGGCAACAAATCAGCTTCTTTCGCCATTTCAGAGCAACCCTACGAGCAGGTTCACCATGGGCTATTACGAGCGTTCTATTTGTTCCGTTGTGGAATGGAACTTGAGGAGGAGTATGCTGGGGCGTGGACGCATCAAGCCTGCCATACCCAAGAAGGAATCGTATACGATGATCCTTCGCGTAAGCTGGACAGCAGCGGAGGCTGGCATGATGCCGGGGATTATGGCAAATATACCGGCCCCGGAGCTAAAGCCGTCGCCGATCTTCTTCTCGCCTACGAGCTTCATTCAGAAGCCTTTTACCAGGCTACTCCAATTCCAGAGACGGACGGGAAGACTCCCGATATTCTGCATGAATGCCGTTATGAGCTGGAATGGCTGTTCAAAATGCAGGATGAGCGGAATGGTGGAGTTTTCCATAAGCTCACGACCAAATATTTTCCTGCACTTCACATAATGCCGGAAAAAGACCGTGATGATCTATACTTCCTTCCTGTCTCAGCAACGGCAACCGGATGCTTTGCCGGAGTCATGGCTATGGCATGCCGAATTTACAAGCCCTTTGATCCTGAATTTGCCCAGCACTGCCTCCAGGCAGCAAGACAGGCATGGTCTTGGCTTGAAGAACATCCCGATGTCCGTGGTTTCAGGAACCCTATTGATGTGTACACCGGCGAATATGGGGATAATCTGGATCTGGACGAACGCTACTGGGCCGCGGCCGAGCTGTACCGTACAACAGGAGAGTCCACTTACCACGAGGCCTTTCTTGAACTGGCGAGAAAATCTTTTCCTAAGTATGAGCTCGGATGGGCAGATATGGGCGGATATGGAACGATCGCCTATCTACTGAATGATAGCTTTGAGATAGATCCTGAGTTACGCTCCTCTCTGTCGAGCGGACTGATGGATGAAGCAGACCAATTGATCCGCCGCAGCGCTGAGGATGGTTATTTGATCTCCCTTGCGGAGACGAACTATATTTGGGGCAGCAATATGCTTCTGATGAATCAGGCCATGTTGCTATTGCTCGCCTATCATTCCAGCGGAGGAAAGGAATACGAAGCTTGTGCGCTGGAGCATATACATTATTTGTTGGGGCGTAATGTGCTGGATATAAGCTATATTACCGGATACGGGGATCGTTCCGTCATGCATCCGCACCATCGGCCTTCTGTCGGAGATAAGATTGATGAACCGGTGCCCGGCCTTGTCGCTGGCGGTCCTAATCATGGCCTGAATGATGATTACATGATTGAGCATTTACAGGGTAGAGCACCTGCGCAATGCTATATCGACCATCAGGACAGCTATGCTGGCAATGAAGTCACGATTTACTGGAACTCTCCTGCCGTATTCGTCGTATCTCATTTTGTTAAATGAATGGAAATAAATGCAACATTCTTCCACGAGCCAGCGTTATTATTACCAAAAGGCATCTCATCTAAGGAGGAATCTTGTATTGCATAAGAGGATGATGAGGATATCGCTGGCCCTAGCAACGGTATTGGCACTTGCAGCATGCAGTGACAAGCAGTTAGACAAGGAACCATACATAAATCCCCCGAACAATAATAGTGCAAATGGACAGAACGGCCCATCAAATGAACAGAATAATCCCTCTACAGATCAAGAAGATCAAGCTGGAGTGGATCAAGCTGCGAAGGTGAACGCCGAGTATAACGCATTGTTGAAGAACGATGGCAAGCTTTCAGAAGTAATCAGCTATCTTGAGGAGCACATCGATGAGGTATCTCGAGAGCAGGCAACACAAATGGTTCTCGCCCTTGAAGATGCACAGCTCCAAGCGACACCAGCCCTTGAAGAACGTTATTACGCAGAAGACATTCTGAAGGAATTGAGCAATAACAATGCCTATACACACAGCCTGGATGAAATCATCTCCCAGCTAAAGGATGGCAAGCTGAAGGATTTGCTGTCTGAGACACAGAACAATGGTTATTTTCTCTATTCAGTAGAGGGGATGTTCTTCCCTGTTATCGATTATGAGGTCTATACCAAATACGAGGATAAGATTAATGAGGATATCTCAGCATATATCAAGCTGAAGGCCAGGGACACCAAGGCGCCAGCTCTTCGCGACGCAGCGATTGCCATCAGTCTGGAAGAGCTTCTGAACCGAGCGCTTGATGCCGAAACCTTCATGACAAATTATCCTTCCTCCCCTCGCTATAAAGAAATGAAGGACTTGTTTCAACAATACAAGGGAGCTATTTTCTTCGGGAGCAATAATACCCCATTATTTGACTATGACAAGCACATCATGAACGAGGAGGCCCAGAAGACCTACAACACTTATGTAAGTAAACCTGAGGCCAGCCAGAGCCAGCTTCTTGCCGATCTCAAGCAATATATGGATACCGCAGCCGAGAACAATTACAAGGATTCGGATGCATTGAAGCAGATACGTGAGAAGATTATGGAATAGAGCCCGAGTAGCCGTTCAATGATGAAAAACCCGAAAGGAAGCGTCTGAAATAAGGATGCTTAACTTTCGGGTTTATTTGTATGCTAGGCCAGTAAACGCAGTAGCAAAATGCCAATTAGCGCGGTCAACAATCCTATGATTTCCCGCCGCACCATCGTCTCCTTCAGATAGAACCGGGCATATAGCAACACGAACACAACGTTCATGGCGCTGATCGCTGAGACGATGCCGGTCACTCCCCCTCGAAAAGCAGGGATCAGGAAGATCATGCCGGCGATATTGGATATCCCGACAAACAGACCCCAGCCAAGCGTCTTGCCGCGACTCCATTGCACGGGCGCCGAATCCGCTTGCTCATTCGATACAGAGCCTTCAGTCTCTGCGACAGCTTTCTTAGAGGTTCTGTATTGGCTTATCGCCCACTGCGTTCCAAATAGTACCGCTCCCGTCCCATACATCACAGATAACAACGGAAGCGTAGAAGCGCCCGAAAGTGTAGCCTGCTTGGAGGTTAAATCTGTCATACCGAAGAACAGCATGGTCAGAAGCCCCCATTGAATCCCTTTTAATTGTCCGAGCTTCAAATCCTGAGAGTACTTAATCAGCAATAGTCCGATAATTACCACGCCAAAGGAAACGATCTGCCAAGGATTCAACGTCTCTCCCCACAACAGATAAGCCGCGATCACTACAACCACCGGCGGTAGTCCGGTAAACAAAGCGATCAACGATGCCTTGCCGACCGCATAACCTTTATACATCGAAGCGTTGGCGATGAAGGAGAACACACCCATCAATAGACCGATCAACGCTCCATTATTCCACGCTTGACCTGCAAACACATTACTTCCCAACGCAATTATCGTTCCCGACAAATAAACGCCAAACAACAACAAATTTCGATCAAGCGGACGCTGGGATGTCCACTGATATAAGATTCCCCGCATCCCAAAGCATGTTGCCGCAGCCACGGCAAAGACAAACCACATTTCTCTCTTCCTCCTACTCCATGTTTCTCTCTATTTATGTATTTTTCTTTGAAACCGTAAGAAGCTCATAGAAAAAAAGCTGACACCTCCGCGTCAACTCTATTTCTTGACATGATTATTTATGAGTAGCTATCTGCAGATGGCATATGTGAAAACTTTTAAACTTAAATTATACACTAGAATTGAGGGGATGGATAGAGAGGTAACAATTAATATGCACATGTGATACCCGTAACTAAGCTGTACCTCATTGATGAACACTCGTCTGGATGTGCATGCAAAAGGCAAGCTGGGATACCCCAGCTTGTCTTTTCTTCATGTAAGTCTTCCATTAATGTGTCACTCGGGATTGAAAATCGTCCCGGCTCGATTTGTTAGCGTGGTACAGGACCACGTCCCCATTCTTCAGTTCGAACGTATTGCCATAGGCATCCTGAACCTTGGACAGGAACCCTTCCATCTCCCACTGATTCTTGCGCTTCACGCTTCCAATCACCTTGTTCATCTCTGGAGCGTGAATATACTGCAAATGCGGCTCATTCAGCTTACCGTCCCGGATACTCTCAATATCAAAGTTCACCAGGATGTATCCATTCTTATAACGGTTCTGCAGGAAAATCTGCGATTTATCATCCAGCTTCCCATTCTTCTGGTGATATTCTTGCAGTGATTCCCCAGCCTTCACAATATACGGAGCGGCTGGTAGACTGTATTCTCCATACCACTGCTGGATCGAGGCATTTGCCCGCTGTGCATCTACAACCTGCGGCATCGCTACTCCCTGATACTCCTTCTTCGGTCCAATCATCGTCCGCAGTTGCTCCGGTAGTAGCAGCAAATTATAGCTTCCAACTGGCGTCTTCTGCAGCGTGACTTTATTTACGTATTCACTTACGTACTGCTCTAGGCTCTTCTGACCGCGTACCCATGCGGGTTCATACAGGTAATATTTATACGTTGCCGTATCCTGCAGACTCGTTAGTGGAACATTCCGCAAACGCTCATTCAAGATTACATAACGGCTTACCTTATCATCCTTCGAGCCGATTTTGACAAATGGCTGACTGTTCGTACTGTAGTATAGATCCACCTGCTCCCGCACCTTCCCGTCATGACTCATAAAGTAGAAGGTCGGCGTGATTCGGATCCCATCCAGCTTCCCGAACATATTACCCTTGGTCTTCAGATCAAATTTGAAATGGTAGCCCGTCTTGATCGATACGTTCTTATAGCCTTGAAACGGGTGACTTCCTGGGCGAATCAATACACTATATGGGGACAGGTTCCCTCTTGGATCTCCATCGATATTTCCCATCCCTACCCAGTAAGACACTCCCGTGGATTCCGCCGCTCCCTTGCCTTGACGAAACACATTCTCCCAGTTGTAATCGGCGATGTCGGTAATATGGAAATCATACAGCCGACCAATCACCTCTACGGACACTTGGTCCAGAGCCATATGATTCACTAGATTCAGGTTGGCATCATCCTGGGCCGGAATATCATCAGGATTTCCACCTGGAGCATTCTCCGCAATGTTGCGGAAATACACCTGATAATCCCCCTCATCAACCCAAACCGGTAGGAAGAACGTCGCTTCCTCCTGATTCACAGGAACCTCGATCCACGTTCCCTTCGGGACAAATGTCTGGAAGCCGCTACTCTCTCCCATATAGACATCAAACTCGAACTTGACCTGCTTCGATCTGAAATACTTAGCATAATCCCGATTCCCGTACCCGGGGTAATAGCTCTCATTTAAATGCTGGCCCGAGGTCGGAATTTTCACCGTGAACGGCCGCTCCAAAATGAGCGCCGACCGCCTTTCGTTCGGCTTCGTCTTCTGATTATGTGCTGCATCATCCGATACTGATGAGTAGTTGACGACCGGAGTATGGACTGTGACGTTATTAATATTGTTAACAGGGAACTCTTTTCCGCCGCTTCCGCCAACGTTTTCAGGCAGTAAATCATAATATATAGTTCCTGTACCTGGTGTCTCCGCCTTATTCAATAGAGATCGACTAATCAGGAGACGATCCTGGTATAATACCCTGTCCCCGATTCGCTCAGGTGGGGGGATGCTCCCTGGTGTGGGTCCACTTCTTATTACGGTCACATCATCCATAATGATCTCACTATTAAAGATAACAAGATCATTCTTAACATCGGGGTCATCCGTCTGAGACTCTGCAAGTCCTAATAATTGGGAGGTATCATCCGGCGGCGACGGTCGTTCATATCCTCCTACAACGGTAGGTGGCTCAAAGATAATCGCTCCAGATTCCTTTGGCATGACATGATCCTCTACCCTATCACTATTATCTAACAGTACGTCCGGCGGATCATATAGATCAGGCCATAATGTAACTTCGCCATCCGGGAGAGCATAATTTCGCATTTCTGCTCTATTAATCCCGTATACTTCTAAATTATTGATTTGCCAATAGTCATAGTCCCTAGTAAATTCAAACGTATAAGTCTTTTGCTCTGTATCATACATGTCGATATCCGGCTGTGGCACAGGGTTCCCTTCCGCATCCGTCGTATCCGGCTGCTTCTCCTTCCATTCAAGCTCGTATTCAACATCTATCTTGCATTGATATTTAACTTTGCCTTGCATATTGCCAAATGTATGTTGATATAAGTAATTGAGTCCCCATGCATTTGTGTATAGATACTCCGAGGTAGGAATCCCCTTCGTTACATCGAACCTGTAAGGATAATTCCATAAATCATCCGCCAGAATAACGCCAGTCGATCTTGGGTCCATAACGGAAGATTGTGGAGCTGCGACTTCGTTAGGCGGTAGGAGAGTCCAATCACAGTCCCCCTCTCCACCTCCACATCCAGGGAGGGTAGGATCTTTACTGCATTCTGGAACATCTTCCTTCCAAACTGAAACCACGTAGGTCCCTTGCAGATCGACCGTGAAATTTCGTAATAACACATTTCTATCACCATTGGCCTGCACCTGTTCGAATTTTCTCTCTGAGGGATTACTCATCGGTGCTAGGTACGATTTGACAATGGAGTAGTTTTTCCCG
>DASYFA010000172.1:0-7556 GCA_036498705.1 Paenibacillus sp.
TCGGTTCATCAAGAATATACAGCTTCTTGGGCACGATCATTGCAGCGGCCACACTCAGCAACCGCTTCTCGCCTCCACTTAACATATAGGGAGATATGTGCTCCCTTCCTTGCAACCCTGCAATGGCAAGCAGAGCCTCGGCCCGCTTTAACACGGGATCTGGCGTCTGATCACGCGGCTTCAACCTCATAGCCGCACGAGGGCCGAAGAGCAGTTCATCCAGCACCGTATTCGCAACGAATTGATGCTCTGGCTGCTGAAATACATAACCGATATCCTGCGCGATCACTGGTAAGGTTAGGCGGGCGATATCCTGCCCCTGCCACCATATTTTCCCCTTAGGAGGTGTAAGCAGACCCATGAACAGACGTGACAGCGTCGTCTTACCTGACCCATTCTCACCACATAAGAGCCGCCACTCGCCAGCATACAAAGACAGATTTATATTCTTCAGGACATCCCCTTTGTTCAGGTCATAGGCATACGATAAATCTTTAATTTCCAGCAGCGGCTTAACGGAGGAGACGATTTGAGGCTGTCCCTCAGCCTCTAGAATAGAGGAGGCATATCCCTCACACTGTATCCGATCAGGTAGGAGGCCCAGCTTGATCAAGCTCACCCTCTCCTGCTCAAGTAGGTGCTGACTTGGCCCGTCCAAGGTAATCTTTCCCTGTTCAAGTACAATCAATCTTCCAGCGCCTGCAGCGAATTCATCGATCCTCCCGCTTAGGGTCACGATAGTGCGGCCCTGACGTTGCAGCTTGTTCAGCAGCAAGAGCAGCTGTTCCTTTGCTGCAGCATCCAGACTTGCGGCCGGCTCGTCGAGCACAAGAATCGGTGTCTCCAGTGACAGAACGGCTGCAATCGCTGCACGCTGGCGTTGACCACCGGACAACCTGTGTACGTTATCCATGCGATAATCACGAAGATCCACTGCGTCCAGCGCCTCCACAACTCTACGTTCTATTTCCTGTATGTCACAGCGCATATTCTCCGGACCGAAGGCTATCTCATCCTCGACACAACCTTGTACTAGCTGGGCATCCGGATCTTGAAATACGACGCCAATCCGCTCAGTTACCTGACGAATTCCTCCTTCTTCCCCTGGATCTATGCCGTTCACATCTATCAATCCGCTGCGGACTCCGCCCCCAGTCCGAGGTAAATATCCGCAGAGCAACTGCGCCAATGTAGATTTTCCACTGCCGCTATCACCCGTTATATGCACCCATTCCCCAAGCTCTACAAGGAACGAAATCTCCTGAAGCACCGGCGCGGCATCCTCATCATAGTCATAGGTGACATCACGAAGTTCCAGCGGATGGACTGAATCCTCACAAGCAGGAATCATTGATTTGCCCTTCTCCCACTGCTAACAGCGAAGCGTCGCAACAGACCGCTGCGGCTAAGCACATCACCGAGCAGCTTGGTCAGCATCCCACACGTCACGATCCCACTCAGAATACGCACCCCAAGGGCGATCAACAAGACATTCGTCCCCCATGCCGTATAGCCGAACATCCTAGCTGCGACGAAGAACCATATTGGAACCATTGCTCCCCCCGCAATCATAAGTACAGTCAGGTTCCATTTCTTATACCGGAACGCTGCGAATACGAGTTCAGCAATCACCATATAACAAGCTGCAGCTGCGAAGCAGGATGGGATTCCGTAAGCAGAACCCATGAAGGACTGGACTACGGCTCCAATGCCATATGTAATAACTGCCGTTCCTGGTTTTCGAATAATGTAATAGGCCAGCAGACCATAAACCATATATAAACCTGTTATCGTAGACGTTGCTATTGGTCCGCCCAGCCCATTCAAGGCCTGATTAAGCGGTGAGAGAAAAGTCGTCATCACGCCGTTAGCTGCCGCTAACATCGCCATCAGCACAATTTCAATCGTTGTAAATGCTTGGAATACTCCTTTGTTTGAAGACTGATTCATTTGTTTTGTCATCCTCTCTCTTAATTGTTAACCAACAATTTAAATTTAGGTTAACAATTAGGATACGTCAAGCCTTTTTTTAAACGGACCATAAACAGACTGTCACAACAACACTTGTGAGCATCAAAGCATATCCGACAATTCCAACCTCTACTTCCCGCAGGAAGCTGCGCACCGGATAAGCACCGAATCCTTTAGATTCCATCGATCCGGCCGTCTGCTCCACACGTCTTACCGCTCCGGTAAATATAGCTGCAAGATTGCCACGCCACATCCGCCATCGCTCACCGACGCCATACGTCTGTCTACCGAACCGCAGTTGGCGCGCTTGCCTAGCAACCCGACCTTCCGATTCAAGTAGCGGCAGAAAAGTTAGTGCCATGGATACGCCAAAGACGAACCTGTACGGGAGCTTCAGTCGTGTAGTCAAAACTGTGACGAAATCCTTAGGATCTGTAGATTCGATATATATGATCGAGGACAAGAACAGGCAGAACATGCGCAGTGTAATCGCTGCTGCATACCCGGCACCCGCTAACGTAATCTGTAGAGGCCCCCATGTGACGAACGCTTCCCCCACCGGAGCCGCGATGCTAGTGATGATGAACAATGGCAAACCAAAAGCAACGATAAATCTCAATCTGCGTCCCAAGCGGGGCCAGCTCATTCCTGCACCATAACGTGCCAAGCCAATGAATACGAATAGCATGATCAGCAGCGGTATCGGCTTGTCCCAGTGCATCGCCAGAAGCGCGGCACAGAACAGAGCGACTAGCTTGCTGAGCGGATCTATGGATTTGAGTTCCAGGCCTCGTCTGAATCGATGATTTACGCGTAACTGGGTCACAAATATTTTCCTCCCGAGTCATAGTCTCTACGTAGCAGGGAATAGATAAACAGATCGACGAAGCCTTCCTCGGTTCGTTGATATTCTCTCAATACCCCCTCCTCGCAGAAAGTAAAAGATTGCAAAATGCTGCGAGAAGCGCTGTTTCGTGGATCAACCAGAGCTTCAATGCGGTTCAGCCCCATCGTCATGAAGCCATAATTCAGCATTAATCGGAGCGCCTCCGTCATATAGCCCTGTCGCCAGAAATCACGCCCTAGATCATATCCAATCTCTCCGCGATAGGCTCCTGATAGCTCCCATGTATTGAAGCCACAGCTTCCGATCAGCCTCTGCTCCTGCACCAGCTCGATTCCCCAGCGCATCGTATCCTCCGTCTCGGACAAGCCGTTCAAGAAATCAATCATCTCCGACGTCTCCTCCACGGATTGGAACACAGGGACATTCATATATTTAACAACCTTCGGATCACTCCAATAGCGGAACATATCCGCGGCATCAGCCTGCTCCATCCTTCTTAGACGTATTCTCTCGCCTTCCAGCACCGGAATCTTACCACCGCACTTGAACAAAAGACTCATCTCCCCCTTGCGCAATCAGTTGTTTTTATATAAGCACAGAACACGATCCGGAGTCAAAGTGTAAAAAAATAAGCCCGGAACTTGTGGTTAAATTCAGTAAATTTCATAAATAGTGTCTGACTATCGCTACACATGTGAATAAAATCGCAATAATAAGTATTTTTAAAAAACCATTTTTGAACAATCCCAAAATGCCTTAATTCACAATATAATGCAGCATATTCATCTAGGCGATCAGCAAATAATATAGGCACATTCTCTGGATATTCCCCCAAAGTTGGACAGCTAAGGAGGTTCACTCTCATGACGATCTATTTGATGATTGCTCTGTTGGTCGTTGCCAGTCTAGTACTGGGAATTATCACCTTTGCCTTTCAACAACTTACTCATATGAAACTGCAAACCACCGATAAACTTTTTCAATATTTAGAGCAATCCGGCGTCTACAGTCGGGAGCGCTTCAGCCGTCTGAAGAAACAGGACGTTCATATCCTCTCCGATGATGGACTAAGCTTATGCGGTTACGTCATAGAGACCGACCCATCATCCAAGCATTGGGCGATTATCGTTCATGGCTACACTGTCTCCATGTTAATCTCGACGCAATATGTCGATCTCTTCCAAAGCGAAGGCTTCAATATCTTGCTCATTGACCAGCGGCGTCACGGGAATAGTGAAGGAAAATATACAACCTACGGCTATTATGAAAAATACGATATTGCTGCATGGGTCAGATGGATATTACATAGTTACGGAACTGAATGCAGCATTGGTCTTCATGGTCAGTCGCTTGGCGGAGCAACCGTGCTCGAATATTTGAGCATCGTCCACCCTAACGTCAAATTTGTCGTTGCAGACTGTCCATTCTCAGATTTAACACAGCTGGTTCGTCACCAAGCAAGAACGGTATATAGGCTCCCCGCCTCCCCGCTCCTGCCCATCATCAATAAAATGTTGAAGCGCAAAGCCGGGTTCTCCATGGAACAAGTTAGCCCGCTTCAGGCGGTAGAACATAGCCATCTTCCCGTCCTGTTCATCCATGGTACGAAGGACAATTATGTACCCACATCTATGAGCGAGCAGCTCTATGAGCACAAGCCCGGACCAAGAAACCTACTCCTGGTGGACGGAGCAGTTCACGGTAACGCTTATGCTGTAGCCCCGAAGGAATATAGTGAAGCGGTCCGTCTATTAATTCACCAAGCGCTCAGGACCGAAGTCCATCCGAACAGCATTGCCACTATCGCTCCCGAATTAACTGGGGTCACCGAACAAACCGCATTACCACTTTCAACCTAGGATTGTGGCTTTCAACGGTCTGACATTCATAATATAATAAGGCGTAATAGTCCGTGATTAAAGACGGACTTTTTGAACTACCTCTATATAAATAAAAAGGAGATGGGTGCATGTTCCATACAATCAGCTACACAGGTTCCCGGGAAGAACAGCATAATCAAGTCATATCTCAATTAAAATCACTAATCTACGATGAGCCTAGTAGAATTGCCAATCTAGCTAACGCCACTGCTCTATTAAACTTCTATCTATCAGACATTAACTGGGTAGGCTTCTACATGTTCGATGGCAAGGAACTTGTACTCGGCCCATTTCAGGGACTACCGGCCTGCATCCGCATTCCGCTTGGAAGGGGTGTATGTGGGACAAGCGCTATGGAACGCCGTTCAGTTCGGGTAGATGATGTACATGCCTTCCCCGGTCATATTGCCTGCGACGCCGCATCGAATAGTGAGATCGTGCTTCCGGTGATTAAAGGTGAGGAATTAATTGGTGTACTCGATATTGATAGCCCGCTGAAGTCCCGCTTTGACGAACTAGATCAAGCTTTTCTAGAACAATTCGTTCAGGTGCTGACGGAGCAGCTATAGCCGATAATCGATCCTCGGCCATCCATGAATTAACTATTTGACTCACCTAGACGTGAATAATTTCACTGCTTTTAAATGCTGATCTGGCATGATGAATATGTAAAGATGTGAAAAATCCCTAATTTAAAGCAAAAAACAAAGTTGAGAAGCGGTTTCATCCCTTTTAATGCCATTTACTGTTAAATAAGAGAAAATGATCGATTTCCTTCTTCCCATTTTTTCAGTTATGATATTGAAAGTGTATGTTCAGAAGTCGTGCTTTGGAGTCGCTTACTCAATTATTAATGAAAGGAAGGGTCGCACCATGTCAGCGTTCCAACGAATTCGGCCTGGTAATCTCAAGCCGTTCGTATTCTTTACCGTTATTATGATCCTGAAAAGTTACCTGGCGTGGATCACGATATTTGATCAAATGCCGGTCTGGGGACCGCTACTCAAGGAACTCCCATTTATCCTGATCCTGTTCTGTCTGATTGAGATCTTCTCCTCCAAGAGGAAATTCGGAATTTATCTGACGGTTAACCTGATCGTCACTGCCGTCTTCTTCGCAGCTATTATGTATCATAAATATTACGGAGTTATCGTAACCTACCATGCGCTTCAGCAAGTCAATCAGGTGACTGCAGTCAAGAACAGTGTGTTCTCGCTGCTAGCCCCATATTATCTGCTTATTTTCCTTGATATAGTCGTAATCGGCTTCTGGCTGCTGCGTAGGAAAAGAGCGGAAAAGTTAAAGAGTCTGTTCAACTTGAATAGAGTAAGCAAGAGCTTTGTAGGGGTTGTAGCCGGGATATCACTTGCCATGTGTATCTTCAATATTTGGCCGAACCGGGCCAGTATGAATGAGATCAAGCAAGCGGAGCAAATGGGGATTCTCAGCTATGAGACCTATACGATTTTATCGAACAAAGAGGAAGATCTCGTAGATAAAGATGAGATTACCCAGGCTAAGATCGACAAGCTGAAAGGTGTTCAGAAGCAAGACAATCCACAGTTCTTCGGCGCAGCTAAAGGCAAGAACTTGATAATTATTCAATTGGAGTCCTTCCAGAGCTTCCTGATCGATCTAAAGATCGACGGGCAAGAGGTTACTCCGGTCATGAACTCGCTTGTTAAAGACAATCTCTATTTCAAGCATTTCTATCAAATGGTGGGCCAAGGAAATACATCGGATGCCGAATTTGTCGTGAATACGTCCTTCTATATTCCTTATAATGAAGCGGCTACTCAGAATTATCCTGACAAAGAACTGCCGAGTCTTCCCAAACTGTTGAAATCTAATGGCTACGATACAGCTACCTTCCACACAAATGCCGTGGAATTCTGGAATCGTGGCGAACTATACAAGGCGGTCGGCTGGGATCGCTATTACGATCAGAAGTTCTTCGGTGAAGAGGACACGGTATTCTTCGGACCTTCCGATGTAATGCTCTACAAGAAGACCGCTGAAGAACTAAGCAAAATGCAAGCAACTGGAGTTCCATTCTATTCACAAGTTATCTCGATGACGGCACATCATCCATTTACGATTCCGCACGAGCTTGACCGAATTACACTGCCGGAGCGTTATCAAAACAACATGGTTGGCGATTACCTTCGCGCACAGAATTATGCAGACTATGCGCTCGGGTTGTTCATTGATGATCTGAAGCAGCGCGGGATCTGGGACAACAGTCTGGTTGTCATCTATGGCGACCATCTTGGATTGCCGAAGTTCTCGCTGGATAAGCATGGTCTTGAACTAATGAGCGAAATTTACGGCCGCGATTACAGCTACCGTGACATGCTTAACATCCCACTCGTGATCTCGATTCCGGATCAGACTGAGTCCAAGGTGATGGATAATGTCGGCGGACAGGTCGATATTCTACCAACCGTCGCCAACCTACTTGGTGTCTCTATGGGCAATCAGATCCATTTCGGCGAGGATATTCTGAATAACAACTATAATTTATTACCGCAGCGTTACTATCTACCTTCCGGCTCATTTATTAATGACAAGGCTGTGTTCATGCCGGGCACCTGGTATGATGACGGTACTCAGTTCCCGTTAGCCAAGGACGGCGTAAGCCAGGCCCTTACTACGGAGGATGAATATAACCGGGCGCTTGATCTGCTTCACTTGTCCGACAGCTATGTACAGCAACTCCCGGATCGTCAGAAAGACGAGAAAGAGTAAATCTTCTATACACTAAAGAACCAGGCTGCCTAAGAAGGCAGCCTGGTTTGTTATGTTTACATATTTTATTTTCTAACTACTATATAAGTTGAACTAATGATTGAAAGGAT
>DASYFA010000173.1:0-3482 GCA_036498705.1 Paenibacillus sp.
CAGACGGCCCTGGGCGTAACGCTGCTAGTCATCAGTTTCCTCGTCCTGCTGAACGGAAGCTATAGCCTACTGTTTAAACCTCCTGCATCAACACCGGTTAAAGACATAATTATTCATGAGGATTACATAGAGGCGCTGCATCATTACAAAGGCATAACCCCTCTGAAGACCGATATTGTTCTGTCCCTTGACCAACTGGAGCGAATCGATAAGAAGAAAAGAACCTTGATGGAGGTTCTTGGACAGCGGTTCGATCAGTCCGAATTGAGCTATAGGAAATTTAATTCCGTGGTTGGCGAGGTCGAGAAGTTATTTTATCTCAATGTAAGAGGACTCCTTAACAAATTAAGCGTATTCGATGCTTCAGAATTCTCTGATCTGGCTAATCAACAAGTCTCATCACGCTTCTCGGGCAAGCTGATTCAGGAGAAGAAGCTCTTATACGATGAATATATATCATCAATCCGAGGCTACATTGGCGCGAATGAAGAGATTCTTCTTAAGCTCGATAAGCTTCTGCTGGAGATCACACAGTTAGGCAGCACAGATTATAAGGATGTCGAAGATATGCCTTGCATGAAGGAGATCGATGCACTGATTAACCAAACTAAATTTTATAAGCAATGAAGGGGAGATGAGAATGGCGAGAAAAGGAAAGTCATTTGCAGTTCTAGCGATTATTGCTGTGGTCGTATTTGCCCTTGTCTATTTCGGGATCAATTTGACCTCCAATATCGGAAAATCCGAGACGCAAATCACTACGGAAGATGCCTCCAAGCGGCTGGATAAACTCTATAGCAAAATTAAAGTAACGAACGCAGGTCCAGTAAAGGGGCAAATAGATCTTGATCCGGTCGATATCGCTGATTCGTTGCCCGATATATCGAAGTTCCCGATTACTGTGAACAATACAACGGATAGCTTCGTAGAGATCTTCTCTTCCCCCGAGAAATCGGGGACAGGGTCCGATGACTGGCTGAATGAAGTTGCAGAGCAATTCAACAAAGCGAATATATCACTTAACGGCCAAACCGTATCTGTGAAAATCCGCAATATCGCCTCAGGTACAGCTACAGATTACATCAGATCCGGTAAATATGTACCAGACGCCTTCACTCCTTCCAATGAACTATGGGGTGAGATGGTCAAGGCACAAGGGATTAAGGCCAATTTGGTGACGGAGCGACTTGTCGGCAATGTAGCCGGAATTGTGACCAGTAAGGCGAAGTACGATAAGCTTGTGGAAAAGTACGGCTCCGTCAACGTAAAAACGATTACGGATGCGATAGCGGATAATGAGCTGTCCATGGGATATACGGATCCTTTTGCCAGCTCTACCGGACTTAATTTCCTAGTCACTGCGCTTTCGACATTTGACAGTTCCGATCTGCTAGGGGACACAGCAGTCAAGGGGTTCGAGAAATTCCAGGCCAATGTTCCCTTCATCGCTTCCACGACACTGCAAATGCGCGATGCAGCCAAGACAGGAGCGTTGGATTCATTCGTGCTTGAGTATCAGCTCTATGCGAATGCGGCTGATATGAAGGGCGGTTATGTATTCACTCCTTTTGGTGTAAGACACGACAGTCCGCTATATGCACTCGGCGATTTGCCACAGGAAAAGCTAGATATTATTAATGAATTCGCCAAGTTTGCCAAGCAGGATAAATATCAAAAGCTAGGCAAGGACAAAGGCTTCAACATTTTAGAAGATTACCATTCAGAGCTTAAACCGGTCGACGGTAACATCCTATCTGCCGCTCAGAAGCTATGGAAGGAAAAGAAGAACGGCAACAAGCCGATTGCCGCAGTCTTCGTAGCTGATGTATCTGGTAGCATGGATGGAGAAGCGCTAAATAAATTGAAGGAATCGCTGCTGCAAGGCCAGAAATTTTTAGGCAGAGATAACAGCATCGGCCTCATCTCTTACTCTGACAATGTAACGATCAATTTACCCATCGGCGTCTATGATACGAATCAGCAATCCATGTTTGTCGGTGCCGTCAACAGTCTACAGGCTGGCGGTGGAACGGCTACCTTCGATGCAATCGTAATCGCGATGAAGATGCTACAGGATCAAGTCGCGGCCAACCCGGACGTGAGGCCGCTTATCTTCGTGCTTAGCGACGGAGAGACAAATGAAGGCCATTCTCTCAAAGATATCCGTGGACTCATCGAGACCTATAAAACCCCTATATACACCATTGGATATAATGCGAACATTCAAGCGCTTCAGAACATTTCTAGCATCAACGAAGCTGCTAGCATCAATGCAGATACAGATGACGTTGTGTATAAAATAGGAAATTTACTAAATGTGCAAATGTAAATTCTAGTATAAGGGAGAGGTTGAAATGGCATTTTCCATGGAAGTAATTAGCCCGGAGGAAATAAAAACCGCAATCGAAGAACAGGTTAAGCCGGAGCCTGAAGAAGTAACAGAGCTTAAAGTGTTGGCAACGAATAACGTCTCGGCGATTCTCGATCTCGATTTAGATTCGGTTGAGAAGAGGAAAGAGATTCTACAATCAATCGATAGCTTTGGTATGGGTACGATGCGATCATCTTCGGAGAAGAACTCCCTGCTGCACGTATCCGTAGGCAATCTGTCAAAGACCGGCGATGACGGCGGTCAAGTAGCGAAGGGCTTAACCGAGTTGCAGCTTCAGCTCAAGGATTTGGACCCGAGTGCGATCGATTTTGCCAAGAGTGGCATCTTAGGTATGTTCTTTAACCCGCTGCGGGCGTATTTTGCCAAGTTTCAGAGAGCTGACTCCGTCATCTCCGATATTATTGTCTCCTTGGAAAAGGGTAAGACCATTCTAAAAAATGATAATACGACTCTCGAATTCGAACAACAAACGCTAAGGGATCTCACCAAGAAACTGCAAAAGGAAATTCAACTTGGCTCATTCATGGATCAGGAGATCGTAACCCAGCTCGAAGCAGCGAAATTACGTATGGAATCCGAGGATAAAATCCGTTTCATTACGGAAGAGGTCTTATTCCCGCTGCGTCAGCGCGTGATGGATCTGCAACAGATGCTGGTCGTTAACCAGCAAGGAATTATGGCGATTGAGGTCGTAATCAGAAACAACAAGGAATTGATCAGAGGGGTAGACAGAGCGAGAAATGTTACTGTATCGGCGTTGAGAATTTCTGTTATTGTAGCAAGCGCCCTCTATAACCAGAAGATCGTGCTCAAGAAGATCGAGTTGCTAAATGAGACTACAAACAATCTGATCAGTAGCACCTCCAAAATGTTGAAGGATCAAGGTGCGGCAATCCAGAAGCAGGCGATGGAAGCTACGATTTCCGCCGACACGCTCAAGCAAGCCTTCACGGATGTACTCGAGGCCTTCGACTCCATCAGCAAATACAAACAGGATGCACTTCCAAAAATGCGCGATACGATCAACCAATTCAGAGAGTTGGCTGAGACTGGCGAGCAGCAGATCCAGCGTCTAGAGAAAGGAAAAGCA
>DASYFA010000174.1:0-14452 GCA_036498705.1 Paenibacillus sp.
GTGTCTTCAGAGTCGACTGAAGACATGGGCGCTTTAAATGTCCTTACGATCGCTGATGTTCTCCCAGAACCTATTCATGCATCTAGTTATCACTATATTTCTCCTTCTTACCATAAATCCCATACGCAATAGCTCCCAGTAAAAAACCTACTCCCGATCCTATGCTCACTGTAAATACTAGAATACTTGGTTTGAAGAACATACCCACAATTACACCGATAGCACACCCAAAAATCAATCCCATTGGTATTAAACTATCTTTGAAATTTTTTGCGTCTTCTGACTTTTTCATACCTAATGTTCTAAATTCCTTTCTATGTTGCTTTACTACTATTATATTCTGCTTTATTACTATAATAAATCTACTTCTATATTGTCTTTCGTTTTATTCGCTTAAAAAGCCTGTAGAACCCGCCCCTACCGGAACTTTGTCTACAGGCTAAATTCAATAATTCGATTGTCGATTAACCGCGGAACTCTTGCAATCCTTGATTCAGTTCGCGGGTCGCCGAGTAAACCTGCTGATACAGTTTAAACAGGCGGGCATAAGTGGCCACGTTTGCCGGAATCGGTACATACGTCTTACCGTAGCCGATAAACTTATCGGCACATTCCTTAAGGCTGCCGAACCAGCCGCTACCTACAGCAGCCATCATCGCAGCGCCCATGGCAGGACCCTGCTCGTTCTTGAGCGAGACGACCGGTGTATTGAAGATATCCGCTTGCATCTGTAGCCATACCGGATTCTTCGCACCGCCTCCGATGGAAATAATTCGCTGGGCATTAATCCCCGCTTGACGGAATAATTCCAATGATTCAGCCAGTGAGAACGTAATGCCTTCCATTACCGCTCGGGCCATATGTTCACGGCGATGTGTACCGGACAAACCAATAAAGCTGGCCCGAATCACACTATCGGCATGCGGCGTACGTTCGCCGACCAAATACGGCGTAAACAAGAGTCCGTCCGCGCCTGGAGCAAGATCAGCAACCGGCTTTAACATTTCATCGAAACTGAGCTCTGGTGCGAGTGATTCCTTGAACCAACTCAAGGAGTAACCTGCAGCCAGTGTTACGCCCATCGCATAGAAAGCGCCTGGATGCGCATGGTTGAAGAAGTGTACTTTACCCGCAAAATCTTTGTTCTTGTCCTCTTCATAAGAAAGTACAACACCGGACGTTCCGATACTGCACATGGCATCCCCCTTGCGGACGATACCGGCGCCAACCGCTCCACAAGCGTTATCAGCTCCGCCGCCAAATACGCGCGTCGATGTGGACAAGCCGCTCAGCTTGGCAAATTCGGGCAGAATCGTGCCTGTATCTTCTGTACTGCCGACAATCGGCGGGCAGAATCCATCCGGCAAACCAAATGCCTGAACAATTTCCTCACTCCATTTTCCTTCCGGTACATTAAGCAGCAGCGTTCCTGCCGCATCAGAAATCTCCATTTGCACTAGGCCAGTCATGCGGTAACGCAAGTAGTCCTTCGGCAGCACGAAATGGGCCGCTCTTGCGAACAACTCAGTCTCATGCTTCTGTACCCATAGAATCTTCGGAAGCGTGAAGCCTTCCAAAGCGGCGTTCCGCGTAATATTCAATAGCCCATCGCCAAGCTTCTGCTCAATCTCACGGCATTCCTTTGTCGTGCGCGTGTCATTCCACAGAATCGCATTGCGCAGTACATTATTCTGTTCATCGAGCAGTACAAGTCCATGCATTTGTCCGGAGAATGATACACCTTCAACATCCTCTGGAGATATGCCAGACTCCTGCAGCAATTGCTGTAGACTGGCAATCGTTCCGTTCACCCATTCTTCTGGATTCTGCTCACTGTAGCCAGGACGTTCATGAATAAGCGGATACGAGGCCGTTGCTTCACCTTTGATCTCTCCATCCTGATTTACCAGCAGTGTCTTTACGGAGCTCGTGCCAAGATCGACACCGATTACGTACTTCATCTCGTATTTCTCCCTTCAGTCATTTCATCTATATAAGTTGAACTAAAGAAAAGAGCAGGGAATAGGCAAGAGGGTGAAATGATTCTGAAGAAGCGAAGCGTTCGCCTTTGTGAGCGGATTTCTACCTTACTTGAATTTGGTATATCAAAGAAATCCGCGAACAACAGCGATCGTAAGAACATTTCACCCGGCTGCCTTCATCCGTTCAATCATTAGTTCAACTTATTTAGGTTTCGGATTATTAGTAACAAAAAGGGACGACCCAGCGTCCCTTCTTGTTGCTATTGCATATTTATATCACCGAACTGACGATGTTCGTCAGTGGCTATTATTTGTTTCCGTAAATATATTCGTTCAGACGAGCCTTCAAGAGCTCAAGGTGGTTCGATTTGTTCACGATGTGGCTATTTTCAAGCGCATAAGCTTCCAAAGTCTTGAAGTTTGCTTTACCGGATACGATATCAGCACCGATACCCGTCTTGAAGCTTGCATAACGATCGTTCAGAAGGTTCTCGAAGAATTTGTCTTCGATCATTTTGCCAGCTACTTTCAAGCCTTTAGCGAAAGTATCCATACCAGCGATGTGAGCATAGAACAAATCTTCAGGTTCGAAAGAAGTACGTCTTACTTTCGCGTCGAAGTTTACACCACCTGCACCAATACCGCCATTTTCCAAAATTTCATACATAGCAAGCGTTACAGCATAGATGTCTGTAGGGAACTCGTCAGTATCCCAACCAAGCAGCATGTCGCCTTGGTTCGCATCGATCGAGCCGAGCATATTGTTGAGACGAGCTACGCGAAGTTCATGCTCGAATGTATGACCAGCCAATGTAGCATGGTTCGCTTCAAGGTTCAGTTTGAAGTGTTTGTCCAAGCCGTATTTTTGCAAGAACGAAATCGTTGTTGCTGCGTCGAAATCATATTGATGCTTGCTTGGCTCTTTTGGTTTAGGCTCGATCAGGAATTGGCCAGTAAAGCCGATTTCCTTCGCATAGTCAACAGCCATATGGAAGAATCTTGCCAGGTTGTCGAGCTCTAAGCCCATGTCCGTGTTAAGCAGGGATTCATAACCTTCGCGGCCACCCCAGAATACATAGTTCTCAGCGCCAAGTTCAACTGCAGTTTCAAGACCTTTCTTCACTTGTGCTGCTGCATATGCGAATACGTCAGCATTGCTAGTCGTTGCCGCACCGTGTACATAACGCGGATTGGAGAACATGTTAGCTGTGTTCCAGAGCAATTTAGTGCCTGTGGAGTTCATGCCCTCTTTAATTTTAGCGATAATCACATCAAGATTCTCATTAGATTCTTTCAGTGTTGCGCCTTCTGGAGCTACGTCAACATCATGGAAGCAGAAGTAAGGAGCACCAATTTTTTCGAGGAACTCGAAGTTTACTTCTACACGGGCTTTCGCCAAATCCATACCAGATACAGTCTCCCAAGGACGAATCATGTTTCCTTGACCGAATGGATCGCTACCGTTCATAGTCATTGTATGCCAATAAGCTACTGCAAAACGAAGATGTTCTTTCATTGTTTTGCCGAGCACAACTTCATTTTCATTATAATGTTTAAATGCCAACGCGTTATCGGAACCTGCACCTTCATACTGAATTTTGCTAATGTTTTTAAAATAACTCACGCTAAAATCCTCCCTAAATTAGGTTTTTTGAAAGCATTTACATCCTATCTGTTAAAGGAATGATTCCTTCTGTAACTAGATCGTATCACGTTAGACTTAGTTTGTCTAGTAAACTAACTAAGATTATTTTTTACGACAAATATTCTTATTGTCATAAGTGTTTTTCGTTTACTTATAATGGTATTGCACCACATTTTCCGAAGATTGTAGTAAAATGAAAAATGGTTTTTAATTGCTAAGATTGGATTAGAGGGGTAGAAAGGTATGACAACATTACGAAAGCTGTTCACAAACTATTGGAGCCCTTACGTCGCGATCGGTATTGCAGGTGTACTCAGCGCACTGTACTTCGGCATTACCAATACGGTATGGGCCGTGACTGGCGAGTTCACTCGGCTTGGAGGACATATCCTCCAACTCTTCGGCGTAGATATTTCCGACTGGGCTTACTTCAACTTGATACACATGGAGGGCTCAACATTCGATCGCACGGACGGATGGATCGTCTGGGGGATGTTCATCGGCGCGCTGATCATGATTCTGTTCAGCAACAACTTCAAGATTCGCATGCCTAAACAGAAGCGCCGGTTGGTACAGGGCTTGATTGGAGGCATTATCGCAGGCGTGGGCGCAAGATTGGCACTTGGTTGCAATCTGGCTGCCTTCTTCACGGGTGTACCGCAGTTCTCATTTCATGCCTGGATCTTCATGGCAGCTACAGCGATCGGCACTTATGTAGGTGTGAAAATTGTTGGAACCAGATGGTGGAAGGGCAAACCTATCCTACAAAAAGGGAATGTAGCACCTGCCGTGCGCGAGTCGAGAAAGGTTCAGCCTTATGTCGGCGGTCTTATTGCACTGGCTTACGCGGGACTCATCGTGTATTTCTTCGTTACGGGCAAAACAATGCTTGGCGTAGCAGCTATCTTCGGTGCCGCCTTTGGTATCCTGATTGAAAGAGGACAAATCTGCTTCACCTCTGCATTTCGTGATCTGTGGATTAGCGGACGCGCAACGATGACGAAAGCTATAATTCTCGGGATGGCTATCAGCTCTGTCTTGACGCTCATCGTCATTCTCGTGAACGGCGTTGATCCGATTACGAAAATGGCCGCACCGAGCACGTTTATCGGCGGCATTTTGTTTGGCATAGGCATTGTGCTTGCCGGGGGCTGCGAGACGGGAATGATGTATCGCTTAATGGAAGGACAAGTGATCTTCCTGCCCGTATTCATCGGCAACATCATCGGGGCTACCTTCCTCGCCTACGCTTGGGATCATCTTGGTGCATTCGACCTGCTCGTGAAGAGTG
Source organism: Paenibacillus sp. (assembly GCA_036498705.1). GTDB lineage: Bacteria > Bacillota > Bacilli > Paenibacillales > Paenibacillaceae > Fontibacillus. The sequence continues at coordinate 4,919 of DASYFA010000174.1, forward strand.
GAGCGAAGATTAATCTGATTTCCGTGATGGGACCTGCTTGGGCACTCATTGTCACACTCGTACTACTTGCAATCGGTTATGCAGTAGCTAGCTACTGGCAAAAAAATTATCGCTTTGGCGTTGGATTCAAAAAAGGAGATGTAAAATAATGACGATTGATTTCACATTAGATCTTAGAGGAGAGCCTTGTCCGTACCCGGTGATCTACTCTTTAGAAACGTTACAAGACATGAAGAAGGGGCAAATATTGCAAGTTATTGCCGATTGTCCAGCTGCCTTCAAGAACGTACCTGAAGAGGTCGTCAAGCACGGCTATACACTTGTGCAAGACCCCGTAAAGAATGGCCAGGAACTGATTTTCTATATTCAAAAGTAATTTGATTCGAGGTAAGGAGCCGGCCTTTGAGTAGATCTTCACTCACTTGGTCAGCTCCTATTTTACTCATCGTTAATTTGTTGGTCAAACTAACTAAGTTGTTTATTTTTATTCCCCACCTTGTGTTATGATAGTATCATGTTCAATAATTTCTGGAGGATTAATCATGAAAATTACGGGCGACCAGCAGTTAATCAAGAAGATGAATAAGACGATCGTCCTGAATACGATCAGGCAGCAGCAGCCTCTATCCAGAGCAGATATCTCATCGGTGATCGGGCTTAATAAAGCGACCGTCTCTTCCCTTGTCTCCGAATTGATCGAGAGTCAGCTTGTCTCTGAGATCGGACCGGGCGAATCAAGCGGAGGACGTAAACCCACTCTACTCTTATTCAATCGAAGCGCGGGATTCGCTATTGGTGTAGATATCCGTGTTAATGATCTGCTGGCTGTCCTGGTAGATATGGAAGGGAATGTGATCCGGGAGAAGACAGTCTCACTAGAAGACTACTCCCTGGATAAAGTGCTTGATCAAATTCGGAAGACGATCCGCGGTCTGATGAGAAGACTACCTGCATCTCCCTACGGAGTTGTTGGAATCGGCATTGGCGTACCTGGTCTGGTCGATGAGAAGAGCCGGGTCATCTCTGCCCCCAACCTAGGCTGGGATAATGTCGACCTTTATGAAGCTCTAAGCTCTGAATTCGGATCTAATATTCATATTGATAACGAAGCAAATGCCGGGGCAATCGGAGAAAAGTTGTACGGAGCAGGCCGAGACTCGAAGGACCTAATCTATCTGAGCATCGGGATCGGGATCGGATCAGGCATCATCGTAGGCGGGGATTTGTACCGCGGCACCTCCAACTTCTCAGGTGAAGTCGGCCATATGACCGTTGCCGAGAATGGTCCGCTATGCCGCTGCGGGAATCGTGGATGCTGGGAGACACTCGCTTCCGAGAAGGCCTTGCTTGATCAAGCGGGAGCGCTGTGGCAGGATCATACTCCGAGCCTAGAGGATATTCTTAAAGAAGCTGAGCAGGGTAATGATCAAGTGCTTGCTCTACTAGAACGGATTGGCTCCCAGCTAGGCGTCGGACTTGCTAATCTCGTAAATATTCTCAATCCCGAATTCATTGTGATTGGTAACCGGCTCTCACTAGCCGGCGACTATTTGCGGCAAGCGATGTTAAGTACACTCGGCCAGCGCAGCCTCTCCTATCATCGCAAGCAGACCCATGTCGATTTCGCCAAACTGGGCATCCGCTCAACAGCGATGGGAGCCGCTTCTTTGCCGATCACTGCATTTCTAGCAGATCCGGACGTTAGCATTCCAGAATCGGTATAAGACCACTAATCAGACGATATCGTATTTCAAACTCTAGAGATTATTGCGGGGAATCATCCTTCCCCTTCTCTATAACATCTAGAAATGGCTTGTTCACGAAATAATACATGAAGCCCATTAGCAGCACACCACCGATTAAATTGCCGATCGTAACTGGAACGAGGTTATGGATTACTCCATAGAAGGAGATCGTTCCCGGATGATGTAGTACAAGTGCGATCGCAAAGGTACACATATTCGCGATACTATGCTCGTAGCCAGATATGAAGAAGCAGAACACGAACAGCATCATCGCGAACATCTTGGCCCCATCACCCTTGAGCGACATCGGAATGAAGAAGGCCAGACAGACGAGCCAGTTACACAGAATAGCCCGGAAGAATAGTTCCAGTGCCGAGGTATTCATCTTATGCTCTACGACATTTAACAGGAAGCTATTCACCGAAGCATCGGTAAAGAGACCTGTCAGAAAAATAAGCAGAGCGAACACCGCGGCTCCCATAATATTACCTATGTAACTGAACACCCATAGCTTCACGACCTCGGACCACTGCATTTTCTTACGCAGAGCCGCATACGTGTAGTAGAATGTATTTCCGGTAAATAAATCTCCCCCACCATAAGCTATCAATATGATCGCAGCGCCAAAAGTGATCGCCGCCATCGGATAAGTGAACGGTGAATGCTCCATATAGAAGAAGTTCCCGGTCTTAAAGGCAACAATGACTCCAAATCCAATGAACATACTTGCCAACATGGCCCTTGCGATGTAACGCAGCTGGCTCTGCCGGAAGATTTTATACTTCTTCAACGCCAACTCTTCAACCTTCAACAGCGATTCTGTCTCCATAAACCCTCCAAATGTATTATTTCCCCTATTTTCCATATTTTCTGCCCGAAGTCAAGATGAATATTACAATTATGTGAACTATTTATTCATTTAATCCGCAATAAACGCACCAATTGACAAAATCAGCCATATTTGTGTATATTGAACGAAGCTGCAATATCATCAATCTTACGTTGGAAGCACCCGTAAGCTTGGCTCTTGACGAGCCTGGCCTGCGGGTGCTTTTTTGGCGTGTACGTGTAGAGATGATGAGATTTCGTATTGTGGCAAAATCCTATTAGGGAGAGATGCTCTATGGTAAACCATCTTAGAACCGGCATAGTTGTACTGGCATTTATCATCGCCGCAGGGATCACCGCTCTATCTCCACCAGGCCAGGCATCCGCTGCAGCCATCGAGTTCACTGACTCAATCAACACCCAACTCGACGCAACAGCTGATAAGGCTGGAAAGAACGGGACTACGCTCCGCAAGCAATTCACAGACTTCAAGAGCAGCCGCACGCAGATGCTAATCCTGGATGACCGAACGGCGGCCCTGCATTACGACAACGAGAGCAAAGCATCCAGCGTAAGCAAGACCATCAGTAATATCGATGCAAGCAAGATCAGTAAACTGGAGGAGCAGGTTAAGGCGGCCAAATCGAAGTATCAACCTCTATACACCTCGTATACCTCACTCAATAAACAGGTAGCTGCCGCCAATAAATTGAAGGACAAATCACTTTACAAGATGTTGAAAGCACAAGCCGAAGGAATGAAATTAGTTGTCGATATCACCAAGCTGGACCTCAAGTCGAAGGAGGCCGCATTGAAGACCGCCAAAACGGATAGAACGAAGAAGCAGAAACAGATCCGCAGTGTGCTATCGGAAATCGACGCCGTCAAGACGAAGATCAAAGCCGAGAAAAGTGCTATCTCTACACCCAACAAACAGCTATCCACCGAATGGTCCAATTTCAAAGCGGCGGTGAAGAAGAATGATGCCGACCGGACAACAGATACCCTAGCAAGACTGCTTACTCTATCGACACAAATCAATACGAAGAAGCAAAATATTTATAATCACGAATCAAAAATATCTTCTATTATCCAACGGGCCAATAGTATGCTGCCCTGATATGCTGATATGATACACACTCGATAAAAAGAGAAGCCCCGGGAACTTTGGTTCCCAGGGCTTTTTCCCTATCCAATATATATTTATTCTCCTATTACAAAATATTACAGATTTTGGTCCTTATCCGAAAAATGAGTACATCAATACGAAATCTGAAGCATTATCCTTGTGCAGTTATCCAATTACAATAAAGAGAGATCGTTGAAAGTGCTTACAAACAAGATACTGCATCACTTGGAGGTTATATGCAAATGCAAAAGTCTACACAGCCCGCAGCCATGATAAAACCAAGCATACCACCATCTGCGAAGAAGAAATGGCTGAAGAAACTTGTATCTCAAAGGCATATTCAAATTATGGCTTTGCTTGGAATCGCATGGATGATCATATTCAATTACATCCCTATGTACGGCGTTATTATTGCATTTAAAGATTATGACATTATTAAAACGATTTCCGAAGCACCCTGGGTCGGACTTAAACATTTCAAGGAGTTCTTCTCGGATGATAACTTTGGCTATGTAATGAAAAACACTTTAGGAATCAGCTTGCTTAAATTGCTGACATTCCCGCTTCCAATTGTATTTGCTCTCTTCCTGAATGAAGTACGCTCTCTGCGATTCAAGCGAGCGATCCAGACCATTTCTTACCTCCCCCACTTCTTATCCTGGGTAGTACTCGGAGGGATCCTGGCCACATGGTTGTCGGATATAGGGATCATCAACCACATCCTTATGGGCCTACATTTGATTGACGAGCCGATATCTTATCTGGCCGAACCCAAATATTTCTGGACAATTGTCATTACATCAGATATTTGGAAGGAGCTTGGCTGGTCAGCGATCATTTATTTGGCGGCAATCACAGGCATTTCGCCTGAGATGTACGAAGCGGCGACTATTGATGGTGCTGGACGTTTCCAGAAGATGTGGTATATCACAGTTCCTGCGATCAAAGCTACGATCAGTATCCTATTTATATTAGCCGTCAGTGGTGTTCTGAGCTCCAACTTTGACCAAATCCTAGTGCTGCGTAATTCACTGAACGACAGTGCTAGTAATGTTATAGATTACTATGTCTACTATACAGGGATTTCTCAAGGCCGTTACTCGTACTCTGCGGCGGTCGGATTGTTCAAATCCGTTATTGCTATTACGCTGCTGTTGATTGCGAACCAAGTATCCAAAAAACTCAACGATACTTCGTTATTTTAGGCCAAGGGGGGACTGCACATGTTTTTAACAAAACGCAAAACTATAGGCGAGGTCGCTTTTGATATTTTAAACAATATAGGAATGCTGCTCATTTGTTTTGTTACACTGTATCCAATTTGGTATGTTCTGATTAATGCTTTCAACGATGGTAAAGATGCAATGCTGGGAGGCATCTACTGGTGGCCGCGGATGTTCAGCCTAGAAAACTTCAAAGCGGTGTTCGCCAGTTCCGGTATTATGACTGCCATGCTACTCACCGTTGCCAAGACCCTCTTGGGCGTGGTAGCTCACGTATTCTTCACCGCAATGGTTGCTTACGCGTTCTCACGTAGAGAGTTGATCTTTGGAAGATTCTATATCTTTCTAGGAACAGTTACAATGATCTTCTCCGGGGGTCTCATTCCGACCTATCTGCTGATTCGCGATTTACATATGCTTGATACATTTACAGTCTTCATTATTCCGGTCCTGTTCAGCTTCTTTGACCTTATCATCTTTATGACCTTCTTCCGGGAAATTCCTGACGGACTAGATGAGGCGGCCCGGATCGATGGAGCCAACGATTGGACGATTTTTCTGAGAGTCGTACTTCCGGTATCCATGCCTGTTATCGCTACGATTGCCTTATTCCACGGGGTATACCAATGGAATGACTATTTTACCGGGATTATCTACATCAATAAAGAGTCGTTGCAACCGATCCAGACCTTCCTTTACCGGGTAGTAGCTCAGTCCAGTTCAAATATCATGACTACAGCCGTACAGGGTAGCGCAGTAACCAAGACGGTAACCTCTCAATCCGTGAAACTAGCAACGATGGTCGTAACCACACTTCCAATCGTGTTCGCTTATCCATTCCTGCAGCGCTACTTCGTAAAGGGAATGATGATCGGCTCCATTAAGGGATAAGCCTGCATCACTAACGGTAACTCCTCCAGGCCGCTTTGGCGGCTTTGGAGTTGCATTTTATAGCATTCATAAAATTGAGAAAAGGGGATAAAAAAGCATGGGCATGAAAAATAAGTCCAAAAAAGTGATGATGCTTCTAATGGCATGTATCATGGTTCTGTCCTTGGCAGCTTGTTCCGGTAAAGGGAATGATAGCTCCAAAAAAGAAAGCTCCAGCAACACTCCGACGAATACGACTACATCGACTGACCAACCAGCTCTATCCGAAGACGAGCCAGGTTGGAAAGCAGACACGTCTCCTATTACGTTTGACTGGTATTTGAACTTTGCCTGGTTCCCTAATAAATGGGGAGTTGACCCAACATCCCAATATATAACTAAAAAGACGGGCGTTGATATTAACTTCATTGTTCCCGCTGGTAACGAAAACGAAAAGCTGAATACACTGATTGCTTCCGGCAAGCTGCCCGATTTCATTACGCTGGGCTGGTATGAAGATGGTGTGAAAAAGATGATCGAAGGGGGTCTCGTGCTTCCGCTGAACGAATTGGCTGATCAATACGACCCTTACTTCTACAAAGTATCCGATCCTGACAAATTAGGCTGGTACACCCAAGCAGATGGTAACGTATATGGCTATCCTAACGCTTCCTCGTCTCCTAAAGACTACGCAAAATTTGGTGATACCTATACATCCAACCAAACGTTTGTTGTCCGCAAGGATATCTATGAGGCGATCGGCAGTCCGGATATGCGTACTCCAGAAGGTTTCCTGAACGCCCTGAAAGCTGCTAAGGAGAAGTTCCCTGACATCGACGGACAACCGATCATTCCACTTGCTCTGCATGAGTTCACCCCATCAGGTAATGACTCCCTGGAAGGCTATATTCAGAACTTCCTGGCGATCCCAAGGGAAAAAGACGGCCAGCTATATGATCGTGAAAAAGATCCGGAATACGTCAAATGGTTGAAGGTGCTGCGTCAAGCCAACCAAGACGGCTTGCTGGCAAAAGATATCTTTATCGATAAGCGCGCTCAAATGGAGGAAAAAATTGCTCAAGGCCGTTACTTCGCCATGCTGTACCAACGTACTGATTTCGCAGCACAACTTGGTACCCTGTTCCAACAAGATCCTAACAAAATCTATATCGCCGTCGATGGTCCTGCAAACACCAATCTTGACGCACCTACCTTGAATGGCCCAAGCATCTCCGGATGGACGTTAACCTTGATCTCCAAAGATGTGAAGGACAAAGCACGCGCCATTAGATTCCTGGACTATCTGAATAGTGAAGAAGGAAATAAAGACCTTTACCTTGGCGAAAAAGGCGTAAGTTATGATACAATTGACGGCAAAGATCAATTCTTGCCTGAAGCCTTTGACCTGATGAACAAAGACCGTTCCGCTTTCGATAAGCAATATGGCTCCTCGTTCACCTTCTGGATGCTGATGAATACGAATATTACCGAGCAATGGACGCCGAAGTCGGTCGAACCTTACAAACAATTGGAAGATTGGACTCGCGGTAAAGCGAAGAGCTTCTCCGAGTTCGATGAACTTGATCCACTTGCCAACTCCGATGAAGGTATAGCCCTTGGCAAAATTAAGGATTTGCGTGGTAAGACATTGCCTAAACTGCTGATGGCACCGTCCGAAGCTGAATTCGACAAGATCTGGGCGGATTACCTTAAGAAACAAGATGATTATGGACTTGCTAAAGTGCAAGCCTTCCAACAAACGAAGTATGAAGAAAATAAGAAGAAACTTGGCATGTAAGTATAGCTCTGCCCAAAACGCCCGCTAACCGCGGGCGTTTGGGTATTTATAAAGGAGTCACTAGCTATGACAAGGTGGAAGCGCCTCCATGCAACTTGGGATTCATTTATGTATTGGCTTGGGCGCCGCTCGCTTCAGAGCCGCCTAATCGCCGCCTATATTTTTATCATATTAGGGCCCTGCCTGATGGTGTCCCTCTATTCTTATAAAGCGATTAATAACATGTATTTACGCGATGCCCAGGAAAAGAGCATGTCCTTGCTAGAAATGGAGCAGTTACATACCGATACGCAAATTGAATCCATGGTCCGGGCGGCGCAAGTTGCTTATGACGATCTGGATGTGAGGGATTACCTGGCTCATACCAGCGATCTGGACACCGATGAACTGGTAAACTTCAACTACTATAGCTTTAAAAATCTGACACGCATTCAATATTACAATCCCAACGTAGCCCATCTCCGTTTGTTTTCTAGCAGCAATATCGTTGAAATCTGGCCGATCTTCTTCCGTGAATATCGTGTAGCCAATGAATCATGGTATAAGAAGGCAGTACAGATGAATGGAACGGAGTCCTGGTCTTTCCAATACAACGACCCAGATGTGGTGAAGCGGTACATCGGGCAAGCACCTGCACCTACGCCCAAAGTGTCTCTGCTGCGTGAAATGAGCATCCCGGCGGGCCATCATGTTGGTATGGTCCAAGTAGACATGTTGCTGGAGAACTTCAGTCCGAGGACTTATTCAGTCATGCAGGACAGCAAGTCGCAGATGCTGCTTGTCGACAACGAAGTACAGATATTCACACGGGAGATGGACTCCTTTCTGCAAGCTAACCCGGAAATGGAGAGTATTATTAAAGAACGCCTTCAGCGTTATCAAGATACGGGAGAATGGGAGATTCGTTATAAGGAAAATGGAAAACAGTTTCTATTATTGCATCAGCGAATTGAACGGATTAATGCCAATCTGATCAATATCGTATCCATGGAGGGTGTGATCCAGGATATATCCCGTACACGTAATCTCCTCATCGGAGCCAATATCGTTTTTATTACGCTGGTAACCCTGATCGCTTATATTCTTAATGCCTTTATTCTGAAAAATCTTCGACTATTAACGGAGGAGATGAAAAAGGTACGACGAGGAGAAGCTTATAGTGGAATCACTATTCGTGGCGGTGGCGAAATTGGAGAACTTGCACATCATTTCTCCAAACTAATGAATACGATTAATACATTGGTCGCTCAAGCGGTATACAAGCAAGCGCTGACGAAGGAGGCTGAACTGCGTTCGCTTCATAATCAAATTGACGCCCACTTTCTATTTAATACATTGGAAAACATAAAAATGCTAGCCGAGATTGAGAACCAACGGACGATTTCCGATTCGTTAACTTCCCTCGGGGGAATGATGCGCTATAACTTTAAATGGTCTGGAGAATATGCGAAGCTGCGCGACGAAATTCGGCATATCGAGAATTACACGAAAGTGATGAATATTCGTTTTGACGAACCAATTCTCCTTAAGCTCGATATTCCAGAAGCAGCCATGGAGCTGGAAATGCTCAAGATGTCCCTTCAGCCGATTGTCGAAAATGCTGTAAAGCATGCTTGGACCGGAGAAGAGTTCTGCAAAGAAATTTCGATTCAGGTGCATGATTGGCAGCATCACGACGTGCAGATCGTAGTTACGGACAATGGCATAGGAATACATGAAGAGGCCCTGTCTCGGTTAAATCAGGAACTACGGTCTGTAGGAATGAATGATAAGCTTTTCCGCAGCTCTGGACCTGAGTCGAATCGTAATGGTATTGGCCTTCGAAATGTACAAGAGCGTATTCGATTATATTACGGCAACGAATACGGTCTGAGAGTATTTAGTGAACAAGGGCAGTTTACAATGGTTGTGATGTCCTTGCCAAAGGTACTTCTAACGGGG
>DASYFA010000175.1:0-5930 GCA_036498705.1 Paenibacillus sp.
AGATTGAAGCTGTCATTCATAGATTGAACCAGCATTATGCGACTAAACGGAGCCGGAAAAAGGCTGTAAAGAAAACTAGAAAACGAAAACGTATCGTAAGGAGGCTGGCTAGAAAACGAACGCGTCTTAAACCTAGAAAGAAACAGCGACGGCGGCCTTTAAGATCTTTTAAAAAAAAGCGTAAATCGGCTTGAAATAAGGATCAGCTTTCTTCTGAAAATGAAAGTTGATCCTTATTTGTGATTGTTATTGTAAACCCAGATAATGCAGTATTCCGATAAAGTGGGACACGTAAGTTTCAGTACTGAAAGCAGACTCCAAATGTTCCCTGCCTTTATTAAGGATTGAATTGCGAAGCGGGACATTTCTCATTAATTCTAATCCCTCATCAACAGCATGATTAGTATTACCTATTTGATAAAACTTCCCTGTAACATTGTGTTCTATAAAGGCACGTACACCGTCGGAATCTGTGGTAAGGACGGGGCAATTGCAACTCATAGCTTCTGCTACAGCATAACCAAACCCTTCAAGAAGTGAAGTAGACAGCAAGTACCCGCCAGAATTCCCGATAACGGAGTAGTAATAAGGCATTTCAATATGTGGTGTATTTGAGAAGATATCCAAATGGTTCTCCAAGCTAAGCTGAGAAACTACATTCTTAAAATGCTCTCTCTCTGAAGGGGCAGATAAAGTAGCATCTTCAAATATCCACAACCGGATTGTTGGCTCATGGAACAATGTAAGGCATGCGATTTCTAAACATTCTCGCCAATTTTTGTTTGGTTCTATTCGTCCTACCCAACCGATAATCGGGGTTGAATGTTTCTCATTGGGGCGATACCGAATTATTTCGTTATCAATACAGTTAGAAAAACTAAAATGTAATTTGGTTGGAAACTGTGAGAATAACTTACATAGATGAGAAGTAGGGGGATATAATAATGCATTTGCATAAGACAAAATGTAAGGTGCTGCATCATTAATATATGAAATCGCATGCTCCATCTGTCCCAGTCCTTGTGCTTCAAAAATAATAGGACCGGTAAAACCCAATCGGCGTAAACGCTCAAGCATAGTAAAGTCTGAGGATACGATGATAGCTTGAAAGCTTTCATTTATTAGTAACTGCTGAATTAACTGATCATCATCAAAAATATGCGTAGGACAACTACAAGCGTTCTGTAATCCAGCACCATAGCTGGTGTACAAAAGGTGGCATTCTATCCCATGTTTTCGAAGCGCTTCTCCTCGTGTCCGGTTCAAGGTTTCCATCCCACCACTTGGAACAAAGTAGGTAAATAATATTTTCAACGCTTCACCTTCTTTCTCTAATTATATATGTTTTAACGGATAGCTATGGTTGGACAAGAGAACTAAATTTATTTAATGTTATATATTCTTCATGTCAAAACAGATATTAGTAGTTATACATCCACAATCATTAATTGGTTTTAACATACCGTATTAAAATAATTGGTAATATCCGAGGATTGCGAGGTGAAAATATATGGAACAATTCCCCAAGGTGAGTGTCGTAATCCCCTTTTACAACTGTCCATACCTAAATCAAGCTGTAGCTAGTGCCTTAAATCAAACGTATTCAAATATCGAAATTATTGTAGTAGACGATGGATCTACTATTCACCAGGAACGTTTAATCCCTTATAAGGATCGAATAAATTATATCGTAAAGATGAATGGCGGCACGGCAACGGCACTCAATCAAGGTATACATGCCTCTAGCGGGAAATATATCGCTTGGCTTAGTTCTGACGACATGTTTTATCCCACCAAAATTGAACGTCAAGTGAGTTTTATGGAGCAGCAGCAAGCTGTGATTTGTTATACAGATTATCACGTCATCAACGCAGCCAGTGAAGTAAAAAATCTGAACGCAACAGCCAAATTCAACACAGCAAGGTCCTTCATTGAGGCTTTTTTATCTTACTGTCCGGTAAATGGCTGTACTGTAATGATTAAAAAGGATTACTTTTATAATATTGTTTTTTTTAACGAGGCCTTGCGCTACACTCATGACTATGATTTTTGGGTTCGCATTATATTGAACCGAGCGGATTTCTACTATTTAGATGAGCCTCTTACAGCCTACCGGCACCATGAGCAAATGGGTACGGTTCAACTTTACCCGGCTATTGAGAAGGAATTTGAATCTATCAAGCAGGTGTATCAAACCCCATTACAAATGGTGCTCAATAGCCTATAAAATAAGGAGAGATTGGAATGCTGGTAAGTATCATTATCTTAACCTTAAATAATTGGAAATTGACGGAGCGATGCCTAGATAGTATAGATCGTTATACCACAATTCCTTACGAGTTGATTTGCATCGATAATGGTTCGACGGATGGCACGCAGGATCGTTTACGCAGTCGAGAAAATGTACGTTTAATTGAAAATAGAACCAATCAGGGATTTGCCGGTGCATGTAATCAAGGCATTAAGACGTCTACAGGCGATACAATTCTTCTTCTAAATAACGATACAGTAGTTTCCCATCATTGGCTGGTAAATCTAATTGAAGTGCTATATAGCTCGCCAGGTATTGGCATTGTTGGCCCTGTTTCAAACATGGTGATCCCTGTACAGCGTCTTCCTCAGTCCTATTCATCCATAGAGGGATATCACGAATTTTCACGAACCTTTAATCGTTCAAATTCCTCACTTTGGCGGGATTCGACGGCTATAAGCGGGTTCTGCATGTTGTTCCGTCGACAGTTAATAGATCAGATAGGATATTTAGATGAAGAATTCCTAGGAGGCGGTTTTGAAGATATCGATTTCGCATATCGGGCGCTGAGAGCAGGATTGAGACTACTCATTGCAGGGGACACTTATGTTCATCATGAGGGTAACGCAAGTTTTAAAAGAAATTCAATTGATATGGAACAATTAGGACAGAGAAATCGCCGTGTATTTTTGAGAAAATGGAATTTTAACCCGGAACGCCTCATTTACGCATTTGATGAAAGCTTTTTACCCGGAAGATATGCGAAGGGGCATCCTCATTATCAACATGAAGATCCTTCTTTGCCTAATGGAATACTCGTGCAAGACCAGGAGGGGAATATTTATCAAATCGAGAAAGGCTTGAAGCGGTTAGTTGAGTCGTCTGATACATTTCATACGTTTCATTTTCGTCCCGACCGGGTAGTTCATTTGCCTGATGACAGGTTAGCCACCATTCCAGCTGGCAGGCTATTAATCCATTATGGCCAATTTCCTGAGTATTTCCCAACGGTTTTCATCGCCAGGGATCCAATGAATGGCATGTACCTAATTAGCCACGGTTTACGCTATCCCTTCCGTAATTTTGAGTCTTTTACACTGTTAGGCTATGAGGTCAATGAATCGATTCCCCTAACTTTAGGGCAATTGGAGTCTATCCCAATGGGTCCGCCCATCGATAATAATGTTTTCGAGGAGCATGAGCTGATCGATTATCGGCTGTATAAGAGTCCGGTTAACAACGGACTATATTATGCCGAAGGTGGACGTTTACGGCCAATTCCTAGCATTAAAGAGCTTATGGCGTACGGATGGCATACACAGCAATCGATTCCTCTCCCAACTGATATATTTTCTCGGTTACCGCAAGGTCCAATGATCGTAGCCTAAGGATGAACCACGGGTCCGTTCAATTCCTTACTGAACCGGCCTGTGGTTTTATAGTTTGCTATATGTGCACCGAATAATCGATCGTATTATATAAAAAGGGATGGATGTTTAGCTGCTACTAACTTGTACGGTTTATGAATGAATGCAAAAACCAGCCGTAAAAACGGCTGGTGTAACAGGCTTATCTTTGCTAGGGGACAGGAGTCAATTCGCGAATCTGGCTTAAATCGGAATTGAATATTTGTAGACTGTCGACGATTTTGCCTTCCGCATCTACGCCTACAACGGTGGTAATAGTATCCTCAGGATGATTAGAAGTTACCTGAAGTTGAACTTCGTAAATGGGGATTTGAAATATCGGGATATTCACATTGGTGCTGGTAAGGGCGCCTACTTCGAACAATTGATGAACGAACGGAATTTTCGGTGTATTCTTCGCGGTGTCCGGTATGGAGAACACCTCAAGTTCATAAGTTACTGGAGTAGTATCGTCATTACTAATTAACACTCGAACGATCGATGCACGAACGCCAGTCTCGGATCCGTTCAGGACAGGACCGGTTGTTAATGTTATAGTTGCCATCGTCTGTCTCCTCCTTTCTACTTAGGATACTCTATCATATGTTTTTTGAAAGAATTTGCTTGGACATATGGAGTCAATTTAAAAATTGTAGTATTTATACATAAGGTATAATAAGTTGGAGCGATTGGACTATGATAGAATAGAGAAAGAAATTAGTCACAAATGTACTACTGAAGAGGAAGTGAACGGCATGGATTTATTCTCTTATAGCCAGGAACAGAAGCCATTGGGCCGCTTGCTTGCGGATCGGATGCGGCCTACTTCTCTGGATGAATATATCGGACAAGAGCATATTGTTGGGCCTGGCAAGCTGCTGCGGCGGGCCATCGAAGCAGACCAGGTATCGTCAATACTGCTGTACGGCCCGCCGGGCTGTGGCAAGACGACGCTTGCCCATATTATCTCGAATCATACGCAGGCGGAATTTATACGGCTGAATGCAGTGGACGCTTCCGTCAAGGATGTGCGTGAAGTGATTGAGAAAGCGCAGAACGATAAAGCATTCTACGGTACTAAGACGATCCTGTTCCTAGACGAGGTCCATCGCTTCAACAGCTCTCGTCAGGATGCGCTGCTGCCAGCAGTTGAGAAGGGGACGATTATATTTATCGGTGCAACAACGGAGAATCCGTTTCACTATGTGAACGGGGCCTTGATGAGCCGTTCGACGCTGTTCCAGCTTGAGCCGCTGAACAAGGAGCATTCGCTCTTGGCGATGCGCCGGGCGCTTGAGGATAGGGAGAAAGGGCTTGGCTTCATGAAGCTCAAGGTCGATGAGGAAGCACTGCAGCATATCGCCGCAATGGCCAATGGCGACATTCGCCGGGCCTTGAACGCGTTGGAGCTTGCGGTGCTGACGACACCTCCGCTTAGCGATGGTACGGTTCATGTGACTCAAGAGGTTGCGGAGGAATCGATCCGCCGTCCGCTAGTCAAGGCGGATGAGTCGACACAGTATGATGTTTTGTCGGCATTTCATAAGAGCATTCGCGGTTCCAGCGATGCTGCGGTGTTCTGGTTCCTGTATGCGGTCGAGAAGCTGGGCATGGACCCGATGACCTTCATCCGCCGCCTGATCGCGGCCAGCAGCGAGGATATCGGCCTGGCTAATCCACAGGCGATGGTGCAGGCAGTCAGCGCTCTACAAGCCTACAGGAACAATGGCTGGCCCGAGGCTAGGCTGAACATCGTTCAGGCCATTTTGTTCGCGGTGGAGAGTCCGAAGTCGAATGGGGTGACGATGGCTATCGATAAAGCGATGACGGCGATCGAAGAGGTAAGATCGGCGGAAGTGCCGCTTCATCTGCGGGACACTCATTACAAAGGTGCCGTTAAGCTGGGACATGAAGGATATAAATACCCGCATAACTATCCGGGACATTATGTGAAGCAGCAGTACCTGCCGGACAGTATATCCAAGAGGGTATTTTATGAAGCCACCGAGCAAGGCAATGAGGCCAAGATTCGGCACAACCAGGAGCTGCGGCGTAGGCAATAGTAGATTCATATTATGTACTTCATCGCCTTCTCGGGACAGCAAAGGTTCATGGCCAAGGAAGGGGCATTCTCTAGCTATGATGAACAAAACAGCCCCCGTATTTGCTTCGAATCGTAGGTTAAAATGGATAATGTGATAAGAAAACCCATTTCAGAGCTACAAAGCAAAAGGAGGCTGTCATTAATGCAGTTTACCACAAAATACGTTGGT
>DASYFA010000176.1:0-3278 GCA_036498705.1 Paenibacillus sp.
TCTTGGTGGTGTGCGCGCCAAGCGTCAATATTCCATCATCTATGCGGAGCCATATCCGCCGATGCTGCCAATAGAAACTCAAGATCAAACCGAGCATTACGATCCCAAGTCCAAGCCAGACAAATGGCATGGCCCGATCAATGCGAATATTCAAATAGCTCGATGAAGCGATAATATCAACGTCTTTCATCGACTCTACAACGAATTCCAGTTTGTTCTGTACATCGCCAAGTTTCTCATTAATGGCATCCTGCTGGAATCGTTCTTTATCGATTTGCTTAGGAAAATAGATGAACTGGCTGCCTTCCTCAGGCAAATCCGGACCTTTCACCACAAAAAGAAATGCCGGAGCATTCGGGTCCTTGGATTTTGATATCGGCTGCCCTTGTTCATTTAAGGAGAAATCCATAAATTTATTTTTCAATTCCAATGTATACGGACCCAGCTTGAATTCCTGCTGCGGATTCTTCATTTCAAGCTTGAATTTTCCATATTGCTCCCCAGTTAATTTATTCACCAATATAGGCTGAACCGAACGTAGCTTAGGGGTTAAGTCGAAATCAAATTGATAGGCACGAAGCCCTTTATAAGTTAGAGGATCATTCACTTGAATCGCGTGTCGTTGCACTTCTTTGAGCTGAGGATCCTTGGAAGGATCATCGCAATTCGCGGTGCATTCATACAGAACCACCTTCGTCTCGAACAGCTTTGCTACTACTTTACCCGTCTTGCGGAAGCCCTCGGACATTTCATCTTCCGAATAATATTCCACTCTAAACTTCTCATTCTCCAGATATAGGTTCGTCCCGGGAATCTTCGTCTTCTCCCCTTCGGGGAACCAATAATGCTGATCATAATGCAATCCAGGCAAGCCCCTGAACAATACGGCCAATAGGAACACGATCAGTCCGATATGTATAATATAGGGACCCCAGCGGCTGAAACGCTGCTTCTCGGCGAGAATCGCATTCTTCTCTTTATGAACCCGATAACCTTTCTGTCTGAGAGGCTTGACGGCGCGTTCAACCCATTCATCTTCCTCCACTTGGATAGGTCCCTGATAGACAACCTTCTGACGTGTAAGGAACTGCAGATGCTTCGGGATACGCTGCTTTGAAAGCGCTTTGTAAAGTGGCAACACGCGGTCCAGGCTACAAATGACAAGGGACGAACCGATCATCACTAGCAGCAGTACAAACCACCAAGATTCATAAGTGTGAGAGAGCCCTAATTTATAGTAGATTTCACCGAGTTGCCCATACTTGTTCTTATAGAATGTAGTCGGATCAAAATTAATGAAGCTGCTCTCCTGCTCAAAAATAGTGCCCAACATCGCGCCAAGCAGGGTAAAAATAATCAAATAAACCGCAACCTTCACGGATGAGAAAAAGTTCCAGATCCGATCGATGAAATTGGGGTTTACTCGTTGGGAACGCCTTGCTACACCATCATAACGCATTTCCAGCAATTCCTTGGAGTCACCGCGGTCGTCCAACGGCTTCCCACAGGATTCACACAGCACCGTACCAACCCGGTTCTGATGACCACATTCGCATTTGGTATTCTCAATCAATGCCATCGTCTTTACCCCTCAGTCTGAACAAGCTGCTTAATCTGTTCATTCAAAGTGTTCAGATTTAGCTCGCCTTCATGAATGGAAGCGATCTTACCTTTTTTATCAACAAAAAAGGTCGTTGGCATCGGTACAACTCCATATTCGCGAACAGCTTCGTTATCAGTATCAAATAGAATCGGAAAATCCGTTCCTACCTGCTGCGTAAAATTGGACACCGTCATCTTGTCTTCACCAGTGTTGATTCCAAGCACGACCACTCCAGAATCACGCCACTTCTCCCACTGCTGTTGCAAAGCTGGCATCTCATTTACGCAATACGTACACCATGTAGCCCAGAAATTGATGACGATAACCTTGCCTTTATATTCTTCCAGGGTATGTACTTTGCCATCAAGTCCAAGCAGCTTGACAGCTGGAGGCTTGCCACCCACTACAGGCTTATCGCTCCCTCTGCCGAACACTGCTGAATTGATGGCATATGCTCCTAACACTACGATACAGAGCAATACAAAAATTTGTACAGGACGTCTCGCCTTCCCCATATCAATTCTCCTCACTATGACAATTTTCATAAATCAATGAACAAATAGTGAACATCCTATGAACATTATAACGAAAATTGCCATATTTTTCGCAAGGGGAATTATGAATATTATGTGTCTGAATAGGCTAATCTTTTTTCCGCGGTTTGAAATTTCCTTTGTTTTTGAAAGGCTTGGCGGGCTTGGTTGGCTTGACAGGCTTGTCCGAGCTTTCTCTTTTAAAAGGTTTGCTCGTCTTACCTGCTGCTTCAGCCAGCTTATACAGTCCTTCTACTTCTTCCTTCGTTAAGTGGCGATAGAGCCCTCTCTTCAAATTACCGAGAAATAGATCACCGAAGGAGATCCGCTTCAGCTTGAGAACCGGGTGTGATATCGCATCGAACATACGTCGCACCTGACGGTTTCTTCCTTCATGGATTGTAATCGAAATCGTCGATTGCTTACCTTCCGGATCGATATCGTGGTACTCCGCTTCTGCTGGGGCCGTCATTCCATCTTCGAGCATAATACCTTGCTTAAGCTTCTCCAACTCAGTACCATGAGGCACACCCTTCACCGTGGCCAAATAAGTCTTGGAGACATGATGCTTAGGATGAGTCAGCAGATGGGCAAAATCCCCGTCATTTGTTAAAATAAGCAGGCCTTCAGTATCGTAATCGAGACGTCCAACAGGATATAATCTCTCTTTAATACCTTTCAGGTAGTCGGTGACTATTTTTCTTCCTTGCGGATCTGAAGCGCTCGTAATAACGCCCTTCGGTTTATTGAATACGATATATACTTTCTTCTCCGCACCGATTGTTTTGCCGTTCACGGTAATGACGTCTACATTCGGATCAGCTTTCGTTCCAAGCGTGGTCACGACTTCATCGTTCACCATCACTTTACCGTTCAAAATCAATTCCTCACATTTTCGGCGTGAAGCTACGCCAGCATTTGCTAGTATTTTCTGTAATCTTTCCATCTTTTCTTTAGTCACCTCAATAAACATGATACCTATAGGAGATGAAATTCACAATAGGCCGCAATAAAGCTATTCACATTCCAAAAAATATAACCGCCAAAGTAGGAATACTCCCTCATTAAGGCGGTTAAATAATATGTACCCACTATATCATAATTCAGCCGAATAAAATTAGGCAAATAAAGACCGCAGCGAA